>NZ_OX443569.1:1800000-2119816 GCF_947539375.1 Lactobacillus isalae
ACAGTAACTCCAGAAGAACCAGGTAAGGATACACCGGTACCATATAACCCAGTAATTCCAGCTAAGGATCAGGCAGCAGTTGTTAACTACATTGACGCAGATGACAACAATGCAATTATCACTAGCTCCGGTAACTTGACTGGTAAGGCAGGCGATAAGATTGATTACTCAACTAAGTCAACAATCACTGATCTTATTAACAAGGGCTACGTACTTGTAAATGATGGTTTCCCAGTAGATGCATCATTTGATAATGATGACAACACAACTCAAATCTTCACAGTTATCTTGAAGCACGGTACAGTACCAGTAACACCAGATCAACCAGGTAAGCCAGGTGAACCAATCAATCCTAACGATCCAGATGGTCCTAAGTGGCCAGAAGGCACTGACGAGAATAGTGTAAAGAGAACAGGAACTCAAACTATTCACTACGAAGGTGCAGGGGACAAGACACCAAGTGACGATGTACAAACATTCGACTTCACTAAGAAGATGTTGGTTGACAAGGTAACTGGTAAGATTCTTGATTCAGGTGAATGGAACGTAACAAGTCACACATTTGGCTACAAGGATACACCGGTAATTGATGGTTATCATGCAGACAAGCGTAACGCTGGTGGAACAGTTGTTACTCCGGATGATTTAGACAAGAAGGTTGTAGTATCTTACAAACCAAATGGTAAGATCATTCCAACAGACCCAAGTGGCAATCCAATTCCAGATGTACCAACTCCAACTTACCCAACTGATCCAAAGGACCCAACTAAGGTAGTGCCAGATGAACCAGTTCCTGACATTCCAGGCATGATTCCAAGTACACCAACAGTAACTCCAGAAGAACCAGGTAAGGATACCCCAGTACCATATAACCCAATAATTCCAGCTAAGGATCAAATTGCTCAAGTTATCTATCGTGATGTACAAAATGGTGCTAATAAGCAAATAGCTACATCTGGCAACTTGACTGGTAAGAATGGTTCTGAAATCAACTACTCAACTGCTGATAAAATTAAGGAATTGATTAGCCAAGGTTATGTTCTTAAGAATGATGGCTTCCCAGCAGGTGCCGTATTTGATAATGACGATAGTAAGGATCAAGTATTCTATGTAGACTTCATCCATGGTCAAGCTCCAGTTAACCCAGATAATCCACATGAAGGCATTGATCCAAGTCAATACGAAAAGACTGTTAAGGAAAGAGTTCATTATGAAGGTGCAGGAGATAAGACTCCAGTTGATAATGTTCAAACTTCTAAGTGGACCAGAACTTTAACTATTGATACAGTAACTGGCAACGTTGTTGAAAATGGTCAATACACTACTGATTGGTCAATCGCTAAGGGTGAAAAGACTGTTTATGATCAAGTTAATACACCGGTAGTTGATGGTTACCATGCTGATAAGAGAGAAGTTCCTGCTACTGCAGTAACTCCAGAAGATATTGATGTAGTAGTAACTTACAAACCAAATGGCAAGATCATTCCAACAGACCCAAGTGGCAACCCAATTCCAAACGTGCCAACTCCAACTTACCCAACTGATCCAAAGGATCCAACTAAGGTAGTGCCAGATGAACCAGTTCCTGACATTCCAGGCATGATTCCAAGTACACCAACAGTAACTCCAGAAGAACCAGGTAAGGATACACCGGTACCATATAACCCAGTAATTCCAGCTAAGGATCAAGCAGCTATTGTTAGCTATATTGATGCCGATAATGGCAACGCTGAAATTACTAACTCAGGTAATTTGACTGGTAAGGCAGGCGATAAGATTGATTACAGTACTAAGTCAACAATCGCTGATCTTGAAAACAAGGGCTACGTACTTGTAAACGATGGTTTCCCAGTAGATGCATCATTTGATAATGATGACAACACAACTCAAAGATTTGTTGTTGTATTGAAGCACGGTACAGTACCAGTAACGCCAGATCAACCAGGTAAGCCAGGTGAACCAATCAACCCTAACGATCCAGATGGTCCTAAGTGGCCAGAAGGCACTGACGAGAATAGTGTAAAGAGAACAGGAACTCAAACTATTCACTACGAAGGTGCAGGGGACAAGACACCAAGTGACGATGTACAAACATTCGACTTCACTAAGAAGATGTTGGTTGACAAGGTAACTGGTAAGATCATCGACTCAGGCGAATGGAATGTAACAAGTCACACATTTGGCTACAAGGATACACCGGTAATTGATGGTTATCATGCAGACAAGCGTAACGCTGGTGGAACAGTTGTTACTCCAGATGACTTGAATAAGATTGTAACTGTAAACTACAGCCAAAACGGTAAGATCATTCCAACCGATCCAAGTGGCAATCCAATTCCAGATGTACCAACCCCAACTTACCCAACTGATCCAAAGGATCCAACTAAGGTAGTGCCAGATGAACCAGTTCCTGACATTCCAGGCATGATTCCAAGTACACCAACAGTAACTCCGGAAGATCCAGGTAAGGATACGCCAGTACCATATAACCCAGTAGTTCCAGCTAAGGATCAAGCAGCTATTGTTAGCTACGTTGATGCCGATAATGGCAACGCTGAAATTACTAACTCAGGTAATTTGACTGGTAAGGCAGGCGATAAGATTGATTACAGTACTAAGTCAACAATCGCTGATCTTGAAAACAAGGGCTACGTACTTGTAAACGATGGTTTCCCAGTAGATGCATCATTTGATAATGATGACAACACAACTCAAAGATTTGTTGTTGTATTGAAGCACGGTACAGTACCAGTAACGCCAGATCAACCAGGTAAGCCAGGTGAACCAATCAACCCTAACGATCCAGATGGTCCTAAGTGGCCAGAAGGCACTGATGAGAATAGTGTAAAGAGAACAGGAACTCAAACTATTCATTACGAAGGTGCAGGAGACAAGACACCAAGTGACGATGTACAAACATTCGATTTCACTAAGAAGATGGTAGTTGATAAGGTAACTGGAAAGATCATCGACTCAGGCGAATGGAATGTAACAAGTCACACATTTGGCTACAAGGATACACCGGTAATTGATGGTTACCATGCAGACAAGCGTAACGCTGGAGGATCAGTTGTAACACCAGATGACTTGAACAAGACTGTAACTGTAAACTACAGCCAAAATGGTAAGATCATCCCAACAGATCCAAGTGGCAACCCAATTCCAAACGTGCCAACACCAACTTACCCAACCGATCCGAAGGATCCAACTAAGGTAGTGCCAGATGAACCAGTACCAGAAATTCCAGGCATGATTCCAAGTACACCAACAGTAACTCCAGAAGAACCAGGTAAGGATACACCGGTACCATATAACCCTGTTAAGGATCCTGATAAGGTAACAACAGTCGAAGGTAAACAAATTGTTCACTTTGTAGATGGCGATAATGGTAA
Organism: Lactobacillus isalae; assembly: GCF_947539375.1. Classification (NCBI taxonomy): domain Bacteria; kingdom Bacillati; phylum Bacillota; class Bacilli; order Lactobacillales; family Lactobacillaceae; genus Lactobacillus; species Lactobacillus isalae. The sequence continues at coordinate 1,803,393 of NZ_OX443569.1, forward strand.
TAATCCACTTAGAGATCCAAACACTCAGACTCATGAATTTAAGATCACTAATGGTGTGCCGGATGAATCAAGTCACACATTTACACTCGTTGATGTACCAGTAATCCCAGGATATATTGCAGAAGTTAAATCTGCTGGTGGTAAGACTGTAACTCCAGATACTCCTCTTGCAGAAGTAACTGTTGTCTACCACAAGATTGGTAAGATCGTTCCAGTTGATCCAAATGGCAACCCAATTCCAAATGCACCAACTCCAAGCTATACTAACGATCCAACAGATCCAACTAAGGTCGTTCCAAATGAACCAGTACCAGCTATTACTGGTAAGACTCCAGATAAGACTTCAGTAACTCCAACAGATCCAACCAAGGATACTCCAGTTGTTTACAAGGATAATGAAGTACCAGCTACTCCAACTCCACAAAAAGCTGTAGTTAACTTTGTTGATGTTAATACTGGAAAAATTATTAAGACCTCTGGAATCTTGAGTGGTCGTCCAGGTGAAGATATTAATAAGTTATACTCATCTTCTGAAATAATTAAACAATTAGAAGATGCAGGCTATGAGGTTGTTTACAATGCATTTGATGGCGATGGTGTAACTAAGTACTTCGATGATGATGACAATACTACACAACAATTTACTGTTGCCTTGAAACTAAAAGAAAAAGCTAAGACGCCTGATCCAATTGTTCCTGATCCAGAAACCCCTGCTAAAGATCCAGAGACTCCAGCAGAAAAGGTAACTAGACCTGAACAACCAGTTAAGCAAACTGTCAATGTCCCAACTCCACAAAAACCTGTAGAGAAGAAGACTGCTGATAAGAAAGAAGTTTTACCTCAAACTGGTGCTGATAATAATGAAGCAGCTACTATTTTAGGTGCTGCCGCAGCAGCAATCGGTATGACTAGCTTAATTGGAGCAAAGAGACGCAAGAAAGATGATAAATAATTTTTAAAATTAAATATCTTTTTTCAAATTAGCTAATAAAAAGGGCGTTGAGACTTGATTCTCAGCGCTCTTTTTTAATACATTATATTTGTAAATAAATCGTGTATAAGATAAGACATACAATTATAGAGAATAATTCACTTTAATAAAGGGTAGGTAACATTATGGATAATCTAAGTGAAAAAGTCGCAACAGTGGTTGTGAAATATACAGATTTAGATAATAATCTGACCGAGCTTTCTACTTCTGGAAGTTTGACTGGAAATATTGGTGATCAAATTAATTACAGTACAGCAGATGAAATTAAAAACTTAACCAATCAAGGGTACGTACTTGTTAATAATACGTTTGATAGTGAAGGAAAGCCTCCAGTATTTAGCGGCGACCAAGATAGTTATATGGTTACATTTAAGCATGGAAGAGAAAAAGTAACTGTTGATAACTTGAAATATGGTTGCAAGTTAGAAGATCTTCAAGTAAAGGGTACTCAAACAATTCATTATGTGGGTGCTGGTAGTCGAACACCTAGAGATGAGGTATCAACGATTACCTTTAATCGGATTTTAGTTTATGATCGTGTAACTGGTAAAAAAATTGGAAGTAAAGGATGGGAAAGAGTTGAACAATCATTCCCTGTGGTTGCTGCACCAAGTATTTTAGGCTATATTCCCGATAAAGTTTTAGTTGGTGGAAAATCAGTTACTGCTGATGAACCAAATCGTGAATATACTATTACCTATAGGGTTAACGAACATATTTCCAATAAAGAACAAAAAGCAGAAGTTAAATATCTGGATATTGACAGTAATAATGAAGAAATTGTTGAATCAGAACTTTTAACCGGTAAGCCAAATACTAAAATTGATTACAGCACAATTGATCAACTTAAAAAATTAAATGAAAAAGGCTACGAAGTTGTAAGTAATGGCTTTGATGCTAATGGCGATATTCAATTCTTTGATACTAGTGATGATTATGTTCAGACCTTTATTGTTACTTTGAAGCATAAGCAGGTATTAGTTAATAAGAAAAATTCTCTAGAAGGTATTGATGAGAGTGAATATCATAAGACTACCAAGCGAGTTATTTCTTATGCAGGCGCTGGAGATAAGACCCCAGCAGAAGTAGTGCAAGCAGTAAGCTGGGATAGAAATCTTACGGTTGATGCAGCTACAAAACGAATTATTTCTGATGGAAAATACACAACTGACTGGAAGCCAGAGCAAGAGACGTATCCAGCAATTTCAGTGCCAGCAGTTAGTGAGTATCATACCCGCATTAAAGAAGTTCCTGAAGAAAAAGCACGACTTGCTAACATCACTGAAAAGATTAGATATGTGAAGAATGGCTATGTTGTTCCTGTTAACGAAAAGGGAGAAAAAATTGATAGTTTACCTAAACTACGTTTTGTCTCAGATAAAAATGATCCAACCTTAGTAACTTTGCCAGAAAACAACTTAGAAGACGAAAAGTATGAACCAGAAGACATTAATTTAACTGAAGTTGATCCAGCTAATAATCTTGAAGTTAAGTATATTTTGAAACATAAATTTATAACTATTAATAAGGATAACTCTCATTTTGATGTTAACCCTGGTTCATACCGTCGCACTGCTACAGCTCTAGTTCGCTATGAAGGAGCTGGCGATAAGAATCCTAAAGATTCTATTCAAACGGTTCAATGGAATAGAAATATTACCTACGATGAGGTGACAAAGGAAATTCTTGAAGATGGTAAGTATACAACTGACTGGAAACCAGATAAAGAATACTTTGAAGCTGTAGATACACCAGTTATTTCTGGATTTACCGCTGATATCGGTGTAGTTGCTAAGCATGATGTAACGCAAAGCGACCTTTTTGCGACAGTTACTTATCAAAAGAATGGTGCAATTATTCCAGTTGATGAAGATGGAAAAGAAATTTCTAAGGCTAAGCCAGTTCCATTTCTTAATGACTTAACTGATCCAACTAGAGTATTAGCAACAGAAGAGGTACCTGAAATAGAAGGATACCGCAGAACGCAAGAAGCTGTTTTGATTAAAAATCCAGTAAAAGACATTAAAGTTAAATACATTCTAAAACCGCGCTACGTTCAAGTCGATAGCGACCATCCATATCGAACGGTTAAACCACACAACTATAGTATTTCAGTTAAGGAGACTATTCATTATGTTGGAGCTGGAGATACTACTCCTGTTGATCGAGTTCAAGGTGCACGATGGAATAGATCTTTAACAGTAAATGATAATAATGGTAAGCTGATTGAAAATGGGAAATATACAACTGACTGGACTGTTGATAAAAAGCAATATAGCACAGTTGTAACGCCTGTTGTTGATGGCTATCATGCAGATCAATATCAAGTTAAAGCATGCGATGTCAGCCAAGAAAATATTGATATAGAAATAAAATATCAAAGAAATGGGCAGATTGTACCGGTAAATACTAAGGGTGAAAAGATTGAGCATGCAGACCAGCCAATTTATATAACTGATCCAACTGATGCAACCAAAGTTTTGATGGAACAACCGGTACCACGATTATTGAATTATTTGGCTGAAGACTCATCAATTGTGGTTAAAGATCCAAGCCGTGATACGAAAGTTACGTACTATACTTTTGATGAAATAAAAGGATTAGTAGCGAATAAGAATTTGAAGGCTAAGATTCAATCAGTGGATAGTAAAGATGACGTCTCTAATATTGTTTCTTTGCCAGTTAGTGGCAAGAGAAGAAAGGCAATTGTTACTTTTGTTGATCTAAGTAATAATGCAACTCAAATTGCATCTTCTAGTGTCTTAAGCGGCAATGTTGGCGATAAGATTACGGATTTATACAGCACTAGCAACCAGATCAATAAGCTTAAAAAAGATGGCTATGAAGTGGTTTATAATGGTTTTGATCCAAAAGGTGCAACTAAGTACTTTGATGAAGATCAAAGAAGGATTGCTACATTTACAGTAGCGGTAGAAAAAGTAACAAGCCCAGAGCCTAAAGATAAGGTGGATTCTAAAGAAGAAACATCAGAGAAAACTTCTAAGATAGAAGGAAGTACAGAAGATATTAATTTAGACCAAGAAAATGTACAAGATCATAAAGTATTGAAGCATATTTTCCCTTGGATGAAATAGGATAAAAATGGCTAGATTTGTTTAAAAGCAAATCTAGCTTTTTCTTTTAAGATTTTAGACCAATTTTAAGGAAGAAGTGTATAATTAGTTTTCGAAAAAACTTTTTCGGAGGAAAAATTGTGTCTGACAAGAGCGAGTCTGTGACTAAATTAGAAGAAGATCAAAAGTATAATCGACTAACAGCATTGAAGTTGTTTGCAATGACTTCATCAATGGTTATTTCAGTTAATGAATTAGCTCCATTTGGAAAAACTGGTCCAACTGCTGTTTTTTATTTGTTATTAGCTGGGTTAATATGGTTTGTACCAATTACGCAAATGGCAGGAGAAATGGCGTCAGTTGATGGCTGGGATAAGGGTGGAATTTTCACTTGGGTAAAAGGATCATTGGGAGACCGCGCCGGCTGGACGGCGATGTTTTATCAGTGGATTCATATCACTGTTGGCATGAATACGATGATGTATGTAATTATTGGTGCCTTGTCGATTACCTTTGATACTCCTTGGTTTAATACAACGCCCAGTATTAGATTTTTCTTAATGATGGTAATCATTTGGTCAATTACGCTCGTTGAAATGGTTGGAGTTAAGAAAATAGGTCATATTGCAGAGTGGTTATTTGCTTTAGGGATTGCTTTGCCAGTAATTTTACTTATTATTACGTTTTTTATTTATCTAATTCAAGGCCGTCCTTTGTATATGCACTTAAGCTGGAATAATATTATTCCCCATAATCTAAACGGAACTACTTTAGTAGCATTTGTGCCATTTGTATTGGCATTTTGTGGTGGAGAAGCTTCGGCACCGCATGCGAAGTATTTGGAGAATCCTAAAAAATATTCTACTGTTATGCTGGCTTTAGCTATTACTGCTATCTCTTTTGACTTACTTGGTAGTACAGCAATTGGAATGTCAGTTCCAAAAGATCAAATTCAGAATTCAACTGGTTTTGTCTATACGTTTGGAAAGATTTTAGATTCAATTGGCTTACCTGGTGATATTATTAAGAAATTCATTGGTGTTTTACTAGCAGCAGGAATTATTGGAGAACTAGGAAATTGGCTTGCTGGTCCAAGTCAGGGAATGTTTGAAGCAGCTAAAGAAGGATACATGCCTAAGTTCTTTGCAAAATCTACTAATCGAGATGTGCCGATGAGATTGATCGTTTTGCAGACATTGATTGTAACGGCTTCGGCAATTTTTATTACTTTTACTAGTGGAAAAAACTCGGATTTTGCTTTTAATGTTTCTTTAGCAGCAACGACGGCCCAATATTTAATGGTTTATATTTTAATGTTAATTTCTTATATCGTTTTAAAAGTAAAGCGCAGCAACTTAAAACGTAGCTATTACATGACTAAAAATACAGTATTGGGAGTCATAATTGCGATTATTGCCCTGGTAATAACTGTGGTTGCCTTCTTTATTTCATTTATTCCCGCACAAGGAACACCAACTTATTTAAGAGGAATTTATGTTTGGACGATGATCGGGCTTTGCGTTATTGTTACGATTTTGCCATTAGTGATATATCATTACCACCACCGTTTTAAGTAGAATAATTAAAAGTTTAAGAAATATTAATAAAATAAACTTTTTACTTGTAAAAAGTTACTACTAATATTACATTTAAGGTGTATTCAAGTAAGAAGTGTAAAGCAAAAGAGCTATGGTAAATTTGAGGTATCCATAGCTCTTTTGTTTTATTAATTTTCATGACCCTAAGGAATAAGAAAATGAATAATCCAGAAGAAATACAACATTTCATTGATATTTTAATTAAAGAAGACAGTTTTGTGAAAGCGGCTAAAAAGTTATATATATCGCAACCATATTTGACGCAATTAATAAAGAGAATTGAAAGCAGGTTGGGAACACCGATTATTAATCGTGACAAAAAACCATATTCTTTAACTCAGGCCGGGTTGCTTTACTATCAATATTTAGAGAATGTTTCTTATAACAAGCAGCAATTGAATAAAAAACTAGCTAAATATATTCATCCTAATAAAGAAATAATCAAAATTGGGATTTTGGAAAGTCTGGGAACATATTTACTTCCGGAAATATTACCTGATTTTTTAAAAAGAAATCCTCAAGTAGAAATTCAGCTAATTGAAAATTTCCCTAGAGAGAATGAGAAGAATCTGCTAAGTGGAAATATTGATTGCTATATTGGGCAGACACCAGAAGCAATTGATTCAAGTTTAGACATTGTAAGTAATGGTGGGGAGAAATATTATGTGGTAATTTCTCCAGCTTCTCCCTACTACCAAGAAGATAAATTTATTCTTTCACCTGATGAATTGGACTTAAAAAAATTGTTGCAAGAGCCATTTATTTTAAGTATACCTGGTTCAGCTATTCGTCACCAAGTAAATGGTGTTTTTCAGAGATTTCATTTAGAACCCAAAGTTGTATTAGAATCTAAAAGTATTATCACGGCAACTAGTTTAGCAATTCATGGAATGGGCTTAACAATTTCTACAGCAAGTATTATTAAATGTATTAGCGAGACGCCAATTAATCTGTTTCCTATTAGTCGTGATCTAATTAATGTTGTTTTCTTTATTGCGACTCGAGGGGAAAAAACAAAATCTAAAGCTTTGAAAAACTTAATTAAAGAGTTTAAGGCTAAGAATTTGCAGCCGATTATTAGATAAAAAGTATAAAAATAAATTTTAGGAATTTAACTTGTTTGGAGATTATTTTTTATATAAATTTGCTATAACAAAATTGTTATGAGAAAGTTGCAAAAAACATATTTAAGCTGTTAAATTCAATAACCTATAATTTAGGGGTAATAGGTTTAAGAAAGGGTATTAAAATTATGAAATCAGGAAAGTATGAAGTTAGAGCTAAAGGACATGGCGCAAGTTTCATGCCTATGGAAGTCACCCTCTCTGAAGATAAAATCGAAGATATTAAGGTGGACGCTAAGGGTGAAACTAAGGGTGTAGCAGATGCAGTATTTAAACGATTGCCTGAAGAAATTGTAAAAAATCAAACTTTAAATGTTGATACTGTTAGCGGTGCAACTATTTCTAGCCATGGTGTTATTGACGGAGTAGCTACTGCAATTGGTGAAGCTGGCGGAGATCCAGATGAATGGAAAAAGCGAGCAAAGCCTGAAGAACAAAGGGCTAAAGATGAAGCCTATACTACTGATATTGTAGTTATAGGTGCCGGTGGGGCAGGTTTAGCTGCAGCGGCTAGAAGTATTCAACGTAATCAAAAAGTTATTGTACTTGAAAAATTCCCACAAATTGGTGGAAACACCAGTCGTGCTGGTGGTCCAATGAATGCGGCAGAACCTGATTGGCAAAAGCGATTTAAGGCCTTAGCTGGTGAAAAAGAAACTCTTGAAGAATTAGCGGCTACTCCAATTGAAAATATTGATCCGGAATATCAAGCAGACTTTAAAGACTTGCAAAAGCAAATTAAAGAATATATTACTTCTGGAGCTAACTATTTATTTGATTCAAAATTGCTTCATGAAATTCAAACTTACTTGGGTGGTAAACGTACAGACTTAAAGGGCAATGAAATTCATGGTAATTATGCCTTAGTTAAAGAATTAGTTGATAATGCATTAGATTCAGTTCATTGGCTTACAGATTTAGGTGTAGATTTTGATCGTAGCCAAGTAACAATGCCAGTTGGTGCTTTGTGGAGAAGAGGACATAAGCCAGTTGAGCCAATGGGCTATGCCTTTATTCATGTTTTAGGCGATTGGGTAAAAGAACATGGTGGCACAATTTTAACTGATAGTCGTGCTGAACATTTAATTATTGAAAATGGTAAAGTTAGCGGCGTTATCGCTAAGAAACCTGATGGTAGTAGGATTACAGTGCACGCTAAAGCAGTGATTTTAACTGCAGGTGGATTTGGTGCTAATACTCAAATGGTTCAAAAATATAATACTTACTGGAAGCATATTGATGATAATATTGCGACCACTAACTCACCAGCAATTACTGGAGATGGAATTCGTCTTGGTAAAGAGGCTGGAGCAGATTTAGTTGGAATGGGCTTTATCCAAATGATGCCCGTCTCTGATCCTAAGACTGGTGAATTATTTACAGGTCTTCAAACTCCACCAGAAAACTACATTATGGTTAACCAAAAGGGAAAACGTTTCGTAAATGAATTTGCAGAACGCGATGTTTTAACTAAGGCCGCAATTGATAACGGTGGCTTATTCTACTTGATTGCTGATGATAAGATTAAAGATACTGCATATAACACCACGCAAGAATCAATTGATGCTCAAGTTAAAGCAGGTACATTATTTAGAGCAGATAGTTTAGAAGAATTAGCTAAACAAATTAATATGGATCCTGATACTTTGGTTAAGACAATTAAGAAATATAACTCCTATGTCGATGCTGGAAAAGATCCTGATTTTGAGAAGTCTGCCTTTAACTTGAAGTGTGAAGTCGCACCATTTTACGCTACACCGAGAAAACCTGCTATTCACCATACAATGGGTGGGTTAAAGATTGATACAGGTGCGCATGTTTTAGATAAAGATGGCAAGCAAATTTCGGGCTTGTATGCTGCTGGAGAAGTAGCAGGCGGTATTCACGCTGGTAACCGTCTAGGCGGAAATTCACTTGCCGATATCTTTACTTTTGGTAGAATTGCTGCTAATAGTGCTAATGATGAATTAGAAAAATAGTATTGATAGATTAAAACGTTGTAAACACTAGAGTTTACAACGTTTTTTTGCTAAAATACTAAAAATAATTATTTTTTTGGAGGAATCGAATTGAAAGAAGCGAAGGAAAAAACATTAAGTAAAAAGCAATATTTAATTGTTGCTTCTATGATTTTTGCACTGTTTTTTGGTGCAGGAAACTTAATTTTCCCACTTCATTTAGGCCAGCTTGCTGGTAAAAATTGGGGACCAGCAGCAATTGGATTTTCAATTACGGGGGTAGTATTACCCTTACTTTCACTTCTTGCGGTTGCAATTACGCGTAGTAATGGTGTTTACCAAATTGGTTTGCCTGTAGGGAAGATTTTTGCTCTTTCTTTTATGACTTTAATACAACTGACTATGGGGCCCTTATTTGCGGCTCCGAGAAATGCTACAGTTTCGTATACTGTCGGCATTGCTCCATTATTGCCTAAGCAATTTCAAAGTATAGGACTAATTGTATTTACGACAATTTTTTTCGCAATTGTATTTATGATTGCTTACAACGAAAGTGATATTCTTTCTTCTTTGGGTAAAATATTAAATCCTATCTTTTTAATTTTGCTTTTTTTAGTATTTGTTGTTGCTTTTGCTCGTCCTTTAGGTAATCTGAGTACAGTACCTGTAAGTAAAGAATATTTGCATGGAACAATAGTTAAAGGATTCTTAGAAGGCTATAATACAATGGATGCTTTAGCAGGATTAGCATTCGGTGTAACGGTTGTTACAGCGGTTAAAGAATTAGTTAATCATAATGAGAAAAAGGTGGCTAAAATAACTGCTAAAGCGGGGTTAATGGCTGTTATAGGAATTGGAGTAATTTATACTCTCTTAATTGCCGTTGGCGCTATGTCGCTAGGCCACTTTAAGATAACCAGCGACGGAGGGATTTTATTATCTAAAATTGTTAATTACTATGCCGGTATTTTTGGTCAAGCTTTATTAGCGGTTTTAGTATTTTTAGCATGTTTAACTACAGCTGTAGGTATTTTATCTGCCTTTGCATTAGATTTTTCTGCACATTATTCTAAATTTAGTTATAAAGGGTGGCTAACCATTTCTTGTATTGGATCCTTTGTGACCGCAAACTTGGGTTTAGATAAGATTATTAGTTGGTCACTTCCTGTACTAATGTTTTTATATCCTTTAGCTATTGTTTTGATTATTTTGTCACTATTTTCACCATTATTTAAAGGTGATAAAGTAGTATATAAAGTAACGATGGTTTTAACACTAGTGCCGGCCATTTTTGATCTAATTGCTCATTTACCTGCACCAATTGCTGGAACCTCATTTTATAATGCAGTGAGTCAATTTCGCTTGAATTATTTGCCACTATCTAATATTGGTTTATCTTGGGTTGTACCAACAGTATTAGGATTAGTAATTAGTGTACTAATTCATTTATGGCGCCGTAAAGTTAATAAAATATAGTAACTAAGCTATGGTTCATTTGAATCATAGCTTTTTTGTTGGGATAATTAAATCAGGTGATAAAAATGAGTTTAACTAACAGCGTGCCCGAAAAAGATGTACATGATTTATTTAGTCGGGTAGCGCCACATTATGATCAGATGAATAATTTAATTAGCTTAGGTACGCAGAATGGTTGGCGCAAGAAATTTTTGAGGGAATTAAAGGTAGCACCAGGCGATTTTGCGCTAGATTTATGTTGCGGTACAGGCGATATAACGATTGCGCTAGCAAAACACGTTGGGCCGTCAGGAAATGTAATTGGTCTCGATTTTAATCAAGATATGCTTGAATTAGCTGACCAAAAAGTTCGAAAACAAAATTTACAAAAAGAAATACAATTAAGGCAAGAAGATGCAATGCATCTGCCTTATCCAGATCAGAGTTTTGACATTGTAACAATTGGTTTTGGTTTACGTAATGTTCCTGACGCCAATCAAGTTTTGAAAGAAATTTATCGAGTGTTAAAGCCGACTGGCAAAGTTGGAATTTTAGAAACATCGCAACCAACTAATTCACTTGTTAAATTAGGATGGCAGACCTACTTTAAGTTATTTCCTAGTTTTGCAAAAATCTTGGGAGCTAAGGTATCCGATTATCAATACTTGTCTCATACAACTGAGAAGTTTGTCTCGGCAAAGCATTTAAAGAAAATGCTTGAAGAAAATGGGTTTGAAAATGTACAAGTTAAAAAATTAAATTTAGGTGCAGGTGCAATTCATATCGGAATTAAAAAGAAAATGAGATAAAATATAAGATAAAAAATAAAAAAGGAGAATTTTATGAAAACTGGTACTAAAATTATTACTTTAGACAACGGGTATCACTTGTGGACTAATACTCAAGGCGAGGGCGATATTCACTTATTAGCGCTTCATGGTGGTCCTGGTGGAAATCATGAATACTGGGAAGATGCTGCAGAACAATTGAAAAAGCAAGGTCTTAGTGTTCAAGTAACCATGTATGATCAATTGGGGTCACTTTATTCCGATCAACCAGACTACACTGATCCTAAAATTGCTAAAAAGTATCTAACTTATGAGTATTTCTTAAATGAAGTTGATGAAGTTCGTGAAAAACTCGGTTTAGATAACTTTTATTTAATTGGTCAAAGTTGGGGCGGACTTTTAGTGCAAGAATATGCTGTTAAATACGGTAAGCATTTAAAGGGCGCAATTATTTCTTCAATGGTTGATGAAATTGATGAATATGTTGATTCCGTAAATAGAAGAAGGCAAGAGGTTCTTCCCCAAACAGAAATTGACTTTATGCATGAATGTGAAAAGAACAATGATTACGATAATCAACGTTATCAAGATGATGTTCAAATTTTGAATATTAATTTTGTTGATAGGAAACAACCATCAAAGCTTTATCATTTAAAAGATCTTGGTGGTAATGCTGTTTATAATGTATTTCAAGGTGATAACGAATTTGTTATTACAGGTAAACTTAAAGATTGGCATTTTAGAGATCAACTTAAGAATATTAAGGTACCAACATTAATTACCTTTGGTGAAAACGAGACAATGCCAATTTCGACTGCTAAAATTATGCAAAAAGAAATTCCAAATTCTCGTTTGGTTACTACTCCTGATGGCGGACATCATCATATGGTTGATAATCCAGATGTTTACTATAAGCACTTAGCTGACTTTATTCGTGAAGTTGAAAACGGTAATTTTAAGGGAGAATAAAGCTAAAAAGTCTATATAATAGTTTCTATATTGAAGTTCTAGCATGGATTTTTAAGCATATAAATCGCTTTCATGGTATATATCCTATATAATTAATATTAAATATAGTTTTATTAATTTAAGGAGAAAAGCCATGAAGAAAAAAATAAGTAAAATGCTAGCAGCGGCAGCTTTCATGGGAACACTAGGAATTTCAGTAGTGGCGTGTAGCAATAATGATTCAACCAGTAAAACTAAGCAGTCAAGTGTAAAGAAAACCACTAAAGATAAGGCAAGTAATACAAAAAACACCACAAGAAAAAGCCAGATTAAACTTAGTCAAACTGAAGCCATAAATAAGTTTGATAAAAAATATTCTGATAAAAAGTTAAAAGAAATAGATTTAAAATTAGACGGTAATAAGTATCTTTATGAAATTACAGGATTTGATAAAGATAAAGAATACGAAATGACCATTAACGCTACAAGTGGAAAAGAAATCAAATCTAGTTCTGAAAAATTAGACTTAGATGAACGTCTGCAAAAGGGACTTGATTTAGATAAGGTGATTTCTCGTGATCAAGCAAGTGAAATAGCAGAAAAAGAAGTTAAGAATAGCACTGCTAAAGAATGGACCCTAAAAATGGATCAGGACAAAGCCATTTGGGATGTAACTGTTGAATCAGGTTCAAGTAAACATGAAGTAGAAATTGATGCTATTTCTAAGAAAGTTATTAAGGCAGAAAAAGATGATTAAACAAAAAATTCAGAGTTTTTAAGCTCTGAATTTTTTTGTGAATATTTTTGACTCTATACTTTTTCCTGTTGATAAATATCCTTTTTTAACTGTTCATCATCAGAATTTGAAAAGCAGTCGGATTTTTTAATATTGATAATAATTACTTGTCTAAAAAGATCTCTGGTTTATCTTCTACAACCTTTTTTGTAATTCCTTAATTTTAATAGCTGAAAATATTAGTAAAATGAATCCAATTGTAACGAATCCAATTGTAGACCACCATGCAAGAGAAAAGCTTGTTGCATCTTTAATAACACCGAATAATGGTGCACCAATTGCGAATCCAATTGCATAAGCTAAACTTATATACCCTAAGTTAACTCCTTGAGCCTTTGCTCCAAATAAATTTTTTGCCATAAAAGCTGGTCCAGACATATAACTAAAGATAGATAAACCACCTAAAATAGCCCAACCAATTCCAGCATAGAGATTACTTGAGGCACCATATGGATGATCACTAATAAAGACCATTAGTAAAACAGAAAGTACGATTAAAATACCAGCATAAGTCATTGATTTTGCTGTACCAAATTTGTCAAATAAATATCCACCAGAAATATTACCAACAATACCAGCAACACCAAGTACGGAACCAATTAAGCCAACTTGCGTTAGAGATAATTTAGTATCTAAGAATGCAGCATAGTCTTCGTTAGAGGAGGCTAATCCTAAACCAATTAATAAAAAGCCAATACTAAAGACCCAGAACCACTTCATCTTTAATACTTGTTTTCCAGACCAGCCTTGAAATTCATGAGCATGTTGCTCAGCAAGTTCATCTTTATTTTCTTTAAGCTCTTTGGCAGTTGCTAAAACTTCATCAGACTTAGGAACCCTAATGAATGCAGCAAGAATTAATCCAATTACAAAAAGTGCAACAGCGAAAATAAAGAAAGGTGCCATTGATGTTAAACGCCCTGTCTTAGCATTTCCTGCAATGAAATGTTGCAAAATTACTTGAGTTAATGGCTGTAAAATAATATCACCGATTGAGCAACCACAGTAAGCTAATCCTAGGGCAACTCCACGTCCCTTTACTGGGAACCAGTGATTAATAACCCAAGGAACACCTTGACCAGAATAAAATGTTGAGCCAACCATGCAAAGAATACCAGCAATGTAAAAGCCAGGTAATTTAGTACTAATTCCAAATATTACAAATCCAATAGCAGAGATAGCAATACCAATAATATACATAAGTTTGAAATTAACTTTTTGTAGTGCTTTCCCAATAAATGGAGATACTACAGATCCAGCGATAGCACCAAAAGTAAAAATCAAAGTATAGGATGCTAAAGTGAAATGAAATGTATTAACGATTGGATGTACAAATAAAGGTTGAATTAGCTGAGCCATACCATAAGGAATAGCTTGTGTCAGTACACACAAAAATACCATAAAGTATTTATAGCCTTTGCTAACTACCTTCTTTTTTTTAATAGATAGATCATTGGCCATATATATATCTTCTTTCCAATAAACATAATAACTATTTACATAATAGCCGTTTTCTATAGTCACCTATATTTTGAATCAGAAAGTAAAATAAATCAAAAATAATATCCTATACCGTTATTTAATAAACGTAATACAAAAAATCCCCAAAATTGAACCTTTATGTTCAACTTTGGAGATTAACTTCAAGTTTTTATATTACATTTATTTTTTTATATACCCTGCAATATCATCATAATCAAAGTTCTCAGTTAATTTTTTACCATATGCTTTCTCATAAGCTTTTTTCTTTTGCATGTAATCGATATCGCGCATTCTTTTGGCATTTTGATTAACTGATAAACGGTCAACGGGATAAATTGTTGGCAATACATGAAGAATATATCGAGTTTTATGAAATTCAGAGCTATTTTTTTCCATTTCAGGAAGATCTTTAATCTCTACAAAACATGAAATTATTGGTACTTTAGCTTTTGCAGCATAATAATATGCACCCTTTTGAAGAGGACGAGGTTTCCGGTAGTTATACCACATTTCTTGTTCTGGATAGATTAAAACCCAACCTTTTTTATCGAAAACGTGTTGCAAATGTTTAGGAAACTCACGTCCTAGATATTGATAACTCTGAACAATCGGAATAGCATTGATATTATTCATTAAAAAACCAAAAAAGCCGGGTAGTTTTAAATTGGAATCTTCAATTACAATGTAGAGTTTTTTATGACACTTGTTAGCTAATTTTTTAATTGGTAAACTATCAGTTTGCTTAAAGTGATTGGTAGTAACGATTGCACCATATTTAGGTCCCTTTGCGCGCTCTTTATTTTTGATTTGCGTATGGGCCATTAAAATTAGGGTATCAATATTAACAATTCCTTGAGCAATAATATTTTTAAATTTATGACTAATCTTTTTTTGTTGTTTCCAATAATCGTTAACCAGCTTTATTCTTTCACTTTTAGTTAAAATAGGATCACCTAGTTCAACTTTAGCGTGCATTTTACCTTTTTTGACGGCTGTTTTAATATTTTCAATAACTTGTGCACGATTTTCGCCAATGATCATAATTTAATCCTTTCGCCTTTATTTTTTACCTGAGCCCAATTATTAGGATCAATTATTGTGAGATCTTCTTTTTCAAGCATATGGTTTAATTTAGCTCGATCTTCTGTACGCTGCTTGTCAGTATAATTAGCTAGCTCTGATTTTAGTTCTTCATAAAATGGAGTTGTTTCAGCATATTTCCAGAAATAATCTTTATATTGTACATCTTTGAAGTACCAAGGTTTAAAGAATAAATTATAGTGGATTAAGCCTGGATTAGAAATGGGTTCAGTATTTTCATTAGGCATTGCATCCCAGCGTGGATCAAGATGTAAAATTCTGCCATCACCAATTTCGTTTAAATAGTCTTGATCTGGAGCAATACAATCAAAATGGTATTTTTCTAGTAAATTCATAAAGTGATCAATAAAGTGTTCATTTCTGAAAGCCTTAGAATTTAGAACTAGCATTCCAGAATTAATATATTTTTTAGGATCAAGAGCTAGAACATCTTTGATATATTTCACCATTTTATCTACATATTGAATCGATGAGTCGGTGCAAGCAGCAAATAAGTTATCGCCTAAGTCAGTGTTGTATAACTTAGCGATATCATCGACTACGACTGTGTCGCTATCAATGTAGATTGCCTTGTCATATTGCGGGAAAAGTTCAGGAATAAATAGGCGATAAAAAATAGACATCGTGAAAAAATCGGCGCGAAGATAGTTTTCTTTTCGATTTTGAATTGGTTTTACTAAGCTTTCATCAATATGGAAAAATTTGACGTGTACATAATCATTGCCAAAAGCTGCAAGCTGCTCTTGATGATTTTTTGATAAACCTTGATTTAAGAAAATGACAGTATAGTCGTTTTCTGGATTAGCGTTCTTAACTAATGAATTAAGGGAAACTGACGCATATTTGGTAAAATCATCGCTAATACTATAAAAAACTGGGATAGTCATTTTAATGCCTCTTTATATTTTTACTGATGTAGTTTTCTTAACCTTTGCCCAAGTTACATCTTCGTCTTTGATCTCATCAACTTTTTTAATCATCCAATCAAGATCGGCACGTGCTTTTTTACGATCTTCATCAGTGAAACTTGCTAGTTGGTCCTTTAGTTCTTGATAGTAAGGGGACTTTTTAGCAACATCCCAGAAGTATTGACCATATTGAACATCAGCAAAATGCCATGGCTTGAAGAATAAGTTATAGTGAACAATTTTAGGATTCTTAATTTCATCCATATGTTCATTGGGCATTGCATCCCATTCAAGTGGTAAGTGATAAATTTTGTCTTCGCAAATCTCATTCATATAAGCCTGGTCAGGATCGATATTATCGAAGTGATACTTTTCAATTAAAGAATAGAATTTATCAACAAACTTCTTATCTCTGAATGCCTTCATGTTAAAGAGAATAACACCGTTGTTGATGTATTTTTCTGGTGGGAAAATACCTTGACATTCCTTGATGTAAACTTGAAGTGGCTTGATAAATCTAATTGACATATCAGGAACGCTAGCAAACATGTTGTCGCCAATATCAGTCTTATACAATTCAGCAATATCGGTGCAAATAATCGTATCAGCGTCTAAATAGACTGCCTTATCGTATTGAGGAAAGAGGTTAGGAATAAATAATCGATAAAAAATTGACATTGTGAAGAATTGTGCTCGTAGATAATTTTCTTCACTGTTATGAATTGGGGCTACCATGTCATCATCAATATGGAAAATATTAACGTGAATATTCTTAGTTGAAAGATTTTCTAGACTTTTTTTATGATCATCACTAATATTTTGAACCAAAAGTGTGATTGTGTAGTCTTTATTTGGATCAGCATGGTCAATTAAAGATTGAATTGAAACGGCAGCATAGGGTGTGTAGTTATCGCTAATTGTGTAAAAAACGGGTATTGTCATTGTAAAAACTCCATATATAAAAATCTTTTTTAAGACCGCTTTAATTGTGGTCTCAGTTCTGTGTACTGCTTAAGTAAATCATCATATTCATGTAATTTCAAGACACTATGAACGCGCTCAATATCCCATGGTTTAACAGTTAAAGTGTGAAAATATGGCTTAAAACGAAAGCTGGTCGTGAAGTGTTGAATCTTGGTATCAGGACGCAAACGATATTGTTCGTTATAGCAACGGGGAGCAATTTTCTTCTCAGTAGCAAGCTTATTTAAGGCAGATTGATCTGGAAGGAGCATTTTCTTATCGCTCATTTTTTCTCTTACCTTTACAAATAATTTTGTCTTCTTGATTTCATCCATATTAAGAAGCAAAACGCCTGAGTTTAAGTAGTCAAATGTCTTGTGCATATGGAGATTATGAAAGAAAAAGCGCCCCCAAAAATCAAGTACACCAACTAATTCTGTATTTGTTAAATCTTGATTATAAAAATCACTAATATCTTTACGGACAATGATATCATCGTCTAAATATAAAATTCGATCAGGAATTTGTGGAATTTGATCAGCAAATAAACGAAGCATAGCATAAGGCGTAAAACGTGTTTCCATATTTGCTCGTGGCGGCTCTTTTTTAAACAATTCAGTACAATCGATTAATTCAGCTGTGTTATTTGGATCCTTTTCTTTAAGTAGCCTTTTTATTAGATTAAAAGCCTGCTCGTTAAAGGCTTGATATCCTTCTGCTTGCATCGTCAAGATATAAAAGTGCAGGGGAGTAGAAGTATTTTTTAGTAAAGATAGAGTTGTAATTAAAATACCATCTTCGGCATGAGAGTCGCCGCAAAACATAATATTCATTTTATCCTCCAATTTTTCGCTGTTGATACTGGTAATATGAGTAGTCGCTTAGTTTTGAACGGTCTTTTAATTGCTGAAATACTTGGTCATGAAGCTTTTTTTGCTGCTGCTTTTTAGGTAGGGAAGGATCAGGAAAAAAGGGACCATCAATATAAACAGTAATTTTTGGGCGTTTGCTAAATTTTCTTTTCTGATAAGTTGTTGACATTACGAAACTAGCTTTATTTGCCTGCACTGGAAAGTTAAAACTAGTTTCTGGGAAAGGACGAATCTCAGTATAGTAAGGCCAAACATGAGCTTCGGGGTAAATGACGATATGAGCATTTTTACTGGTTAAAGTTCTAACAGCCTTGAGCAAGTGAATGGCTTGTTTAATGTTTTTACCCACAGGCAGACCTCCGTAGGGTAAAAGAAATTTTCCAATTATTGGAATTCCCCAATTTGCTTGATTAGCAATTGCATAGTAATTTTTCCAGCCAAATAAGGTTAGAGGCATGAAAACGTCGTTAACCATTTGGGTGTGGTTGCCATAGACGAAATAACCTTGATTTTTATATTTTGATAACTTATCTCTACCTATTACTTTGACATGCATTCCGCAATAAGTAAAAAGATAAGCAAATCCAGTAGCTAAAAATCGCATTAGATAATTAAGCGGTGTATGTTTAATAATTTGATAATTATCGGGTAAGGTAAAATCTTGCTGTTTGCTTTGAACAATATCATCAGTTAGAGAATTATAATAGATGACATCATGTTTAGAAGGTTTAGTATTCATAATATTAATTATAAAAGAAGTTTAAAAACAAAAAAAGACACCGCCTAAGCGATGTCTTTAAAATTATGGGTGGTCAGGGGATCGAACCCTGGACCCACGGATTAAGAGTCCGTTGCTCTGCCAGCTGAGCTAACCACCCAATTGGATAACCAACAGATATTATTATGCCAAAAAAAAATAAAAATGCAAGAACTTTTTTTAAAAAATTCAAATTTGCAAGAAGTTTAAAAATAAAAAAAGACACCGCCTAAGCGATGTCTTTAAAACTATGGGTGGTCAGGGGATCGAACCCTGGACCCACGGATTAAGAGTCCGTTGCTCTGCCAGCTGAGCTAACCACCCAATTGGATAACCAACAGATACTATTATGCCAAAAAAAAATAAAAATGCAAGCTTTTTTTTCATAAGTTTAAAAAAAATATGGAAAACAGTATAATATAGTTATTAATACTGAGGAGGCATCATTTATGCCAAAAAAGATTTTAGTCGTTGACGATGAAAAACCAATTTCTGATATTATTAAATTTAACCTGACTAAGGAAGGCTTTGATGTCGAGACTGCTTACGATGGCGAAGAAGCTGTTAAAAAAGTTGATGAATATGATCCTGATTTAATGATTCTTGACCTAATGTTACCGAAAAAAGATGGTCTAGAAGTTGCTCGTGAAGTGCGTCAAACTCATGATATGCCGATCATCATGGTGACTGCTAAAGACACTGAAATTGATAAAGTGTTAGGACTTGAAATGGGTGCCGATGATTATGTTACTAAGCCTTTTTCTAATAGAGAACTAGTTGCCAGAGTAAAGGCAAATTTACGTAGACGTGATTTAACTCAAAAAGCTACTGAAGATGATGAAGATAAAAATATTACAATTAGTAATTTGGTGATTATGCCTGAGGCTTATATGGTCGAAAAAAATGGTGAAAAGATTGAATTAACGCACCGTGAATTTGAATTGCTTCATTATTTAGCTCAGCACATGGGACAAGTGATGACCAGGGAACATTTACTTCAAACCGTTTGGGGCTATGATTATTTTGGAGATGTTAGAACAGTTGACGTTACAGTGAGACGTTTGCGTGAAAAGATCGAAGATAATCCAAGTTCACCAACTATTTTAGTAACAAGGCGTGGAGTAGGATATTACGTTAAGAACCCATCAGATGAATAAGGAACACAGTCACTAGTAATAGTGGCTTTTTTTGCAATTAGGACAAATGAAGAAAATAAAAAGTGTATTAAATTCTATTAATTTTAAAATCGCAATAATTTTTATGTTGTTATTATTGGCCACCATTGAAGTGGTTGGAGCTTCTTTCACTAGACAACTTGAGCAAAACTCAATTCAAAATTTTGAGTCGTCAATTCAAGTGCCAAATATTATTACTAATCAGATTGCTAGTCAATTAAGTAGGGCGAATGCTAAAAAAGCTAATCAACAATTAAGCCAGATTATTTCAAATTATAACCTTGGCGATATTAGCCAACTAATGGTAGTTGATAATAAAGGAGTCATTCGTGCCGTTTCAAATGTTAATGATCAGAATAGAATAGGTCAGCGGACAAGTAATGCTGATATCAAGAATGTGCTTTCAAATGGTAAACAGGTTTCTAAGGTAATCAATGATAATGGAAATTATATGGTGCAAATATCACCGTTAACTTCTGCTAATGGAACGAATACTCCAGTTGGTGCAATTTATGTTCGCGCAAATCTGCAAGGCGTATTTAATAATTTGCGACAAGTTTCCATATATTTCTTAATTGCGTCATTAATTGCGGCAGTTTTAGGAGCAATTGTAGCCTTAGTAATTTCCCGGGCAATAACTCGACCAATTGAGGAAATGCGCAAGCAAGCTTTGAGGGTCGCAAACGGAGATTATTCTGGACATGTTCGAGTTTATGCTCAGGATGAATTAGGGCAACTCGCTGAAGCCTTCAATACTTTATCTGTAAGAATTGAAAGAACCCAGGAAATTTCTGATAGTGAACGAAGACGATTAGATAATGTTTTAACGCATATGACTGATGGGGTTATTGCTACTGATCGTCATGGAAATATTACGATTATTAATGAAACAGCATTAGATTTCTTGGGTAAGACTGAAAAAGATGTTATTGGAAAACCAATTACTAATTTATTAGGCCTAAAAGATGTTACGATTCAAGATTTATTAAGTACTCAGCAAGAATTGGTTGTTCGTGTTAATGATAATACACGAGATGAGATGATTTTACATGCTAACTTCTCCTTGATTCAACGTGTAACGGGTTTCGTTTCAGGTTTAGTTTGTGTGCTTCATGATATTACTCAGCAGCAAAAGAATGAGCGTGAACAGCAGCAATTCGTTTCTAACGTTTCTCATGAGCTTAGAACGCCATTAACTAGTTTGAGAGCGTATGTAGAAGCCTTAAACGATGGAGCATGGAAGGATCAAAATATTGCTCCGCAATTTTTGCATGTTATTCAGGATGAAACTGAACGAATGATTCGTATGATTAATGACTTACTCAGTTTATCTAGAATGGATCGCGGCGTAGCAAAGATGGATTTAGAATGGGTTAACCTAAATGACTTTGTTAACCATGTTTTGAATCGATTTGATATGATGCTCAAGTCTGATACAGATAAAACGCATAAAAAGAAATATTCAATCAAGCGTGAGTTTCCCCATCAAGCTCTATGGGTTGAAATTGATACCGATAAGATGATGCAAGTAATCGATAATATTATGAACAATGCTATTAAATATTCACCTGATGGTGGTGTGATAACTGTTAGACTACTTCAAGCACAAAAGCATGTTATTTTGAGCATTTCAGATCAAGGATTAGGAATTCCGAGAAAAGACTTAAGCAAGATTTTCGATAGATTTTACCGTGTTGATAAGGCTCGTTCACGTAAACAAGGCGGAACCGGGTTAGGACTAGCTATTTCTAAAGAAATAGTAGAAGCACACCATGGCAGAATTTGGGCAGATAGTGCTGAAGGTGCCGGCTCAACTTTCTACATTTCTTTGCCATATGAAGCAATTAGCGAGGAAGGAGAAAATTGGGATGAGGTTTAAAGATAAGTTTTCTAGAGTTGCATTACGAGTTAGCTTAATTGTGATGGTAGCATTATCAATTGCTCTATCAGCGATTATTTGGGGATCTGATGCTCGGTTTTCTAGAATTGAGGAGACATCTAATCAAACTCAAACAAAGGACTTAGGACAGCGTTCCTTAAGAGATATTTATCTTCCTACACAAACTTTTTATTTTAAAAATAAGCAGATGTATCAAGTTTATGATACTAAGAATAATCTACCTTTAGAATTTTCTAAGTTGACTCAATCAGTAAGACCGCTTTTGCCAATTAGAGTATGGTCTAGCCAAACTAAATATGAAAAACTGCTAAGGAATTCGGATTATGTTCAATTAACGTATCCTGATCAGATAACTATTTCGTTGTTTTTAACTAATGTAAGAAAAAACGATAGTCGTGAATTCAATCGTTTCTTTGTTCCGACAAAATCAAGTCAGTATATTTATTTAGGCAATGATGAAAATTATACAGTTTATAGAGTTCGTTTAAGCGATATATCATTTAAGAACTTAGTTGACCATATTCAAAATGCTCAAACCCAAATGCCCGTTACGCTTGAAAAAGTTCATGATGATTATTTGCCATTTTATGATAAGAATCCTAGTCTACCTGTTTATAGTTATTTAACTAATGAAGAATCGGATTCATATTTTGTTTATCGTTTGTTAGGTTCTAATAATCCTAGTCAACATAATAGTGGCGATACAATTACGTACTCTAACGGAGTATACGAACGTTTAATGGCTGCTAAGCATACTCACAATTATGAATACATTGATTATCAGCAAGATAAAGTACCTAAGACTATTAGTAAAAAATTAAACGATAGCTTATATTTTGTGCGAAAAATTGGATTGACGGAACCGGATTTAAGATTCTTTGATGCAGATGATAATACAGTCATTTATCAAAATTATGTTGAAGAATATCCCATCTTTTTGCCTGGCAAATACAAGATGCGAGCACAGGTAAAATTTGCATCTAATGGAATGACAATTAACTTTAATAGTTTAGACTTACAGATCCCAATTCCAACTAATGGGGATAAAAAGACCTTAATTCCAACTAATGAGGCAATCGATCAGCTATATCAAAAAGGGTATCATCGTAAGGAGATTGAACGTATTATTATTGGATATACCGCTAAGTCTACTGATAGTAAAAATAAAAGACTAGTAGATTTAGAGCCCGCTTACTATGTGAAAATCAATAAGCAATGGAGGACTTTAGACGAGTGGCTCAATACTAGTGATCAACTAGAAAATGCTGGAAAGGAGGGGCTAGTAGATGGACTTTAAAAGAATAGAATGGATTTTTTTAATTGTATTTATTGGAATCAATATCTTTTTAGGAATCGAACTTTGGCAGACACCAACCCTTTTATCTGCTGGCACAACTCCTACTCAAACAGATATTAAAAGCGAAACAAGCGCTGATCAGATTACTATCCCTAAAGTTAATGATAAGCAAGGAGACGGCTACTATTTGGCGGCTAAAGTTGATAATTCTTGGATAAAGAAAGCTGCTAATCAGGTAAGTAATCAGGTAGAAAATAATACAAGCGAAAATAGCATTTCAGTTCATTTGAATAAACCAATAACGATTTCTAATAATTCTAAAGAGGCCGTGAAAGAAGTTATTAATTTTAAAAATGATAGTCAAAATGTATACAAAGGTAAAAATTATGTTTATTTGCCAGAGTTGTCTGAAGATGGCGATTATGTTTTTAATCAAAAAACTAAGTATGGCGAAGTTTTTTCATCTACAGCAAGACTTCATATTATTGTAAAGAATAATCAAATTGTTTCGTATTCACAGCGTTATGTTAATGACCTAAATCCAGTACGTGAAAGACAAAATACAATTAGCTCCAAATCTGCTGTAAATTCTTTATACACTTATAGTGAACTACCAAATAATTCTAAAATTGTTTGGTTAAAGCAAGTTTATACAAGGCTATTAACAGTTAAGGGGAGCGCTATTTATATCCCTACTTGGATAGCAGCAATCGAGAACAATACTTCAAAAACAGTTACGCTGAAGCGTGTAAATGCGTTTACCGGTACAATTATTCAAAATAATATAGCTGCAGATGATTCAAAGGAGTAGACAAATTTGAAAGTATCAGTTTTATCAAGTGGTTCAACAGGTAACTCTACCTTAATTGAAACTGGACAGCACAAAATTTTGATGGATGCAGGCTTATCTGGTAAAAAAACTAAGGATTTGCTTGCACAAGTAGGGGTCGACATTAAAGATATAGATATGGTCTTTATTAGCCATGATCATACAGACCATTCTGGTGGGTTAGGTGTATTAATGAGGCGCTATCCCCAAATTTCAGCTTTTGCTAATTCTGGTACTTGGAATTACCTAATTGAAAGCAATAAAATTGGCAAATTGCCTGTTGAACAAATAAACACTTTTGAATCTGGAGTAACCAAGTCTTTTGGAGATTTAGACGTAACAAGTTTTGCGACAAGTCATGATGCTGCAGAACCACAATATTATGTTTTTTCAAGTGCAGGTAAGAGATTTGCCTGCTTAACTGATACAGGATATGTTTCTAGCGCTGTTAAAGGTGAGATTAAAGATGCAGATGGTTACTTAATGGAGTTTAACTATGATGATATGATGCTTAGGAATGGACCTTATTCCTGGTCTTTGAAACATCGTATTATGTCTGATGTAGGGCATCTTTCAAATGATCAAGCAGCTGATACTTTGCTTGATGTAGTTTCTCCTAAAACTAAAAATATTTTTTTAGCACATCGCAGCCAACATAATAATACGCAGTATTTAGCTCATGAAACTGCAAAGGATTTATTAGTTGCGGGGGATGCAAATTTACCAGCAGATGTTAAAATTATTGATACAAATCCATTGCAAGCTGGCTCACTTACAGAAATCTAATTTTTTAGCAAATAATTTGACTTGAATTCATAGAAAATTCAAAATTTGTGATTAGGCTAGTAATGAATAGAAAAGGAGAATTCTTATGGCAGAAAATAATACTAAGCGCTCTAATAAGCACAATGCTTTAATTAAAACTGGTATTGTTGGAGTAGTTGCAGGTTTACTCGGCGGTGGAGTAGCTTATGCAGGTTTATCCCAAATTAACGGTCAAAATGCGCCACAAACAACTGTTGCGCCAGCAGCTAAGGTTGAGAAATCTAGTGGTAAAAATAGCAATCAAATGACTAGTGCCTTTAATACAGTCAAGAATTCAGTTGTTTCTGTTGTGAACTTGAAAAGACAAAGCTCCTCTTCAAGTAGTGATCCATTTGGAATTTTTGGTTCTGATAGTTCTAGTTCTTCAAAGAAAAATTCTAAATCTGATTTGGAAACTTACAGTGAAGGATCTGGCGTTATTTACATGAAATCTAATGGTAAAGGCTACATTGTAACCAATAACCATGTGGTTTCAGGCAGTGATGAGATCCAAGTTATCTTGAGTGATGGTAAAAAAGTAACAGCTAAAAAGGTCGGAACAGATTCAGAGACAGATTTGGCTGTTTTAACCATTGATGGAAAATATGTTACTCAAACTGCTCAATTTGGTTCTTCTAAGAACTTAGAACCAGGTCAACAAGTAATTGCTGTTGGTTCTCCACTTGGAAGCGAATATGCAACTAGTGTAACGCAAGGTATTATTTCTGCTAAGAATAGAACAGTTGATGTAACTAACTCAGCTGGTCAAGTTACTAACCAAGCTACAGTTATTCAGACTGATGCAGCAATTAACCCAGGTAACTCTGGTGGTCCACTAGTTAATATGTCTGGTCAAGTAATTGGTATTAACTCAATGAAATTATCGTCATCTAGTGATGGTACAGCTGTTGAAGGTATGGGATTTGCAATTCCAAGTGATGAAGTTGTTTCAATCATTAATCAACTAGTTAAGAACGGTAAAATTACCCGTCCAAAATTAGGTGTAAGAATTGTATCTGTTGATGAATTAACTGAATATGGCCGTAAGAAACTTGGTCTACCGGATAGCGTTAAGTCTGGTGTTTATGTAGCTAGTGTTACTAAGAATGGTAGTGCAGATAAAGCTGGTATTAAAGCTCATGATGTAATTACCAAGATTGATGGTAAGGATGTAGATAGTGTTGTTTCACTACATACAGCTCTTTACACACATAAAGTTGGCGATACAGTAACACTTCAAGTGGTTAGAGATGGTAAATCACAGGATGTCAAAGTTACTTTAAGTTAATCGAATATTATTAAATAGAGACAAAAAAGCTATGATTATACGTTTTGTAAGCGGTAATCATAGTTTTTTCTTAATATTTAAAATGTGAAACGCAATAAAGTTCGTATTTTTGATTTGTCAAGAACTAGGAGTTATCCATAAGATTGTGGGAAAATGTGGAAAACTCTGTGGATTGTGTATAAGTCGACTGAAATAAAAATAAATAATGTGGAAAACTTGTGAATTGTGTGTAAATAAAACTTTCTATTTTTTTAGCTTGAACAGCCGTTCAAGCTGATTATGTAAGGGTTAGAGGTAAAAGTTTGGAAAATTGGTAAAGTTTATAAAAATGTGGAATAAATTTATAAAAAAAGTTATCCACTTTTTTATAAACCACAATTTCTTGATAGAGAATAAGCTAGACCACTAAATATAGTTTTTGATAATCCACAGATAGGGGAAAACTGGTGTGGACGCTATGTCAATTAGGGGATAGAATGAAAATCTAGATACATGAAAGGTAAAGGAAGTACGATGAATATAAAAATTGTCTGTGTAGGAAAACTAAAAGAAAAATACTTTAAAGATGGAATTGCAGAATACGTAAAAAGAATGGGACGTTTTGCAAAGGTAAAATTAGTTCAAGTGCCAGACGAAAAAGCCCCCGAAAAACTAAGTCCTGCTGAAATGAAGCAGGTCAAAGAAATCGAGGGTAAAAGAATTTTAGATAAAATAAAAGATAAAGAATATGTTTATGTAACTGCAATTAAGGGTAAAGAGCGAACTAGCGAGGACTTTGCTAAGGAAATATCAAGTCTAACTACTTATGGCCATTCAGACATTACTTTTGTCATTGGTGGAAGTTTAGGAACAAGCGATGCAGTAAATAAACGGGCTGATGATTTGATCAGTTTTGGTAAGTTTACAATGCCGCATCAATTAATGCGTTTAGTTTTAATTGAACAGATTTACCGTGCTTTTATGATTAATAGTGGTAGTCCATACCATAAATAATTATTTGACTAAAAATAAGATTGGTTGAAGCAGAACAAGAAGGCTGCTGAAAATTAACCAGTCTTTTTTTGTTAGAGGGATTGCTACAATTACGCTTCTTGCTTTATCTTCTCGATATCCATGAGAGATCATCCCTTCTGCTAGACTGTTTGACCAAGAAATAGCAGCTAGAATGGCTTTAAAATATAGAATTGGTGAATAAAAGGATAGGTGATAATGTCTCATATCGCCAACTAAGCGAATTCGATTTACCTCGGCTTGAATCTTAGGAATGACGTTGAAAGCAGCTAAAGTTCCATAAGCGAATTTACTGGGCAATTTAAAATTTTGTTCTAGTGAGCGAGCTAGAGAAAGAAAACTTGTAGTTTCGGTAAAAATAGATCCTAAAAATACATAGGCGTAAATTCGTGTAGATAGAATGCAAGCATGGTAGAAACTGCGTTGTGGAGTAAAGTAGTAGATTGTGATAAAAACTACTGCCGCTGCAAATAAAGGAACTAGGAAAAGCAATAATAGTTTTTTGAGATTGATTTTTTTGATTAGTAGATAAATAAGGCAGACACCAATAATAATGATATTTGCAGTTAAGTTCGGAATAAGCGAAATTTCGAGTGAAGTAATTAAAATTAAAAATAGTTTTAGTCCAGGGTTCATTTTGATTACCTTTTATTTAGTGTAGAAAAGTTGGTGATCTTTCAAAATAAGGTGATAGTCACATAATTTTTGAACTTGCTCTAGTTGGTGGCTAATTACAATCAAACTATGGTTAGCGTCTAAAAAGTAGTTTTTTAGCAAAAAAATGACGTCTGAGACGCTTTTTTGATCTAATCCACTAAATGGTTCGTCTAGCAATAAAACCTCAGGAAAAGCCATTAACATGACGAGAATTTGAAGTTTCCTTTTTTGTCCGCCAGATAAAGAATAGACAACTTGCTTGTCTAAATTCTCTAGGTTAAGTTTAGCGAGAAGAGATTTGAGGTTAGATTCATTAATAGATGGATTTTGGTTGTGCTTTAAGCTGAAAACAAGTTCTTCTTGTACTGTGACATTTAAAAACTGGTCATCCGGATTTTGAAAAATCTGTCCTACGTGCTCTAAGTATGGACGACGGTGCCATTTTTTGATGTCTTTATCTTTGAAGAGAATTTGTCCTTGGTAAGAAATAACTTTAGTCAGAGCTTTAAATAAGGATGTTTTACCGCTACCGTTTTCGCCGGTTAGTAGCGTTCCTTTCCCAGGGTATATTTTTAGATTAGCTGAAGAGATAAGATCTTTTTCCGGAAAAGATAATGCAAAGGATTGAAAGGTATAGATTGCATTAGTCTTTTTAGGAGGAAAAGAAAACTCTGGGACTGCTTCTTTCACCGCTTGATCGGATAACGTAACTTCCTGTATATTTTCATTTTTAATAGCTAAAACTTGTGTAGCACGTTTTTTATAACCTGAAAAATTGTGATCGCTGATTAAAATTGTTTTTCCTTCTTTGTGAAGAGATGATAAGCAATTTAGTAGAAAGTTCCGATTATGAGAATCACAGTTTGCGAAAGGTTCGTCTAGTAAAAATAAGTCACTTTCCATGGCAATTAGAACAGCCAAGGCAACGCGTTGCTTTTCGCCACCTGACAGATGAAGAAAAGGCCGGTCTAATAGGTGTAAAATATTAGTTTTCTTGCTTGCCTCATCTATACGTTTTAGGGCAGTAGTTCGGTTAACTAATTTATTTTCTAAAGCAAATATTAGCTCTTCTCTAGGTGTTGTCATGGTGAATTGACGGTTAGGATCTTGAAAGACCATTCCCCAATTAATAAAGGGCTGCTTTAGAGAACCAGCAGTGATTTTGCCATTAAATTCTGGTTCAAGACCAGAGATAATTTTTAAGAGAGTAGATTTACCGCTACCAGTTGGAGCAGTTAGTAGGACAAATTCTCCCTCATTAATATTTAAATTGAGGTTTTTAAAGATTGACCTATTCTGATATTGAAAAGAAAGATGATTAATTTTGATTTGTTTGGACAACATGAGCTTTTTCCAGAAGATTTACAATCAATTTAACTAAAACGC
Organism: Lactobacillus isalae; assembly: GCF_947539375.1. Taxonomy (NCBI): domain Bacteria; kingdom Bacillati; phylum Bacillota; class Bacilli; order Lactobacillales; family Lactobacillaceae; genus Lactobacillus; species Lactobacillus isalae. Next base: position 1,832,555 of record NZ_OX443569.1, read on the forward strand.
AAGTAAATAAGATCATTGAGAGCCAACGGACTAAAAAATATAGAATCATATTAAAGGTTGAGAAGTAGCTGTAGCCGTTCTTTATGAAATCATACATGTAAGTAACAATGGTTGTAGTTGTTGCCGATAAGAAAAGAGTAAACCAATCATATCGATGGTAGCTAGTAAAGGTAAAACCTAATTCACTACCTAGACCTTGAACAGCACCAGAAATCAGGTTGACAGCACCCCACTGTTCTCCGGCAATCAATTCAACGCAAGAGCCTAGGAATTCTCCTAAAAAGGCAGAGCCTGGGATGCGCACAAGGAAGCCCGTTAATGGTCCTGCTATACACCAAATCCCCATCATAATGTCATTAGCTAACATCCCATAGCCAATTGGAGTAAGCAAAGCTGTTAGCGCATTATAGAGGCCGTCACTAGCTAAATAAATAAAACCAAAAATAATAGCAATTAAGGCAATTAAGATAATATCTCTTACATGTAATTTTTTCATTTTTTCCTCCAAAAATAAAAAGCCACCTCAAAGAGGTGACTTAAATAAAAGTCTAAAAATAGTCATTTTCCCTACGCTGATATTAATCAAACAGGTTCAATGGGTATATTCTCAGCCCGATAGGCACCCCAGATGTATTTACAGTCTAAGCTTACGCTTAATAAGACTAAAAAACAATTAAAAATAATAAAAAGGTTATAATTAAAACAGAATAGAATCAAAGGGGACTGATTAAGATGGCAACAGCGACATTAAAAAATTATTTATTAAGTTTAATGCAAAATAATCAAGCTAATGAAATAGAGCTTCGAACTCAGAATTTTTTGTCTTACCGTCTTTATTTAGAGGGAATGCATTATGACTTGATTGAATATCAGTCCGGAAGTAGTCAATTAATATATTGCGTTGCAGGTAAATGTGAAGTACAGGTAGGGAAGCAGTCTTTTTCTTTAAAAAGTGGAAATATTTTATTAATTGAAAAAGATAGTGATTATGCAATTAAGCTTAGTGATAAGAGTACAGTCATTGTAAAATTTAAGCTAAGTAGTGACTCCTCATGGCAAGAGCAAGTAGAAAGCGTAGCAATTGATACTCCCACTGAAGAGAAACTAAGTACCCTATTTTTAAAGAATTTATCTCAGGATAAAGCCTTTTTATTTACAACTACCTCAGTGATGTGGAGTAGCCAAAGTATCAGAGAGATAGTGCAAGATGATATTAATCATGCGGCATTTAATAACACAATTGGATTAGAGTTACTTAAAGTAGTAATTTTGCGCAATTTACGTGAGCAGAACTTTAAATTGAATGAAAGAAGAGAAAATAGCTTTAAGGATGAGACCTTAGATCAATACATTGACCAACACTATAATGACATCACTCTAGCAGAAGCGGCTGAATATTTTGGCTTTAATCGAAATTACTTCTCTACAATGGTAAAAGAAAAAACTGGTAAGAGTTTTGTTGAACATGTTGATGATCGGCGTATGAGAGAGGCTAGAAGATTACTCGCTAAGCCAAATGTATCGTTAAAAGAAATAATCGAAACTATTGGGTACTCAAGCAAGTCGTTTTTCTATAAAAAATTTAAGCATTATTATGGCATGACGCCAGCGGAAATGAGAAAGAGGTTGTTTAGAGAAGCGCATATTAACTTAAAATAGCTATGCTAAAAGGGATGCAGTATTGCATCCCTTTTGTTACATATTTTCTAATCTTTTAATTCGATCCGCTGTAGGAGGATGAGTGTCAAAGAGTGAACTCCACCCACGCTTATGGAATGGATTTTCAATATACAGACCAGCACTTGATGGGTCTGGGTCTTTCATTGGCTCGCTGTTTGAAATCTTTTCTAAGGCTGAAATTAATCCTTGTGGATTTCTAGTAAGTTCAACTGAACTGGCATCGGCCAAATATTCACGGTTTCTTGAGAGTGCCATTTGAGCAAGCGCAGCAGCAAGTGGTCCTAAAATTAAGGTAAAGACAATTGCTACTATCTTAAAAATTGCTTCTAATGGACTAGAATCATCGTCATCGCGATCTGAACTGCCCCACCACCAGATCCTAGAAGCAAAACTAGAAATGAAAGAAATTACAGCAGCTAAGGCTACGCCGATTGTAGACACTAAAATATCATAATTTCTAATATGAGAAATTTCGTGTCCTAAAACGCCTTCTAATTCACTACGATTAAGCCTTTTTCTTAAACCAGTAGTGACAGCGACAAAACTATGCTTGGGATCACGTCCTGTCGCAAAGGCATTAGGGCTCTCATCATTAATGATAAAAACTCTCGGCATCGGCACTTGTCCAGCTAAGGCCATATCTTCAACAATATGCCATAATTCTGGATCATCTTCTTCATGAATTTCTCGTCCATGATTCATGCTCATTACTAAATTGCCTGGATTTTGGAGAACGATAAAAAGATAGGTCAAACTTCCAATCAAAGCAATTACAATCCCCGATATAGGCTCACCATTAATTAAGTATCCTAACCCACCACCAACAAGAGCTAGAATAATAACGAAAATAACAAGCAAAATTGCCGTTTTACGCTTATTGCGTGCTATTTGTTGATAGAGCATTAGTAAACCTAGAATTTAACTTGAGGAACAGATTTTTCTTCAGTTGGTGTTTGAAGATAATCCATTTTCTTAAATCCATGAATCTTAGCAACTAAGTTAGATGGGAAAGTTAATAGCTTCTCATTAAACATAGCAACTGTTGAGTTGTAAAGTTGGCGTGAGTAAGCAATTTTATTTTCAGTATTCGTAAGCTCTTCTTGAAGTGCTAAGAAGTTTTGGTTTGCTTTTAAGTCAGGATAGTTTTCAGCTAAAGCAAAAATACTCTTCAAAGAATCAGTAATTTGATTAGAAAGCTTAATTGCTTCTTCGTGATCAGAAGTAGGGATATTTACTAATTGATTTCTCAAGGCAACTACTTTTTCTAAAGTGCCGCTTTCATGCTTAGCATATCCCTTAACTGTTTCGACTAAGTTAGGAATTAGGTCATTACGACGTTTTAATTGAACGTCAATTTGACTCCATGCTTCATCTGCATGTACCTTGGCCTTTTGTAAACCATTATAAATTCCGATATAAACGGCTACAAGTAAAATTAAAATGATAATAATAATCCATGTTAGAGTCATAGAATAAATCCTTTCTATTATCATAAATATAAGCTTAAAATGTTAGGAATATTGTACCAAATAAAGAATATTTAGAATACAAAAAAAGCGCAATTTTGCGCTTTCTTATGATATTTAGAGAACAAAGTCTAGAACTATCCAGCCTAAGATAGTTAAGATTATTAAACCGGTAAATTCTAGGGCTGAAAATACCCAGAAGAATCTACTTTTAGAAACAGTTCCATTTTCGACAAAGCTCTTGAAAACAAGCATATTGGCCATTGAACCAACGATTGATCCAAATCCTCCAATGTTTGAGCCAAGAAATAGAGCTTCGGCATAGTTGGTAAACTTACCAATTAAGATAGTTGATGGAACATTGGAAATGAATTGACTTGAAATGATAGAAGTTAAGAAGACAGAATGTTCTGAGAACATAGTCTTTGAAACTAGTGCAACGATAAATGGAATTTGCTGGATATCGCTGATAAAAATAAAGAAACATGTGAATGTTAAAAGCAGTGCATAATCCACGTGTAACATAATAGATGGATTAATAATAAGAGCAAGAATTACTGCAATAATTGCAGGAACATATGCCGGAACAATATTGAAGACCCCAAAGAAAAAGAAAATAGAGACAGCTACTGTTATAACAACAGGTCTAACACTGATTCTAATGTCTTCTAAAGGAACAGTAGGAATTGGTATATCTTTAACGAAAAAGATGAATAAGATAACAATTAAGAAACTAACTAATAATAATGGAATTGACCAACTAAAGAATTTAATCGGTGAAACATTATAACGGTTAACAACAAAAATATTATGGGGATTACCCCATGGAGTGAAGGCTGCCCCGATATTAGCACCCATTCCAATTAATGTGACAGGTAATATTTCAGGTAACTGGTGTCTCTTAGCAATTGTTAAATACAGCGGTATAAGAGTTAAAACGGTTATATCGTTGGTTAAAAACATTCCTGATACGATAGATAAGAGCGTAAAGATTGCAGTTAATCTTCTCGTACTTTTGGCACTTGCAGTTAGTTTATAAGCTAAGACGTCTAAAACATGAAGGTATGAAAAGATTTGGATAATCGTCAGCATTGCCAAAATTGAGTAAAGTGTGTGGAAGTTAATATCCTCAATACGTGGCCTTGCGAAGAATAAGCTTATGATCGTTATGACAACCGTGATTTGTAAAATACGGTCTTTAGCAATATTTTTGATGACGGTCATTAATGTCCCCTCTTAAAATTAAATCAACACTACTATTTTGAACTCTTTACAGCAAGTTCGCAACGTCTTTTTTCGGATTAATACCTTATATTGTGTATAATTTGAGCATTTTATTAGGAAAAACAGTTATATTCTTGCTATGTTTAAGTTAGTAAAATAATTATGGGAGGAATTTATATGATTGATCCAAAGAATATTGAATTAAAAATTAAAGATGGTGCAAAAGAAGTCTTAGAAAAGAAAGTGAAACCAGGACAAACAATATTGCTTGCTTTAAATGACGGATCTAATGGTTATTCTAAGCTAGGCGGTACTTGTACAATCGGAGCAAACTTTCAATTAGTTGTGTTAGATAATAAAGATCCGGAATTCTCAGTTAAGGTTAAGAATAATATGGATCTAGATTTGTACACATCTGATAAAGAACTAGCATTCTTAGATAATGGACTAGTTCTTAATGCTCGTAATGCTGTCTTATCTTTATCCTCAAATGAAGGGGTTATTGACGGCGGAGTTACTATTTCTGAGTTTAAAGGAGAAAAACTTTCTGCAGATGAGATGAAAAAATTAGGTGGAAAGATTTGCTAGGTATTGAAGTGACGTGCTTCTTCGTGGTATGATAATAAAAGATTTTCGAAAATTTTATTTGAGAGGAAGTATAGATCTATGCGTAAAGGTGAAAACTACAACACTGGTGTTACACCAAATTTAAGACCTAAGAACAAGAAGAACTCTAAAGCTCGTGTTAAGAGAGCTGCTGAAGTAGTTGCTTTCTTAAACAAGGCTGCTAAAGACGAAAACAAGTAATTAAATTTACTGATAAAGCTAAGAGAGACGTTGGTTTAACGTCTCTCTTTTTGTCTATAAAATCAATAATTACTTGTAGTTCAACAGTTTTTTCTTACAAAGGACTTATCAAAAAATAATTATTATGATCTAACTTTGATAATGCTCGTAACAAGGCTAAGTAAATAAAGTTGACTAGATTAGAAAAATAGAGAAAGATTAAGTTGTTAAATCTTTCTCTATTTTTGATTTGCAAGAGTAGAGTGGGTTTGCTATGATAGTAGAAATTTTAGACATTTTTATATTTCTGGAAGGGGTAAGTTTTTATGGGATTAAATGCATATATTCAAGGTTTTAACAGTTTAGAGTCAATCGATCGTGCACCAGGTTATTTTAAATATCAACACCACTCTGTAGCTGACCATAGCTTTAGAACAGCTGAACTTGCTCAAATGATGGGAGATATTGAAGAGGTTATCGGTAAGCAAAAAATAAATTGGAAAGCACTTTATGAAAAGAGCCTTAACCATGACTATACAGAGCGCTTTATTGGGGATATTAAGACGCCTGTTAAGTATGCAACTCCGCAATTGCGTAAGATGATTGGGGACGTTGAAGAAACAATGACAGCTAAATTTATTAAGGATGAGATTCCAAAGGAATTTCAAAAGATTTATACTAAGCGTCTCTCCGAAGGTAAAGATGATACCTTAGAAGGTAAAATTCTATCGATTTGCGACAAGCTAGATTTACTCTATGAAGCTTATGGTGAAATTGAATTAGGAAATCCAAATCCAGTTTTCATGCAAATGTTTAAAGAAAGTCTTGAAACAATTAAAAAGTTTGACGACTTAACTTGTGTACAATATTTCATTAAGAAAATTTTACCTGACTTATTCAAAGGGGATTTTGCTGGTAAAGATAAGATGCAAAGAATTGCTTTTAGTATTTTACTAATGGGGGAAGAATAGTTTGAAATTACAGTGTTCATCCTGTGGTTTGCGACTTGATAGCCTTCACTTTAAGCAAGAAGGATTAATGAATCCGAAATTAACAAGTATTTGTGATATTTGCTTAACGCGTAATCTTGATGCAGAAGATTATGAAAATCCCGTGATTGAAAATATTTCCCAGGTAATGCTCTATGGCTTTGTAGGAAAGAAAAATTCGGGTAAGGTTGATCCAGAAACCTTAAATCAGTACCTTGTAAAAAGTGACTATAGACGGCAATATGAGGCTTTTATTCAAGATTATGATGGAAATGAAGTAGCTCTGCAGCAACTTCCAAGAGATGAATTTAATCAGGCAATTATCAAGAGCGAAAATGGGGAAATAGATTATATTCCTAATAGTAATGTTGACTTTGCAGTTAATATGAAAAATATGGGAATTGAAGTAGATTTTTCATTGAATGAAGTAGATTTTGTTGATCGTGAAAGAATTCGTCACAAGTACAATTATCGCTGTCAGTATTGTGGTAGAGGCGGAACCAGTGTAGACCATAAAGATCCAGTTTCTTTATCACATAACAACTCTTTTGATAATCTGATTTTGTCATGTAGCGAATGCAATCGTATCAAGTCTAATATGCCATATAAATTATTTACAAAGTTAAATAATCAATTAACTACGGTAAATAAGAAATTGGTTAAATACGAAGATGCTCTAGCTAATCTAAAAGAAGAATTTCAACAGGCAAAACGAGATTTGGCCGGAAAAGTTCACTTAAAAGGTGTCGTTAATGATCCTGAATTAAATGCAATCCGTAAGCAAAATAAAAAATTGCAGGATGCTATTGATAGTTTGCAAAGCGACTATAATGCTTTACGTAATGAGCGTAAAACGTACTTTGATGTAGGTTGGAAATTAGAAAAAGAGCAGAAAAACAGCGAAATTATCTAAGCTATATTATTGTATTTAAATATAAGCAACACAAAAAGCTACTACTTACTTATAAAGTAAGATAGTAGCTTTTTTAGCTATATTGAAACTTTTAAGGGATTAATTAGTACTATTAAGCTTGCGGTAACCAAAGTAAAATTGCAGGCAAGCTAATACGACATTAAGCCAATTTAACCATAAGAAACAGTTAGCTAATGCACCTGAGTGAGCACCGGTCCCATAATAAACCCAAAAACCAATGATGATGGCCGCTACATTAATCCATGCAAAAGTTTTTTGATATGTTTGCTTCTTTAAGACAAACCACATCCAAATAACGTTTATGATAAACCAAATTACCAAAATCCAAAATACGAAATCAAACATGATGTATTTTCCTTCCTTTTACTTTTAATAACACATCAATATTAATTAATGTATTGATGCACTTTGCTTTTTTCAAGAATAGTATGGGCCTTAAAACGCTTAATTTCAATAATTTATACTCTGCTAAAATGCTGAAAATAAAAAGAAATAAATAACAAAAAATCTGATTCTCTTTGTTATAAACATTGAGAATCAGATTTTTAATAGTTTATACGCTAAAAGCACATATTATTTTGCTTAAAGTTCATTACTTCTAAAGTTACGTAAGAACTTTTTAGTTTTTTCTTCTTGAGGATCATTGAAAATTTGTTGTGGAGTACCTTGTTCAGTAATAACCCCATCACTCATAAATACTACTTGATCAGAGACATCACGAGCAAATCCCATTTCGTGAGTAACAATTACCATTGTCAAACCAGTCTTGGCGAGAAGTTGCATAGTATTAAGTACTTCACCAACCATTTCAGGATCAAGAGCACTAGTAGGTTCATCAAAGAGTAATACTTCTGGATCCATTGAAATTGCTCGTGCAATTGCTACACGTTGCTGTTGACCACCAGATAATTGTTGAGGTTTTGCTGTAAGGAAAGGATCCATACCAACTTTTTTCAAGTTTTCAATTGCAACTTTTTTAGCTTCTTCTTTAGAACGACCAAGAACCATTTCTTGACCAATCATGCAGTTTTGTAGCACGTTTTTATTGTTAAATAAGTTGAATTGTTGGAAAACCATACCAACTTTCGAACGAAATGTATTACGGTCGAAATGAGCATCAAGAATATTTTCACCGTGGAATAAAATCTTTCCATCGCTTGGTTCCTCAAGAAGGTTGATACATCTAAGCATAGTAGATTTACCACCACCAGATGGACCAATAATAGTCATTACTTCACCCTTGTTGATATTAAAAGAAATATCTTTTAATACTGTGTGGTCACCGTATTTCTTTTGTAAATGTTGTACTTGTAAAATATTTTCTTCGTTATTATTGTTCATGTTCAAATCCAGTCTCCTTTGGATCTTCTACTTGTAATTGGTTAGCCATTAAGTTGTAGTTCTTTGGACCTTCAAGCTTCTTTTCAATAAAGTTAAAGATTCTCGTGATTGAGAATGTCAAGATTAAGTAGATCATTGAAATAATGAAGTAAGTTTGGAAGAATTGGAAGGTTTGGCTGGCAACAGTTGTACCAACAAAGAACAATTCTGAAACAGAGATAATACTTAATACTGACGTATCCTTGATGTTAACAATAAATTCGTTAGTAATTGATGGTAAACAGTTTCTGATAGCTTGAGGTAAGATAATGTGCCACATTTGTTGTGAGTGAGTCATACCAATAGCAGATGCTGCTTCGAATTGGCCCTTAGGTGTAGCGTTAATACCACCACGAATAACTTCAGCTAGGTAAGCTCCGGTATTAATTGAAACAATTACTAAAGCAGCTACAGTACGGTTTAAGTTGAGGTGCCATAATTGAGCAATTCCGTAGTAGATAACCGCAGCCTGAACCATCATAGGAGTTCCACGGAATACTTCAATATATACTGCTAAGATCCAATCAACGATCTTTAAGCCCCACTTCTTACCAGTGGACTTAGGAGTTGGAATAGTTCTAACAATACCAACAAGTAAACCAATGAAGAAACCAACAATAGTACCAACTAAGGCTAAGAGAAGAGTCATTCCAACACCGCCAAGAATCATTGAACCGTAGCGATGCATAATTGACATGAACCAATTTTCTTTCTTGCTGCCACCTGCTTGAGGCTGTTCCTTAACTGCGTCAGCCATTAATTGATTACGCTTCTTGTTAGAAATACCATTTAAAATGTTATTAACTTGATTTAGTAATTCAGTGTTGCCTTTCTTAACACCAATTGAAGTAATTGAGTCTTCATATGGAATATGGAAACCTTGCATCTTGTTTAAGTTAACAGCAACAATATTAGGGTTAACGCTCTTGTAGCTTTGGTATTCAATATCTTCTGCAACATAACCATCAATTGTGCCTGATTGTAAGCTTTGACGCATTGCAGAAAAGCTTCTCATTGCAGGTTCACGCTTAGCGCCATGTAGTTGCTTGATTAGGTCGTAGTGGAGAGTACCTTGTTGAGCAGTTAATTTTGCATTCTTAAAGTCATTTAAGCCTTTTGCTTGAGCAAATTTACTGTCCTTATTTGTAATAACTACAAATGTTCCTTTTCTATAAGGTTCAGAAAAATTGATTGCCTTTCTACGTTCAGCAGTAGGAGACATACCAGCAATAATTAAGTCGATCTTGCCAGAAGTTAATGCAGGCAATAGACCGTCCCATTCGGTTTTTTCAACCACAACTTTACGATGAAGTTTCTTACCGATGATTTTTGCAATTTGGACATCATATCCATTTGCATATTGCTTAGAACCGTCAATTGGAACAGCACCGTTTGCATCGGTTGTTTGAGTCCAATTGTATGGTGGGTAATTAGCTTCCATACCGATTTTTAGGGGTGCTTCTTTTTTAGCCGCTTCGGTTTGATTAGAGTTAAAACTAAAACCGATCACTAAACTTAAAATTAGGGCTAATAAAGCACTAAACCATCTTATTTTTGACTTCACTTTGAAATACCTCCAAAAATTATTTCAAATAAAGCCAATACAATAAAAGCGTAAATAAAAAGCCTCGCTGTTTACCAAAAACAACGAGGTTTGAAAATCATCAGTAATTAAACCAAATCATATAGCGCTCCCTGGGGACGACCAGGACAGTATGTAAGATATTCTCTTACATCCCAACAAATTAACTTCACGAAAGAAAATTTATTTCGGCGGTAATCCTAAAACTTACTGTCACTGTATTCGCGTACTCAAGTAAGTTTCGTGATTATCGCAACCTCTATTGCATTGGGGATTTATTTAACTGATGAAAAGATTAAACGATTTTTAATGTTTTGTCAAATAAATCCATGATTTTTTTTGACATCTTTTTTCTTAATGTCCGAAACATAAGGATTTCCAGCAACTATGAATCTTAATTTTTTCTTAGCCCATTCGGGATCTGACTGATTAACACCTACTCTCGGAAGCGCAATTATTTCTGCTATGTTGCGTTTATGATTGATATCGATATCAAATGGAGAATCTGCTAAACGTGCTAAATCCCATTTTCTACTAGTAATGCCAAAGGCTTGCATCATTTTACCGGGCCCATTTGTTAAAAGCGGTCCTGTTTTTCCATTGCGGTTCTTGATCATAGTGTCAATTCCAGTTAGTGGATCGATAGCCCGAATTAAAACCCCTTGAGGCTCGCCTTCTTCTTGGCAAGCAACATCAAAGAAAAAATATTGTCTTTGCGAATAAATATATAAGCTGCCACCAGATCGATATAGGCCTTCATTTGCTTGGCTGCGTCTACCGCCGTAAGAATGAGCAGTACGATCTTTTACGCCTACATAAGCTTCTGTTTCAACAATTGTGCCAGATAAAATCTCAGTTCCGTTATTAAAAGATAAAGTTCTGCCTAGTAAATCTTTGCTAATGTCACTAGTGGATCGATTAGTGAAAAATTTTTCATAGTTCATATTGATCCTTCTTTCTAAAAAAGTTGTACACTCGTTTGTGAAAGCAAATATTGAAAACAGGGGAAATTATTATGCATGAAATAAAAGCTATTAGAATATATGATCATGAACAACCAGCAGGCTATCGAATTTTAGTAGATCGATTATGGCCTAGAGGGATGAGTAAGGTAAAGGCACACTTAGATGAATGGGATAAAGAAATTGGACCAACTAATGAATTAAGAAAATGGTTTAATCATGAAGATGAAAAGTATTCGGAATTCAAATCTAAGTATATAGCGCAATTAAAATCTAATCCAGCTACGCCAGCTTTTATTAAAAACGTAAAAGAAAAATTAGCACAAGGAAATGTTCTTTTCTTATATGGAGCTAAAAATAAAAAGTACAACCAAGCGGTTGTACTTAAAGAGTTTATTGATAGTCAATTAAATTAAGGCATCTTTTTGCCGTGTACATTTTGCCGTACATAGTGAAAAATGATTGTCAAAATAACTGTACCAAAAACAATACATGCAAATATCGCATCTGGCAGTTTAAAGTTTAGTGGTGGCAATGAAATAAGAAGCTTAATAGCAATAATTGAGATTAAGACATAAGCCATAGTTTGAAGTTCTGGAATAATTTCCATTAGCTTAATAATAATCTCAGCTACTCCTCGCATACATAGGATCCCAATCATACCACCAACTAAAACAACAACTGGATTATTAGACATGGCTAAAGCTGCTAAAACAGAGTCGATTGAAAAAACAATATCCATTGATTCAATTGAAATAACAGTTCTCCAAAATAGGGAAAGATGATGCTTTCTCTTTTTGGAGTTCTTTTTCTTATGGGCTGCTTTTTTTGCTGCCTCTTTTTGAGCAACTTGCTTAGGATGACGAATATCGTAAAAATATTTATAGACTAAATAAAGTAGATATAGGCCACCTAAGAGCTTGATTTCCCAGAAATTAATCAAGTAGGTCCCAATTCCAATTACAATGAAGCGAAATAAATATGCACCCCAAAGTCCATAGACTAGAGATTTTCTCTGTTCATCTTTAGTTGGTAAAACCTGCGTTTGAGCCGCTAGTACAACGGCGTTATCAACGGAGAGCAAACACTCCATTAAGATCAAGGTTAGAATCATCATCCAATCTTGACCACTAGTTAAAACATGTGCCCAATTATTGGCATCAAAAAAAGGCTGATAAAGTTTAATCAACTGCATTCAAATATCCTTCTTCAAGATTTATTAAACGTTGTTTTTCTTTCTCTCCCATTCTATAACTTCCTACCTTATCTGGCGCTAAAATTACACGGTGACTTGGAATAAAAATTAAAGAAGGATTCAAGGCTACTGCATGAGCAACCGATCGAACTGAAGTAGAACCGTTGATAGCAGAGGCTAAATCGTTGTAAGAGATAGTAGTTCCATAAGGAATATTCTCGATCATTTTAACAACTTGATTCTGAAATGGAGTTCCAAAGCTTGAATAATCGATTGGAACTGTAAAAGAACGGCGTTTGCCAGCAAAATATTCTTTTAATTGTTGAACGTAAGGAGCAAGCTTTTTGGAATCTTGAACAAGAATATGATTAGGATAAAATCCAAGAATAGAAGCTTCAATGTTACTATTCTTGAATCCAACAAATGCCAATCCTAAGTTGCTAATAACTAGTTCATAGACCCATGGCTTGATTTCAACAAAATCGTAATAGAAAACTTTTGCTTGAGCGATTGGCATTTAATCCTAACCTTTCTTTTTGATTAATATATTAACTCTATCTAATATTGTACAACAAAAAATAACAGAAAGAGTTATTGACGAATTAAATAAAATGTTAGTTAAGATAATATCGGCTATATATATAATTTGTCAAATACTTTTTCAGCATTAGCAATAATTGTAGGTACTGCTTTAGGAGCAGGTACAGGAGTGTTGTTAACGATCCACACCTTGGCGTCAGGTTGACGATAGGCAAGAAGTTGGGCGAAAGGATATACTACAAAACTAGTTCCGGCAATAATAACTAAATCGCTATTTTGAATGTTTTCAACTGATTCGACTAGAACATTTTCATTAATTGGCTCACCATATAAAACGATTCCAGGGCGAATAAGTCCGTTATCTTTTTCATGAATAAATGATTTTTTATATTCCTCATAAGAAATTTGTTCATGACATTTGGTGCAAAAAATATTATAAAGATCACCATGAAACTCAATTACATGCTTATTACCAGCTTTTTTATCAAGACCATCAACATTTTGAGTAATTAAAGTACCATTTTTATTGCAGCTAGCGGCAATTTTTTCGTGAATAATGTTAGGCTTGGCTTTTGGAAAATACATATTTTCCATTATGAAATGATGAAATTTAGTTGGTTCGTGAAACAAGGTATCTTCGCTTAAAATTTGTTCTGGGTTCTCAGATATGCCGTTATAAATGCCGTTTTTTGAACGGTAATCAGGAATGTGAGAAGGTGTAGATACACCAGCTCCAGTAAGATAGGTAACGTGGTGAGCATCATTAAGATTGGACTGCAAGGCAGCAATTTGTTTATCTAAATCCATATGAAAACCTCCTATACTATTTAATTTTCAACTAAGTCAATTATAGAATGCTGAGAGAAAAAGTGGTATTTGTTATAATTGAGGTAAGAGTTTTAAACATTAATAAATAATTTAGAAGGAAAAATATGTCACTTTTATATATTGCTTTTGATATTTTGTTGATCGGCTATATTTTTTATAGTTGGTATTGGCAAGCAAACATTGATTACAAGGCTCGTTTTAGAAGTTCTTCAGTTATTTGGGCCTTAATTTTTCTCTTAGTTGGCTTTTATTTAGATTACTTTACTGATCCAACAGTATTAATGAACGTATTTATTGCAACATTTTTACTTATGAGTATTATTGATGGGGTCAGCGGTTTAGCTAAGAAGAGATTAGTTGTAAGTGGGTATTTCAAGCGAACGGTGAAGTATAGCGACATTGCGCATGTTACTTTGATTGCAGTTCCTAATCCTAAAAAGCCAACTGTAATGGCAATTTTTCAAACTAATAATCGACAAGCCTATTACTTACGGTTTTCACAGCAGGTAGGCGATGTGATTGCGAATATTAGAAAATACTTGGGTTCAAATGTAGGAATCGAAGTTCAATCAATGATGTAAATAAAACTAAAAAAAGATAGGTGCTTTAACTACGCTGAAAAGTGTAGGGTACCTATCTTTTTTCTTTATAAAATTGGTGATAGCAATCTAGAAAAAGCCTGTTTGAATCGAAGGTAGCGCGACCAATTGTCAGTAATATCCAATGTCAACTCAGTACATTTAGATAAATCTTTTTCAAAAATATGATTTAATTCCCGGGTAATATTTTTATCGTAAAAAACAGCATCCGTTTCAAAATTTAAACTGTATGAACGAAAGTCTTGGTTCATTGAACCAACTGCTGAAAAGCGATCGTCAACCATAACAGTTTTGGCATGGATAAATCCATTATTATAAACGTAAATTTTGATACCTTCATGTAACAAATAATTTGCGTACCACTGAGTAGCACGATAAATGAAGGGATGGTCTGGCATTGAAGGAATCATAATGCGAACATCAACACCAGAATGGGCTGCAATAACCCAAGTCGCAATCATTGGATCGTCTGGAACGAGATAAGGCGTTTGAATCCATAAGGTTTTTCTGGCCATCATCATCATTCTGATCATCCCGTTTCGTAAATAGGGAGTTGAAGTGTCTGGGCCATCTGAAACGATTTGCGTAGCAACATCATCTTCAGTTAACTTGTTTTCTTCGATTTTTGGAAAAAGCTTTTCATTAAATGAGATTGTTGCACTTTTATCGGTGATTGATGCATTCCAATCCATAACAAAACGCTCTTGAAGTAAAAGAGACGCAGAGCCGACAATTCTTAGGTGTGTATCGCGCCAGTAGCCGAATTTTTTGCTTTTGCTAACATATTGATCTCCAACGTTAAAGCCACCAGTCCAGGATATTCTTCCGTCAACAACAACGATTTTACGATGAAGGTGGTAGTTCATTCGATACTTTTTAATCATATTTTGAGATGTGATAAAAGCAGCGACTTCGCCGCCTAAATCAGTCAGAGGCTTAAACCAAGCCTTTGAAGCCCCAGGTGAACCCCATGGATCATAAATCAATCTTACCTTTACACCTTCACGAGCTTTTTTGATTAATAAGTTAAGAAAACTGTTGCCTAAATCATCATTCATAAAAGAATAATATTCAACGTTAACTGTTTCTTGTGCGTTTTCAATATCTTTAAAAAGAGCTTCAAATTTTTTTTCACCGTCAGTGTAAAAACTAATTTTATTATTTTTAGAAAGAGGAGAATCATGTTTGAAGTTAAAATAATCAATTAAAATCTTGGCTTCTTTAGAAGTATCCGTTGGTCCTGCTGCCTTAGGAACGCGGGGAATCATCTTATTTACTTTATTTAAGCCAATATGTTTTTGATTATTAATCGCGAAAAGATTTTCTTGCGATAAACCACGACCAATGAAACCATAGAGAATAAAGCCGAGGACAGGAAAGATAAGTAAAATAATTAGCCAAGCCCAAGAAGTAGCTACTGATCGTTTTCTGTGGAATACGACATAGAAAGCTAAAAGCGTATTGACCGCCCAAAGAAGAGCCCAAAATTCATTAGAAAAAATAAATATCCCTCCCTGCTACTTAGTTATTGTTGTCGTCATGTCCTCCGAAAATAAGAAGAAGTCTAAATAATTGTAACATGCTTGTTAAAACCGCTGCGACATATGTGAGAGCTGCCGCAAATAATACTTTACGTGCCATTGGCATTTCTTGTGGAGATAAAATAGCACCATTATTTAGCATTCTTAAGGCGCGGTGAGAAGCATTGAACTCAACTGGTAGAGTCACTACTTGAAAGAGAAGGACTAGGGCAAAGCACCAGATACCGATTTTAATTAAAGTTTGGTTCATTCCTAAGACTAGTCCTAAAAGGATTAGTGGCATTGATAGATTAGAGCCAAGAGAAACAATGGGCACTAGTGCAGATCTAACTCTCATTGGTGCATAGTCACTAGCGTCTTGTAGAGCGTGACCTACTTCGTGGGCTGCAACGCCTACTGCAGCAATTGAAGCAGAGCTATAAACAGATTGAGAAAGACTTAGAACTTTATTGGTCGGGTTATAGTTATCAGTTAAATTCCCTGCAACTTCGCGAATTTCTACTTCATACAAACCCGCTTGATCTAAAATATAGCGTGCTGCTGTTTTTCCAGTATAATTTCCTTGGTTTTGAACTTGATCATAACGATTGAAAGTAGAATTAACATTCATTGAGGCCCAGCCAGAAATTGCTACGCCTAAGATAATCATCCAGAAATATGGGTCATAAAAGAATGGCAGATAGTACATAATTGTTTTCTCTCTTTATCAAATTAATCAGTTAACTTCAAAAATTTGTTAATAATATTAATTACAAAAGGGTTGTCATGCAAAATGCTGTGTTCAGCCGCATCTCCGCGTACTTCAACTTCTTGGAAGGTGTGGGCGACAGGAGCAAGAATATAGCGGATTGACTTAGCAGAGACAACAGAAATAAACCGGTCTGTATTTGTTTCGTCCAAGATATTTCCATAAATATTTAAAACTGAAATATCTGGATTGAAGCGCCTTTGGTTAAACAACATTCCCAGGTAAGAAGTGCTCATCAAAATCGGCCGTCCCTTTTCATTAAGACGGTTAACATTAGGTAAGTCTCCTAAATACATTACGCCATCAAAGGGACCTGCAATTAAAGCACAGTGATCTAAGTGAGGAAAGTTTTTTCTTAGACTTGTTTTCATTTCGGCTTTGATTACTGAAGGTGCACCTAAAGAATGGGCAACTGCGCTATATTTTTTAAAATGATATCTTTTACTTAAATAGGAAAGCGCAGTGCGTAGGTAGTAAGAACTTGCATAGACTCCAGCAATTCGATCTTTAAAAATTAATTGAACAATTGGTTGCTGATCGCCTGTCCAAGTTCCTTCTAAAATAAAATTGCCGAAAGGATCGATTGTAGCTTTAAGAAATTTATCTGTTCCTTTAGCCTTGCAGGCAGCTTGGACCATTTTATTGGTAGTATAGTCGCCACCGCGAAAACCGTGCACATAAAAAATTGGAATTTGTTCACTCTCTGGATCTATTTTTTCAAGTGTTGAGTTATCTTCAACTTTGCGTTTGTGCATTCTCAGTAGCCAGCGAGTGGGTGTAAAAGTTGCCATTAAACCTAAAAATGTCATTCTAGCAATGCTAGGCTCTTTATTTTTATGTTTATTATTTTTCTCAACTTCTTCGCTATACCTTTTCTGGATAAAAAACATGCTATTTCCTCCCTTCCTTCTCTTTTTAGCGTTAAAATTATTCTAACATTTTATAGGATAGAACAGAGAAGAAAGGAACATTTATGAAATACTATGCAGTAAAAACTGGACGTACTCCAGGTGTTTACCGGACGTGGGAAGATGCGAAAAAACAAGTTGATGGCTTTTCAGGCGCAGAGTACAAGTCTTTTGAAAAAATCACTGATGCAACTGAATATCTTAATTGGAACAAAGAAACGCAACCAGATATTGTTAAGGAAGATTCTTTAATAAATGCTATCCAAAAGATCAGGTCAACTAATAATGCTGTCAAAGCTAAGAATAAAAAAGTAGAAAAAAAGGCTAGCTCGGACAATCCAGCTGACTACTTTGCTACCATTTATACAGATGGTGGGTCACGAAATACTGGCGTTCATAAGGGTGGTCATGTTAATAAAACTGA
Organism: Lactobacillus isalae; assembly: GCF_947539375.1. Lineage (NCBI taxonomy): Bacteria > Bacillati > Bacillota > Bacilli > Lactobacillales > Lactobacillaceae > Lactobacillus > Lactobacillus isalae. Next base: position 1,850,341 of record NZ_OX443569.1, read on the forward strand.
TAGAGCAGCTTGGGCCTATTTAATTGAATGGGAAGACGGCCGTACCTATGGATCTGGCGGAGAATTTGGCGCTACAAATAATAAAATGGAATTACTTGGCCTAATTAATGCTTTAGAAAAGTTAATTGAACTTAAATTTAATAGTAAACATCTTTTATTTGTATTAGATTCGCAATATGTTTTAAATGGTATTAATAAACATTGGATTGAAGGATGGAAAAAGCGTGGCTGGAAACGATCAAACGGTCCGTTAATAAATGCAGCTGAGTGGAAAAGGCTGGATAATTTATTAGTTCATTTCTCTGATAGTACGTTTAGTTGGACTAAGGGACATGCGGACAATGAAGGCAATATTTTTGTTGACCATGAGTTAAATCGCTACATGGATAAAATGAAGTAGAAGTTCAAAAATTCGTAATATCTATAAGAATGACTATAATTGAAAGTGAAAGCGCATAAATCAATTTGAATGAGGTGGTATTATGAAAAAGTTCTTTAAAGTAGTTGGTATTGGTGCAGCAATTTGCACTGGAGTAGGTGCTGCTGTAGCTGTAACCAAAAAGATTATAGATAAAAATAATGCTAATGAAGATGTAGTTGAAGATGAAGAATCTGAATTTGAAGAACCTAATGAGGACTCTGAAACTACTGCTTCAACTGAAACAGAATAATTATTATAAAATCCGCTTGATAAACAAAAAAGTCTGCAATTTTGCAGACTTTTTTAATGCACTTTTTTTAGTAGTTGCTATAATAATAAGTGGAAGACTAGAACGCACGCAGGTACTAGTTTTCGACGACGGAGACGGCTATTTTTTAGCCGTCTTTTTTAATTTAATTCAAAATAATCATACCGCCAAAAATGCTTCTAAACCAGCTAACGATTGAATCGATTAATTTTTGGAACCAGTTACGAGTCTCAGGTGTGTTAAACTTTGAAAAGATATTTTTAGCTCCAGATTGAATTTGATCAGTCAATTGACTAGCTTGTTGTTGGAAATTTTTATCTTTTAAAGCGCCAGAATTTTTAACTTTAATTAGGACATTGATAATTTGCTCTTTTTGGTTGTTAGTAATAGTGTCGCCAAGGTGGTTAATATTAATTTGGTTGTTGACAATATCTCTAACTTGGCTATCGGAAATATTTTGACCTTGCTTAGCCATTTCTTTTTTTGCGCCAGCAACTGCATTGTTTAATTGAGCGTCAGAATAACCTTCCTTACTCTTATTTTGGCTAGTGATTTTACTTAAAGTATTCATTTCGGTTTGTGCAGCATTAATTTGTTTCTGATTTAAAGAATCACCATTTTTAGTATAAGCTGCATAAACACCAGCTAAGGCACCGGATCCATCAATTGGAGTGGCAGAAGTTACATAAATATCTGCATCAGAAATTCCGGCAGTTAGAGCAGCGTTTTTATATTGATTGGCAGTAATAGTTGTAATGTTATTGTGACCGTTATAAGGTAAAATATGAACGTTGATTCCACTACCAGAACTAGTCTTTTGGATCATTGCACTAGACCAGACACCAGAATTATTAGTGAAGTCATAGCCTGAAGGATTTAGGTATTTAACAAGATCCGCACCAGTAATGGTGATGGTGGTATAATTAGCACCATTCAATGGTTGTGTCAAAGTATCAATAGTACCTTGCTTTTGAGAAGCTGTAAGCGAGGTACCTAAAGTTACAACAGGAGTGTTATTATCATCTGCTTTGACTGTTTTAGAAGTATTAAAGGCTGCTAAGCCTAAAAATCCACTTGTTAAAATAGCTAAAAGTGTAGTTAATATCTTTTTCATAATAAAAATATCTCCTTATGAAATACACTCATTTGATGGCTATATTATAACCTAAATAGTTAACTGAATTATGTAAATAAGTATTAAGATGCTATAATCATAAGCAAAAGGAGGCAGACGCCGTGTTACGCCAGCCAATGTTAACGGTAATTATGCCAGTCTATAATATGGAGAAATATTTGGGCCGGGCACTAGAAGCTTTAGCAAAACAAAAAGATAGAAATTTTAAATTACTAATTGTTAATGATGGATCAAAGGATAGGACTCGCGAAGTAGCTGAGAAATATCGGGATCGATTTCTTTATTTTGACATTATTAATAAGAAAAATGGGGGGCTTTCTGATGCTAGAAATGTTGGGATGGCTCATGTAACTACTCCGTATTTTACTTTTCACGATGGGGATGACTGGGTAGATTCAGGTTATACTGCATACTTTGTAAGAGCATTTGATGAGCATCCAGATGTCGATATTGTTTCTTGCGGTTTTTGGATTGATTCTGAAAAACGCCATGAAAGTCATCCGGTCGGCAATAAGCAAAGCGGTGGCTTAATTGATAAAAGAGAAGCTTACTTAAAGATGACCAACGTTTTTGGCTCTCCGGTCAAAGGTTATACCTGGAACAAAGGCTACAAAATTAGCGTGATTAAGAAATATAATTTGCGTTTTGTAGAAGATTTGGCATTTATGGAAGATCAAATTTTTAATGTTAAATACGTATCTTTAACTAGTGGTTTCTACTATAGTTCAACACCGTACTATCATTATTGGCAACGAGCAGATAGTATGGTTCATGATCTTAATCCTAAGAAAATACCAGATAATTTCAGGGCAAATTATCGTGTTTGGCGCCAAATTATTAAAAGCTTGATGGCAGAGCGAGAGGCTCAAAAAGAAAGTAAAAAAATCACTAAGAAGGCATCTTTAAGTGATTTTGACCATCAAGATTTATAAAAAGTTACAACTAATAAGGAAATCGGTATGAAAGTAAAAGTTAATGGGGTTGAAATTTACTATCAGAAATTAGGTAAAGGACATCCCTTAATTTTGTTACATGGACATCACCAAGATGGTGGAATATTCGATAAATTAGTTGCTCCACTTTCTTTATATTACACGGTTGTGGTTCCTGATATGCGGGGACATGGCTTAAGTGAAGGTGAAGCAAGTGAACACTACCAAACTGAAGTAGAAGATTTACGTGCCTTTATTAGCGCACTTAAACTTGAAAAGCCATATATTTTAGGTTTTGGATCGGGAGGATTAGTGGCGCTTTCTCTAGCTGCGCAGGCACCGGAATTAGTTTCTAAAGTAATTGTTGCGGGTACTTATGTTAATGGGAATGGCGTAAATGCAAAACATATTGCCGCTAATACAATTAGAGGATTTTTTAGGGGAGATCGTGACAGTAAAGTGGCTTTAAGAGAGAGTCATATTCCTGTTGAAACGCTCAAGCGAATTAAAACGCCTACTTTATGTGTCGTAGGTGAAAAAGATTGGGTAAAGGTCGAACATGTTCGCTGGTATAGTCAATTGCTTCCTAAGTGCCGTTTAGTTTTAATGCCGCGTCAAACACACTACAGTTATGTTGTTCATAGCTTAAAGTTATTAGACTTAATTAAAGATTTTTGTAAAGAGAGTTAAAAGGCTCTCTTTTTCTTTTTGCCACTAATTTAGATAGAATTAATATATACAGTAGGAATTGATATAGAGGCAGAAGGTTAAAATTATGACAAAGATAGTAGTTCAGGGAATGAATGGCGAAATGAGTGTAGATGGCGATAAAATTTCTGTTAAGCATACAGCGCCATTATTTCTAGGTAAGCGAGAAGTAGTGCTGGATATTCATGATCTGCAAGCTGTTGTGTATAAAAAGGCACATTTATTGATTAACGGATTTTTAAAACTAGTAGCTAAAGGTGATAATCCGATGCTTTATCAAACTGCTAGTTTGCACCAAATGGGGAAAGACGAATTAGCAATTGTATTAAGAGCTTTCGAAAATACTAACCCTAAGGATGTAGAAGATTTTTATAATTATGTTGTTGGTCGTTTAGATCAAATTAAAGCAGAAGAAAAGAATCATTTATAATCTATAGTGGAAAAGTAGAGCAAAATAGGAATTTTTCGTTATAATAAGACTAGCTGTTAATTTTACAAGGAAGGGCAAATTAATGAATAAAGAAGAATTGCACGAAATGTTGCACCCAATGAAATTAATCGGTCTTGGTGGAAACCAAGCCTTAGCAGAAAGAATTGCGGCTGCTTTAGATAAGCCATTACTAGAGACTGCTGTTCAACACTTCAGTGATGGAGAAATTCAAGTTAACATTACAGAAAGTGTTAGAGGTTGCGATGTCTACGTAATTCAATCCATTCAAGATCCAGTAAATGAAAACTTCATGGAACTGATGATTGTGTTAGATGCTTTACACCGTGCGTCTGCTCACTCTGTCAACGTAGTAATTCCTTACATGGCATATTCTCGTCAAGACACTAAGAATCGTTCACGTGAACCAATCACTGCTAAATTATTAGCTAACTTGCTTCAATTGACTGATATTGACGACTTGATTGCTGTTGATCTACACGCATCACAAATTCAAGGTTTCTACAATATTCCAGTTGATCACTTGCACGCTATGCCAATCTTAGCTCAATACTTCTTAGATAACGGTATTGCAAGCAAGGATAATGATGATGTAGTAGTTGTTTCTCCAGACCATTCTGGTGCAAAACTTGCACGTACTTTTGGTTCATACTTTGATGCACCAATCGCAATTGTTGATCAACGCGGTGCACGTTATGATGCAGAAGCTCATGATATGATTGGGGACGTTAAAGACAAAACAGTCATTATCGTTGATGACTTGATTGATACTGGTTCTAGAATTGCCTCTTCAACTAGATCAGTTTTAGCTGCTGGTGCTAAGAAAGTTTATGTTGCTGCAACTCACGCACTACTTTCTCAAAATGCAATCGATGTATTGAACGAATTGCCAGTAGAACAAATCGTAGTAACTGATACTATTAAGCATAAGAAGTACCCAGATAGAATGGTTCGTTTATCTGTTGCACGTTTACTTGCTAAGGGTATTGATTACATTTACAACGATAAATCAATCCACCAAATCTTTGATGAGCAAAACAGAATTCAAGGATAATTCACATTTGATTTTAATATTCATTAAAAGGCTAGAGACTAGGTTTATAATCTATTTTTTAGCCTTTTTTATATTTAAAATCGCATTTTTCTTGAAATGATATTAATATTACAATATAATTTATTAAAAATTAAATATTTTAAATAAATTAAAGGAGGAAAGTAAAAATGAAATTAAAGAAAGTTGTAACAGCTGTTGGAGTAGTGGCCTTAGGATTAGGTGCATTAAGTTTAACCTCACATAGGGCATCTGCAGCAGAAGTCGGTACTGATAGTGTAACTCTCAGTGTAACAAAGTCTGCATCAGCAAAGTGGAATAGTGTTTTAGAAGCAAAATTTGTACCTAATAATCATCGCCAAAATACAATTTTAGGTCCAGAATATGGAGGTGGAGGAGGCTATAGCAACTTAGGTAAAGGGTGGACTACTTCACCATATCCATATCCTCATTAAAAATATTGAAAATTCTAAAAATTTATTTTTATATCAAGTAAATGCCGTTAAATTAGAAGAGAAAATCTAGATCTAGTTTAGCGGTATTTTTAACATGTGAACATTATGAAAAATAAAATTTTATTAATACTAATTTATATAAATATATTTTTTACTTTAATTATTTTGTCTAAAGATTTAAATTTTTTATGGGGTATACATTTAGGTATCTTATTTTTGATTGTCGTAATAAGAAAACAAAGCTTAACTTATAAAGTATTAGGTATTGTTTTTCTTCCATTTATTTTCTTTAGTCAATTTACTTTTTTTATAAATCTAATGATTAAAAAGTTTTCCAATTTAATTATAATTTTTTATATTATATACATTATTGGAATGATCGGATTAATAATTCCACTTGTACAAAACTTATATGGGTCAATACGGCGCCCAATTTATCGATTAATTTGTACCTTTTGGTTAAGTATTAGTATTTTTGGAGCAGGTCAGCCAGAGTTAGATCATTTGAGTTATGAAAGAGTAATAGTTGGATTAAATAGGTCGGATTTGGTTAAAGGAATAGTTATACTAATATACATGTATTTAGTAATTAAAAGATGGGGATATGAGGTTCGCTTTAATTTACCGATAGATTTTTCAAAATATAGAAATATTATTATTTTAGTTGTAACTATGATTACAGGCATTTGGTTTTGTCTTTTTGTTGTATTTAGCAGTATAGCAATTAACTATAAAGCGATTTTTGAAAATTGGGATTTTTCTTTAATTAATCCAACATTGTCAGAAAGATTTAAGAATAGTTGGGAGATATATTTTTCAGCTATTGAGGCAAGTCTAGTAGAAGAAAGCGAAAGATATATCAATTTAATACTTATTTTTGCTATTTTAAAAAAGCAAAAATTTAGGCTTGAATTATCAATTTTGTGCAGTAGCTTACTTTTTGCTCTTCCGCATATTTTTAATGTTTTTTCTATACCTCCATATCAACTGTCATTCGAAGAGGCAATATATCAAGTATTTTTTGCCTTTGGTTTTGGTTGTTATTTAGCTGTTGTATTTTTATATACTGGAAAATTATGGGTAGTCATATTATTTCATATCTTTTATGATAGTTTGGTATCTTCTATCACACCATTAGGGATAAGTGGTAGTCTAATTTTGAGTCGTATTTCGTACACCATGGTGGTTACAATTGGTTGGCTACTTTTAGCAGCTATAATTTTTATACTTAACAAAAAAATAATTAAAGAAAATATTATTCTTCTTACCGAGAGAAGGAATGAAAAAATACTTAGTTAGATATAAAATTTACTTTGGTTTGATCAATTACTAGTAGAACAAATTTTTGTAACTGATACTATTAAGTATAAGAAGTATCTAGATAGAATGGTGCGGTTATCTGTTGCATGTTTAAAGGTATTGAGTATATTTACAATGATAAGTCAATCTACTAAATCTTTGATGAACAAAACAAAATTTAAGGATAGTTCCCATTAAATTTTAATATTTATTAAAAAGCTAGAAGTTAGTTTGATAAGCTATTTCTAGTTTTTTTTATTTAAAAAATAAAAAAATGCTTGAACTTGTATTAACTTTATAATATTATTTATTTAAAATTTAAAAAAACTTTAATTCAGTAAAGGAGGAAGAAAAATGAAAAAAGTTATAACAACTATTGGAGTAGTGGCAATGGGATTAAGTACTTTAAGTTTTACGGCACATAGCGTGTCAGCAGTAAAAGTAAGTACCAATAGAGTATTAGAATCAAAATCAGTATCAGGAAGTTGGCAAAATAGAATTGCAGGACCTGAATATGGAGGCGGTGAATATACCATTTGGTCAACCCCACCATGGTCATCTCATTGAATGTCATAAACTACTATAATTTAGCCTAGTTTAATTAAATTTTTTACTAAGGTTGATATAGTTAAGACTTATGTGCTAAATTTAGCGGTATTTAAAAAAGTTCTATATAGAAGAATGTGAATTTATAGAATAAAAAAGGAGAAAGTAAAAATGAAATTAAAGAAAGTTATAACAACTATTGGAGTAGTGGCTTTAGGATTAAGTGCATTAAGTTTGACCTCACATACGGCATCTGCAGCAGAAGTGGATACTGATACTGTAACTTTCAACGTAAAAAATAATGCATCAGTAAAATTAAATAGCGTTTTGGAGTCAAAATTTTTCTATAATGGACGCAGAAATTACTTCTTAAATCCTGATAAAGGTGGAACTACTTATCTGTGGGACACTCCAGGAGGGACATATCGTGATCCACGTCAACTTTATAGTAAAGGTGTACATTAAAATATTTAAATTGTTTGAGAAAAACATATTTATTAATAAAAACAAAAATCCTATTAAATCATAGTTAATACCAAGATTTAGTAGGATTTTTAACTTCTAAGCTTTTATTGTAGATATATTTTTCAGACATTAAATTTTTAATATGGTGGAATCATATGAAGCATAGTAGAGTATTACAAATCCAAATTTATTTAAATATTGCGATTACGATAGTTATGTTAATAAATTATCATACAATCAAAGATTGGATTTATATAGGTATATTGGTCATATCTATTTTAATAAATAAATTTATAAAAATATCCCAAGTAGTAAATATTGTATTTTTGCCTATGATTTTTGTAGATCAATTTGGTTGTTTCATAGATTTACTTATAAAGGATTTACCTAAGTTAACAGTAATCCTATTCTGGATATATTTTGTTGGAACAATGTTTGTATTAATTCCAGTCGTTTCGGTTGAATATGGAAAGATAGAAAAACCTATTTTTCGTTTGATAGCATCAGTATGGGTAACATACATGCTTTCAGCCATTGGGAGTCCCCTTTATTTACGAACCTTGTCTCAAGCACACGTATTAATAGGTTTAAATAGATCAGGGATTGTATATGGATTAACGACTTTAGTATATGGATACATTCTTCTTAAAAAGTGGGGTTATAAGTTTAGGCTGAATTTGAACACTGAATTTTTTAGTAAAAGAAAAAATGTGATAGTATTTCTGCTAGTAATGGGATGTACTATTTATATAGTTCTGTGCGAAGTATTTAGTAACATGGCGTTAAATTTGCAAGAATTGTTGTGGAAATGGGATTTTTCTTTAATTAATCCATTTGATTCAATTTATTTTAGAGAATCATGGAGAATATTTTTTGATGCAACTGATGCTGGTATTGGCGAGGAAACAGTTCGATATATAAATATTTTGATCTTATTGATGATTTTTAAAAATAAAAACAATCAAATTGCGTATGCTATTGTAGTTAGTTCAATTTTATTTGCCTTACCACACATTGGTAGTGCGTTTGCTAGAGAGCATCGATTCTCTCTCTTAGGAACAACATTACAAGTAATTAACTCATTTGGCTTCGGATGTTTTATGGCTACACTTTTTCTTTATAGTGGAAAAATATGGATACCAATGATTATACATGCTTTGAATGATTTCTTAATTTTCTCAATTACGCCTCTTGGCACTAACAACGCAGGAATTTTTTATAGTGAAATAGGGCAAGTTTTAAAGGTATTAATATTTGTGTTCATTTGGATAATATTTGCAATAATTACCTTTACTAAGAATAAAGACATCATTCACAATAATGTCCAAATCTTGACTCGAGTTCAAAAAACAGATTTGACAATTTCGTGAAGCAAGTTATAATACAAACAAATAAAATAGCCAATTAATTGACTATACAAGAACTTTAATTTCATAAAATAGAAATGCCTCTAGTATAAGTTAAGTACTAGGGGTATTTTTGTCTTTAAGGGGGATTACAAAATGGATGAAAAGGAGAAGCTAAAACTAAAAAGGTCGCTTAAGAGCCGTCATGTAACGATGATTGCAATTGGTGGAGCTATTGGTACTGGATTGTTTTTAGGATCTGGTACAGCTATTCAAAGTGCTGGTCCATCAATTATCTTGTCTTATTTGATCGTTGGTATTATTAGCTTTTTCATGATGAGAGCGCTCGGAGAGTTAATCTTAGCTGATCCTGAGCAACATTCATTTATCGAATCAGTAAAAAAGTACCTGGGAAATAGAATGGAATTTGTTGCGGGATGGACGTATTGGCTATGCTGGCTTAGTTTAGCGATGGCTGATTTAACTGCAACTGGAATTTATTTAAAATATTGGTTTAAAGATTTACCTCAATGGGTTGGTCCTCTAGTAATTGTCATCTTATTAATGCTTGTTAACATGGTTAACGTTGGATTATTTGGCGAGCTTGAAAGCTGGTTTTCAATGATTAAGGTATTGGCTATCCTAGCTTTGATTATTACTGGGGCAATTCTTTTAGTTATGCATACCAAAATTGACTCTAGAACAGTTTCTCTTACTAATCTGGTGAATTATGGAGGATTTTTCCCAACAGGCTCGTGGGGCTTTTTAAAGTCATTTCAGATGGTAGTCTTTGCCTTTGTTGGAATTGAAATTGTTGGTTTAACAGCAGGTGAAACAGCCAATCCAGACAAGGACATTCCCAAGGCAATTAATACTTTGCCGGTAAGAATTGGATTATTCTACGTAGGGTCGATGATTGCTATTATGGCAGTCTATCCTTGGAACAAGATTGTTACTACAACTAGTCCATTTGTGCAGGTCTTTGGAGCAATTGGGATTCCTGCAGCAGCTGGAATTTTAAACTTTGTGGTTTTAACAGCTGCTATGTCTGCTACCAATAGTGCTATTTTTTCAACGAGTAGGTCATTATACGCACTCTCACGTGGAAATAATGCACCTAAGAGATTTGGTAAGTTAAGTAAGAAAGCAGTTCCTAATAATGCCTTGACTTTCTCGTCGTTAATTTTATTTATTGTAGTAATTCTTAACTATATCATGCCAGCTCGAGTATTTGATATTATTTCTAGTGTTTCAACGATCAACTTCATTATGGTATGGATCATCATTATGTGGACTCACTTAAAATACCGTGCTGAAAATAAAAATAATCTTGGTAGTTTTAGAATGCCAGGATTTCCTTTAACGAGCTGGATCACAATTATTTTTTACGTAGTAATTTTAGTGATTTTGGCGCTAATTCCAGCTACGAGATTGCCATTAATTATTTCAATCATTTTTATTCTAGTTTTAGCATTTAGCTATACTTTATTAGAGAAAAGAAAAAATTAAATATCATGAAAAGACTGGTAGGCTTAGCTATCAGTCTTTTTATATAGTATTAAGTCGAAAAAAGACTAATCATTGCTCGTGATTAATAATGGGACTTGGTATAATAATTGTAATTAATACCATGAAAACGCTATACTGTATAGGAATAGAATAATAATAACGAGGAAAAAGATATGGCACGACAAAAAAATTTAGTAAGACGGCATGAAATATTACGCAATACATATATGCTTTTAAAAAAGAGAGGTATGGAAAATGTATCGCTACAAATGATTGCGGATAAGTCAAGCATTTCTAAATCATTGCTCCAATCTTACTATCCACATAAAAATTTGTTAATTACAGAGATTGTTACTAATTTTATGACAGCGGTTTTGAAGAGCTTAAATGCGACCGATTTTGGAAACTTAAATACCTACTCTAAAATGAAAATTTTTATTTATTTAATTTTAGAGCAAGGAATCCAAGATGAGGGTGTTGAGCGCGTCGTTAAGAGTATTTTAAGCGATAATGAATCTCTGGATCGATGGAGTCAGATCCTAGATGACTGGCTTACAAATGAGGGCGTTAAGCATGACCTGGGAAATGATCGACAAGTTCAGATTGGATTGAACTTCATTGTTACAGCTGGCGGTAGTTTATACATAAAACGGACCGAATTCGATTTAGATGCAGATCAAATTTCTGATATAATGGTAAAAACTTTTATGTCAACATTTCTATCAATTGATGAGTCTAAGATAAGCAAAACACTTGATGAGGCAAAATCTGCTTTACAAAAATATGAACTAAGTACCTTAACCCAGACAATTAATGAGATGTTTGACAATTAATTTTAAGGAAGGTCTAGGAAATGGCAATACGCACACGCAGTGAGTTGCGTAGAATTGATCAGGCTCAAACTGTACGTGACAAAAGATCATTTGGAATTGCGATTTTTACAATTGTGGTCTTGTTTTTCAGTTTAGTAACTTTTATGAATCCCATTTTTATGAAGAGCCAGATTGCAAAAGAAAGTAATGGTGTTGTAGCTGAACGCTACATCAATCAAAAATTTGATAATTTCGCTGCAGCAATTGGTGCTGATAGAAGCAGTAATAACAGCACTAACAATCTTCTTACTGTTGAACAGACAAGGCCAATTGCGAATGCAATGATTGATTATACCTTGGGGATTCATTTATTTAGAGCAGAAAATTCTAGTTTAGCTGGTCAAATTCGAAAAATCATATTAACGAAAATAGATGATAATTCTTCAATGGAAGCTAAATCCGTGCAAGAAAAGTTAAGGAAAAATAAAGCCAGTGGAATTTATGCAATTATTACAAGTTTTGGATTAGCGAATGCGACGTTAGCGGCAAATATTGAACTGGTATTTTTAATTTTAAATGTCTTAGTGATCATTTTTGTAGGAATTTTAGCCTATCAGCAGATTAAGAGATTGCAAGAAATTGTTTCAACAAGACGTTTAATTCACATGTTTGCAGCTGGAGGAATGCGAGCTGCCATTTGTTTGATTATCATCTTTGGGTTGCTTGCCTTTATTCCAACAATTTTTAATGTTGAAGGCTTATTCTTAAATATTGGCTACTTTTTAGAAATAGCGAGTGGTATTTTCTTAGAGCTAGTAATTGTCGGAGTAGTATTATTTGTAATTAGTACCGTTACTTGGCAGATTACAAGCGCAAAATAAAATTTTATATGTATACAAAAAAGGTCTCAGTTATTAACTGAGACCTTTTTCTGGGAAATGGCGCCGGATTGGATGATCTTAATTGTATTCAAGTAAGTGTAAAGTAGTTAGGGTATAAAATAATTGTAATATGCAACAGCCATAGTGGCTATTGTAAGGGTCCTCAACCATTTCTCACTACTTATTCTTGCAGTAATTAGGTTTTAAATCAAGTTGAAAAGCCTAATTATTCTTAAATAATATAATATGTTTGAATTGGTGCAAAATAATATTCTAAAATTATAAATTCGTTATTTTAAGGTTGGATATATAGTATTAATTTATTAATTGTTTTGCTTAATCCACTGCTTTTTACCAAGATAGTACCAGGTCGTATGGTTAGTGGTAATCGTTTGTCCGTAAGCATAGCTTTTTCCTGGGATAACGTGGTTAGGAGTAGATTTTTGCAGGTGGAGATAAGGACTAGTATAGATTTGAGTATCTAGTGAATGATTGTCAATATTTACTACACCGGCAGTAAGATCTGGATTATTGAAAATATAAAAATTGTGGAACCACTGATCATTTCCTAAATTGTAATAAGAATATCCGTCTTGGTATGAACGGCCAAAAATTACAGGATTCATTCTTCTCTTTTTATTTAAAGAATCACGCAATTCCTCTCCTTGAAGCAAAAGGGCCGACTTCATAGTTGTAGAAGAAGATGGATCTTCGACTTCTTTTAAAATTTTACGAGTTGTTTGGTCATTATTGTCTTTAATGTTTTGGGATGATGATATTTTACCTGAATTTTTGATCTTCTCTTTGATTTTATTGCTGTCTTCTGAAGTTTTTAAAGTAGGCTGATTTGCGGCTACTTGATTAAAAAGTTTAAAACTATATTGATAAACGTTGTCGATATTTACGTTATATTCATGTCCAGAAACAAGCTTAATGTCTCCTGGGAAGTAGGTAATAATCGTACTGAAATAACCGTAGCCTTTACCGCTGAAATTATTAACGTTTGAGGCTTGACTTGTCTCACCAGTGTCTAAATCAGTAACGGTAATCTTTGGGGTAGCAGAGATAGTTTTGTCAGATAAATAGAGCGACCAAGCAATGTTATTGCCTTGAAGTAGTTCAATTGGAAAAACACCGCTGTTGGGGTAAGCAACGGTTCCTTTAGCAGCAGCCTTATAGCCATCGCTTGGGTAAGCAACTTGTTGAACTGAATAGCGGTAGTTATTTTCACCATAAGCTGCTCCAATACCAGTTGTTGTAAGTCTACTTGATAAAAGCCAGGCGCGGTGACCCGTATCTGAACCGTCAAGGTTATAAGTATCAGTTAATAAATCTGTGATTACATCGCCAGCAGATTGGTTGCTGACATTAAAGTTTAGGTTAGAACTGGCAGAGACATTTTTAGCAATTGTCCAATAAGTATCGCTAATATATGCTGGCCTTGTTTCGCTAGGTAAACCATGTTGATTAGTAAAGGGATTAGCTTTAATTGCGGCCATAACGCTAGCTGTAATTTGAGCATTGTCATTATCGGTCTTGTTTGTAGAAATACTTGGTAAATCAAATAAACTACGATAGAAATTAATATAATCTAGCTGAGAGTTAATGTATGAGTTTGTAACTGCACCAGGAGAGAAAGGTGCAGACAAGTGTGGAGCAGTAGCATAAAGATTATTAGAACTAAAAGTTTCTTTTGGTAGTTTTGAATATTGATTTTGAATATTATGTACTTCTTGAATTTCATCCTTGGTAAATGTTGTAGCCTGAGTACTAGTAGCTATAACGGTGCAAGAAGTTGCGCTAAGCGTAATAGTTGCTAGAAAAATGGCTGCTTTTTTAGTAAAAGTCATATTTACTCCTTTTTGGACTCCAAATATTAGAATGATAGTAATATATATAACTTAATTATAAGAAAAATGCATTCTTTTTAGACTTTTTTTCGAAAATAATGCATTATAGCGTCACGATTGTTTATAATAAGGGTTCGAGGACAAAAAGGAGATAAAGATATGACTGACAAAATTAAGGTAGGTTTGATCTTCGGTGGAAATTCTTCAGAATATGAAGTTTCTATCATGTCTGCCCACAACATTTATGAAGAAATTGATACTAATAAATTTGATGTTTACCCAATGTGGATCACTAATGACGGCTATTTAGCTGATGACGCAGATTCACGCAAAGTGTTAGATAATCCTAAGATGGAAGTTGCTAATCCTCATAAAGTAGCTAATATTTCTAACATTGTTGAATTAAAAGACCGTCCTGAAATTGACGTATTTTTCCCAATTGTACACGGAAACTTAGGTGAAGATGGATGTCTACAAGGGTTATTTAGAGTTTTAGATAAGCCCTTTGTTGGGGATGACGTTTTAGCAGCTGCTGTAACGATGGATAAGGAAATGACTAAGATTCTTGCTCAACGTGCTGGTGTTCCTGTTGCAAAGTGGATTGCAGTTAAGCGTTTTGAATATAACGATCCAGATAACAAGAAGTTAGATTACGAATATGTGGCTAGTCAATTAGGCTCTGACTTGTTTGTTAAGCCATCAAATCAAGGCTCTTCTGTTGGTGTAAGTCATGTTACTAACGAAAAGGAATACAAGATTGCTTTAGCTGAAGCCTTCAAATATGATGACAAGGTTTTAGTTGAAGAAACAGTTCACGGCACTGAAGTAGAAACTGCTGTTTTAGGTAATGATAAGCCAATCGTTGCTGGTGTTGGTCAAATTATTAATGCTAAAGATTCATTCTATACTTATGAAAACAAGTATGACGATGATTCAACTTCAACTTTAGAAATTCCTGCAAAGCTTCCTGAAGAAATTGTTGAAAAAGTTAGAAAGAATGCCTTGAAAGTGTTCCAAGCAACTGAATGTAGTGGGTTGGCACGAATCGATTCAATGCTTCGTAAAGAAGATAATGAAGTTGTGTTAACAGAAGTTAATGCTCTTCCAGGCTTCACTAACATTAGTATGTATCCTAAGTTATTTGAAGAAGTTGGAATTCCATATACTGACTTGATTACTAAATTAATTGACTACGCAATGGAACGCTACGATCACAAGAAGACTTTGTTACATAAACATGATTAAACTTAGTTTAAGTAAAGGGAGAATTTAGGATGGCAAGCGACCATAATTTTGAAGAACTTGAGGCCCCGGCAAAAACGGCTGAAGAACTTCATATCAGCGTAGCAACATTAAGAAAGTATTCTTTAATTGTTGAAAAAGTTACTGGAAATAAAGACTACTATGAAAGAACTAAGCAGAAGTCTAGACTATATTCTGCTAAGGATATTGAAGATCTCAAGGCTTTTAAAGCTTTATCTAAAAAGTCTGACTTGACCTTGCAAGAAGCTGCTAGACAAGTTTTTGCAGTAAGCGACAAGAAAGCCGAAGAAGCAAAAAAAGCCACTAAAGTGCAAAAAGAAGTAGCGACTAATACCGCTACTGTAGATGCCGATCAAGTAGTCAAACTTTTAACTATGTTGCAAAATACTATTGCAAGCCAGAATCAAGCAATTCAAGACTTACAAAAGCAGGTAGCGCGCGTTGAAGCTCAAAACAAGAAATTAATTGATCGTTCACACCAATTAGCTGAGCCAGAATCAAAAGATTCTAAAGAAGAAGTTCAAACTAGTAAAAATCAGGAAGCTGCCGACAAGATTACTGAAGAAGAAAAAAGTGAGCAAGAAGCTCACGAAGAAATTTTAAGAAAAGCTAGAGAGAACGAAGAGAAGCGTCGTAAGCAAAAAGTGGAAGAAAATATTCATCGTACTTTAGCTCAGATGCAAATTCGTCCTAAGAAAAAACACCATTGGTGGGATCGCTTTTTCAATTAAAAAAATAGGATGCCTTATTCTAGGCATCCTATTTTTTATTCCTCATCAGGTTCAATAATTAGTGATTGAGCTAGCAAAACGTCGTTATAAAGACTTAAGATATAGGTTCGATATTTGCTTTCCTTTTGACCGATCATTTCTAAATATTCACGTTCAATTGCAAAAGCTCTAAAAAATGCAAGTCGCTGCAAGTATTGTTCGGCTTTAGTTAGGTTAGGCTGATCAATTGTTTTAAGTAAGACATACATATATTCACGCGTTTTAACAACACGTTTCTGATTAAGTAGAGTGTAAATGACATAACGTTTTACTCGCTGAGGTAAGTACATCTTATGAACAGCAACTAAGGCTCTTTTTACCATTTCATTGCGGATCTTATCCATGGCAACAAGTGCTTCTTCATCACTAACTTCATGTGGAAGAATGAACTGGAAGACAATTGTTGGAACAATCATACTTAGGATAATTAATACGGCTTCAGACATAATGACAAGGTTGTAACTTTTAGTTCCTAAAAAACTAGCGCTAATTGTTAAAGCTAAGGCTAACGTTACAGCTCCATGAATTCCGCCAAGTGAAAAGACGGTACTTTCTCTTCTGTCATAGCGAATAATTAAGCGACCGTATAAGTAACGCACTAATAAATTGGCTAGATAAATAATTACTCCTACAAAAATCCATTTAGCTAAGTCACCGTTGAAGAGTTTATTGCGGGAGATTCTTACCATCATTAGACCTAAGATAATAAAGACCATACTGTTAAAAACATCAGAAATTAGGTTTTCTAGGTCTTGACCCATGTGGATCTGCCTTGAATTGAGTAACAAACTTTGTTGAGATTCTGCGTTATGAAGTAGTCCGGCAACAACAACGGCGATGATTCCAGAAACATGTATATGTTCAGCCAATGCATAAAGTGCAAGTGGCGTAAGAATATAGATTAAATTTTGGGCATTTAAGGAATTAAATCTAGATCTAATAAGAGTTTGGCGAAAAATAATGATTACCCAGGCAAAAGCAAAACCTAATACGGCCCCTCCAATTGAAGAGATAAAGAAGTCATGAATGGTTTGACCGTAGTTAATATAGCCATTAGCAAACCAAAGCAAACTCATATTAAGTAAGATAATACCGGAAGCGTCGTTAAAAAGTGATTCTGCCTTTAATGCCGCTGTTACTCGTCTAGGCATTTTTAAACCATTAGTTACGGCTTCACTTGCTGTGGCATCAGTTGGAGTACTGATACTACCAATAATAAATGCTAGCGGAAGGCTCACTCCAGCAAGCAAATGAATGCTAAAGCCACTAACAATTAAAGCTAGTAAAACCATAATCACGGTTAAGCCAACAATTTCTTTAATACGTCTACCAATATTATGGATTCTAGTTTTTTGTCCCTCAAAAAATAAAAGTGGGGCTACGATCAATTCCATAAAAATTTCTGAATCAAAGCTAGCAATTTGCTGGTTTAAAAATGGCACAAGCCCAATAATGATTCCGATGATCATGCTCACATAATTGACTGATATCTTATCAATTGCTTGGGCAATAATGATACTAATTGCAGCCGCAATTGCTAGGGTAAAAGTTGAAATCATAAGTTCCATGTTTAGATCTACCTCAGATAAATTACTATTTTTTAATAATTGATAAAAACTTTTAATGCTACTATATTAGCATACTCACCAGTTAAATTATTTAGGAAGGTGAAGAAGTGAAAAAGAAGACAAAAATTTGGCTTAGTTTATTAGTTTTAACTGTCGGAATAATATTGACTTTATTTACTTATTTTTCTACTGCTTTTGCGGATAAACCGATTGCTGTTATTACTGATGGTCAAATAAAAGATACCTTAGTTGATAAGACGAAAGACAATTATGAAAATAAGGATGAAGTGCGTCAGCAAAATCTTCATTTGAAAATTCTATCGGGAAAATATAAAGGAAAAATATTTTTAGTTACTAATACTTATTCTCCTTCTCAGGCCGTTTCTCAAAAATATCGGCCACATCAGCGTGTAATTGTTTCCTTTGTAAAAGGTAAACCCAAGTTAGTTGAGCCAAAACGTGATTGGGTTGTTGTTTTAAGCATGTTTTTAACGATTTGCGTAATTATTTTAGTTACGGGAAAACAAGCAAGCTTGTTATTAATCTCAATGATCTTAAACAGTATAATTTTTTATTTTGTAATTAAAAGCGATGTTAAAGAAAATGGAACAAAGATTTTCTTAATTTATAGTATTGCTGCAATTTTGTTTACCTTTGTTTCATTGGTTATTGTACAGGGATTTAATCAGAAAATGATTGTAACCTTGGTTGCCACACTATTAGGTGTTTTTGTTTCTTTTGGAATCTTCTATTTAGTTATGAAACTGACTCACGAGCGTGGAATTGACTATGAAGCAGTTGATTATGCTACGCAAGATCCGCGTGCCTTATTTTTGTCCCAAACGATTTTAGGAGTTTTAGGAGCGGTTATGGATGAAGCAACCGATATTGTTTCAAGCCTGTATGCCTTGGCAAAGCATAAGGTTAATTTGACGCTTAAAGAACTTTTTCTTAGTGGCCGAACTTTAGGACAAGAAATCATGGGACCCTTAATAAACGTGCTAGTCTTAATTTTTATGGCTGAAGCACTCCCAATGACAATCTTATATTTAAGAGATAACAATACCTTAGTTTATACTTTTAAATACACTCTTTCTTTAGGAGTTATTCAAAGTTTAAGTTCTGCAATTGGAATTGTATTAACTGTAATTTTTGCGACGCTTTCTAGTGCGGTATTTTTAAGAAATAAAAAAGCAGAGGGGGCTAAATAATGACGACTTTAGCTGCTCTTTTATTGATCTTATTTATTTTGATGATGATTGTTGGAGGAAAAACGGGGATGAAAAGTTATCTTAGTGTGGTTATTAATGCTTGTTTATTGATCCTAGTTGCCTTATTAATTTCTTGGGGAGTAAATATCGTTTTAGTTGGGTTGATATTTATTCCTTTGAAACTATTAACAATTATTTATTTAGGAACGCACGACTATACTGTGGCCAAGAATGCCTTTATAACTGCCTTATGCGTGAGTTTAATTGTAATGCTTATAATTATATTGTTTGAAAATTTAGCTCAGACTCAGGGCTTTGGAGATCAAGCAGGAGAGGAATTAATTGGTTTGTCTTTAAATGTCGGAATTAGTTTTCCTCAGATTGCTATTTTGGTTGCGATTTTTTCAATGCTTGGAGCAATTGCAGAAGCAAGTGTTGCAATGAGCGCTGGTCTGCTTGAATTAAAGCGGCATGATCCTAATATTTCCCAAAAACAATTAATCAATAGCGGAAATGAGGTTGGAGGAGATGTTTTAGGAACTGCGATGAATACAATTTTATTTGGATTATTTGGTAGTTTCTTACCAATATTTATTTGGTATATGAGACTGAATTATTCATTATTCGAGATTTTAAATGATAAACTTTTTGTAGATGAGTTTTTAATTATTGTGTACTCATTCATCGGTGTGCTTTTAACAGTCCCATTGACTACAATATTCTTGGCACATACTTTGACACGTGATGAAAGTAAAAAATGAAGATAATAGAGGCCTAGCAAGATGAAAGTAGAGAATTTAACGCTAACTAATTTTAATAATCGCCAATTTAAAGTTGTTTACTATGGTTTACAAGATAATCCGCAACTATCGTTAAAGAAGAGACCTTTAATGGTGATCTTTCCTGGAGGCAGTTTTGACCACTTATCATTAAGAGAGGGAGAGCCAGTTGCGATAGCTTATGCCGCTCGTGGCTTTGACGCAGCAGTTGTTTCATATAATCTTACTACTGATCCAGGCAGAATCTATCCTGACGCGGCTTTGTCAGGTTTGACTGCGATTTCTTATTTTAGGAAAAATAGCGAAAAACTGGGAATTGATAAGAACAAAATTACGACAATTGGTTTTTCAGCTGGCGGTCATGTAGTTAGTTCAATGAACGTGATGGCAGAAAGTGAAAAGTGGCAAAAAGAATATCATTTTGACCATGATAAAGTTGCACCAAATGCTACAATTTTGGGATATCCTTTGATTAATATTAAAGAGATCGGCTTTCCATTACCGCCTAATGCCAGTGAAAAGATGCCGAGCGCAAAAGATTTACTGGATACTGCTTTAGGTGTAACTCCTGCTACACCTCCAACTTTTATCTTTCAGGCAGTTGATGATCCAATTGTCTTGATTGATAATACGATTGAATATATTACTGCTTTAAGAAGAAATAAAGTTCATTTTGAAGCTCATTTATTTAATAAGGGCGGACATGGTTTTTCACTTGCTACTCCAGAATTAGCTACAGCTGAGCGTAAAGCTGATGCACATCTTGCACATTGGTTTGAACTCAGTCTTGAATGGCTAAAAGATAGAGAAATTTATGCTTAGTTTCACGTGAAACAAAGCGTAAAATTGCAAATTAAAAGGGATCGAAAAGAGTTATTTTTACATCTTTTCGATCCCTTTTGTTTTTATTCTTTTGCCATAAAGAAGAGAATTTCTTTTCCAGAAGCTAGATTATCGGAAGTGGCTAGAATTCTAAGCTTAATTGCTTTAGCCACTACATCTCTTAGCCCAATTACCTTATTCTTAGCATCATTTGGCCAATTGATTTCTTTACTGAAATCGCTGAAGTTTTCGCCATCTTTAGAAATAGCGACTTGAACTCGTAAAATATGACCAATACGGTCGCGTGAGCGAGGTACGTAAACCATGCGGCTGAGTTTATAAATATGATTAAAGTTGAAAGTTAAATCTAGTGGATTATCTTTACTAATTTGATCTTTAGATAGCCATTCACTAGCTAATTTAAGATCAGTTAAGTTTTCAACTGGTAAATCTTTTTCACTTTCTGCCGTGCTAGAAACTACTACATTTGGAATTGCATAATCCATTTGATCTCGTTTGGTGTGAGTTCCGAAGTACTCGGACCAGTCAGATACTTTATTACCAAATTTATTTCTGATTCTGAAACGGTAGCGAGTATTAGGTTCAAGTTCATGGAACGTAAAAGTATCACCATCAATATTAGTATGAACAATTCCGTTTACTTCAATATCAGCCATTACATTCTTACCAGCAAAATTAGTTGGATTAGTCCAAGTAATTGTAATGCTCTTTGACGTTAAACGATCAGTTAAAATAGCAGCACTTCTTGGAGAAGCCATTGCAGAATCAATAATTGCATGTTGTTCTACTTCACTACCATAGCTAAAGTTTTCAACCATCAGCTCAAACTTGTTGTCGTGGATATCAACGGCAGGCATTTTCACTTTTAGAGCTGGTTGTAATTGACCAGTGAATTGACCGAATTCCTTGCATGGCATGTAGTCTTGTTGATAAAAAATACCTTCTTCAGCTTTTTCAAAACTATCTAAGTCGTTATATTCAGGTAATGGAACAAATTGGTCATTTAATTTGAGTGAAACTTTACCAGGATAACGATCAGCCATGATTGTTAAGATAGTAGCTTGTTTTTCTTCAAGACCATTATAGTCACCTTCAGTTGGATAAACCGTAATATGAAGGTTAGAGCCAGAAACTGAACTTGTGATTTGTGTAGTTGCTGCATGACCCTTTTCATAGTCATTAGTCTGGTTGTCGTCTTCATATAGAATGGCGGAACTCTTATTTTGAGGGTAAACAAGGGCGCTTCTAAGTGATTCTTGCAGAATCGCACCTCCGCGAACATAGACAGGAAGGTGCCAGAGTGGGTAATGCAACTTATCGTAAATTCTTCCACCAATTAACTTTTTACCGGTAAAGAGATCGATCCACATTGTGCGATGATCTGGTAAATAAAGATTGTCTTTTAAGGAAGCTCCGCTTGGATCTTCTCGCCCATTAGTAATTGGCGCAATTAACAGATTATTACCAAGCATAAATTCATGCTTCACTTGATTAGTGTAGTTAACTCGCTCGTGTGGGAAAGATAAAAAGAGCGGTCTAACAATTGGCATTCCATCTTGAGCAGCTCGGGTAAGCGTGTAGAGATATGGGGTAATTTTTTCTCTAAGCTTCAAATATGCACGAGTAATTCTGGTCATTTTTGCATTAAATGCAAATGGTGTTTTTTGGATATTGCCGTAATTATCGATTGAGTAAAG
Organism: Lactobacillus isalae; assembly: GCF_947539375.1. Classification (NCBI taxonomy): domain Bacteria; kingdom Bacillati; phylum Bacillota; class Bacilli; order Lactobacillales; family Lactobacillaceae; genus Lactobacillus; species Lactobacillus isalae. The sequence continues at coordinate 1,872,598 of NZ_OX443569.1, forward strand.
TAGTGGCGTAAAGACTTTCCATTGCAAGTCGCGAACATTTACTTGAGCATTGCCACCGCCTTCTTTTCCATCAATGGCACTTCCGACATTTGGCTGACCAGAAAGAGACATGCTTAAGAAACTAGCAATTTCAGTAGCAATTTGTTCCCATTCGCCGCCAACGCCTTCATTTGCGGTAGTAGCAAGAGTTTGAATAGCACTCCAGCCGTTACTTGCCATTGCCCAAGGGCGGTTGGTTTTATTTTTGTCAACTAAAGGCTCACTTGCAATAGCAAAATCTTGCATAAGCTTACTGTTAGCTAAGTCAGCTGATTCAGTTTTAAATTTTAAGAAATTAGCTGGAGCATTGGTTGGCAAAGCTCCATAGAAACCTAGTTTTACGTTTTGATCTTTAGCAAAGTCGACCAAGTTATTCAGTTCATCTTCATTTAAGCTTTGCTTACTCTTGTAATTAGGGACAAACCAGCTGAGTGGAAGATGATATGCGCGGTAGCGTTCAATCATGGCACGAGCAGAAAATTGATATTGTTCTTCTCCATTAAGAGAGGATTTAGCAATAATTTCATCATCAGAATGTGCAATTTTATATGTGTTGCCATCTTCAAACTTAATTGCACTGCTTTCTTGTGCTTTTGCAACGCTCCAGCAAGTATCAAGATAATTACCTAAGTAACCTAAGCCGAGTGCATACTTAGGTAGGAATAAAGGTGAGCCAGTGATTTTATAATATTGACGCAGAATTTCTGATGGGGAATCTCCTAGAAGATAGAAGTTATCAAAAATAGGAGTTTGATGGGTAATAACAGCACTAGTACCATTGTCGCCCTTAAAATTATAGATTCCATCTTTCCACGTGTTTCTTAATTCAGCAAAGCCAGCATTTGACCAGAAAAAGCCTTCTGGACAAGCAACAGCTCCTGGACCAGTTAAATTAGTGTTTTTAATTTCGATGATTTTTCCCTTATGACTAAAGCTGCCATTTTGCATTCCGCCCCCATAGTAAAATTCATTTTTGTTTTGACGTAAGAATTCACGGGAATAGTCTGCGCCTAATTCAATTGGACTGCTTTGCATCATGCGATAGCGGTGAAGCTGATCATCAAAAATACTGAAGATAGCAGGATTTTTTTGTAAGCGGAGTGAAAATTGACCACTTTTGATGGTAAAAGTTTCATCAGTTACTAAAAGTTGTGAATCTTCAAATGGACGCAAGCTAAAATTATTTGCGGCAATAGTTAAAGATGGTGTTAACGGCTTAAATTCTGCTGCAGGATCGACGATTAAACGAAATATTCCTTTGGCAATAATATATAGCCGTGCTCTTTTTCCATCTGCGAATTGCAAGTCATAGTAGCGCGTACCTTTGGCTACATGGACTAAACGACTTAAATGTTGTGGTTGTTGATTATTAGTAATTTCAGACATAATTAAATTTCTTCTTTAAATAAAATTTTTCATTTACGTATAGTTCATATTATAACGAAAAAATGCGTTTCGTGTTTTTTTAGATTTGACATAAAGCGCTTTCCATAATATTCTGTAAGAGGTGGTACTAACCAGTTAAAGATGGGATGGGGTTAGAAAATGAAAAAGCCACTTTATCAGCAGGTAATTTCAGATCTTGAGGATAAAATTAAGTCTGAGATGAAACCAAATGATCGATTGCCAAGTGAAAGACAACTTCTAAAAGAATATGGCGTCAGTCGAAATACCATTCGTCTGGCTCTAAATGACTTAGAAGAGCGTGGCATTATTTATCGTTTGCACGGAAAAGGTACATTTGTTTCTACAATTTATCTAGATCAAACCAACTTAGGAAGTATGTATTCATTCAGTGAACAGATGTCTGAAACAGGTCACAAGCCAACAACACAAAACCGCACATTAGAGCTTGTCGTCCCAGAAGCAGCTGTCGCAAATCAGCTTAATTTGAAAGCTGGAGAAAAAGCATACAAATTAGTTAGGTTACGTCTAGCTGATGGAGTACCACTAATGTATGGAGAAACTTATTTACCTGAAAATATTTTTCCCGATCTAAAAATGTCTGATCTAAAGGACAACCTGTATACCGTTATGAAGCAAAAATACAATGAACGAAGCGTACTTGCTTTTGAAGATGTGCAGGCTGTTAATTTAGGTGAGAAAGACAGCAAAATCTTAGGAGTAAAACCTGGGGATGCAAGCTTAAAAATTTTTAGACGAGCAATCAACGATAAAAATGTGCCGATTGAATTTACGATTTCTCTTGCTAGAGGAGATAGATTCATTTATCGGTCACGGCAATATAATCATTTAATTTAGTTATTGAAAGGAATAGGCTAATGTTTACTAAAAGCGACGCAGAGCTAAAAAAGATGGGCGCAGACATTACTACTAGAGAAATTCAGCAGCAACCTTCTTTATGGAAAGAAACTTTTAAGATCTACCAAGAAAAGAAAAAAGAAATTGATGATTTTTTAGCTAAAATTAATCGAAAATTTAATAAAGTAAAAGTTATTTTTACTGGTGCAGGAACGAGTGCATATGTTGGTAATACTGTGATGCCATATTTAAGAAAGCATGCGGATCGCACTAAGTATGATTTTGAAGCAATTGATACAACTAAGATTGTTTCAACGCCAGAAGATTATCTTGAAGAAAATACACCAACAATTTTAGTTTCTTTTGCTCGTAGTGGTAACTCGCCAGAATCAGTTGCAACAGTTGAATTGGCTAAGCAATTAGTTACTAACTTATATCAAATTGCTATTACATGTGCTCCTGAAGGACATCTTGCTCAAGATTTAAAAGACGATCCAAATGGACTTGTACTTTTAATGCCTGCTAAGTCACTAGATCAAGGCTTCGCCATGACAGGATCATTTTCATGTATGAGCTTAGCTACTTTGTTAGTTTTTGATACTAGAAGTGATGCAGAAAAAGAAACAATTGTTAATGAGATCGCCAAAATGGGTGAAAGTGTAATTGATCGTGAAGCAGAAATTCAAAAATTAGTTGATACTGATTTTGATCGTATTACCTATATTGGTAGTGGAGCTTTAGGTGGTTTAGCTGAAGAAGCAAGATTAAAGATTTTGGAATTAACAGCTGGAAAAGTTGCGGCCTTATTTGATACTTCAATGGGGTTGAGACATGGTCCTAAATCTTTCTTAGATAAAAAGACAATCGTTTTTGATTTTGTTTCAAACAATTCTTATACCAGAAAATATGATTTAGATATTCTAGATGAAATTAAGGCTGACCAAATTGTTCCTTTAGTAATGGGAGTTGGTCAACTTAAGAAAGGTCAGGATTTTGATGGAAAGTTCTTTGCTTTTGATGGGAAAGAGCTACCAGATGCATATTTAGCTTTGCCTGATATTATGTTTGGCCAAACGATTGCGTTGCTCACTTCAATTAAGGTGGGCAATACACCAGATACTCCTTCACCAACGGGAACTGTAAACCGTGTTGTTAAGGGAGTAACAATTCACAAATTCGTCAAATAATATTCAAAGTCTGAAAACACTTTCAATTTAAAATAGAAATTAATTTAAGGAGTTAACATTATGGCATATTACATTCATGCTGGAAAATTCTTTTTAGAAAATAGAACCGAAAAAGGTGGATATCTTGAAGTTCAAGATGATGGAAACTTTGGTTTATATTATCGAGAAGATGAAAAGCCTAGTCATGGCTTAATTAAGGAATATGGCGATCAATGGATTGCACCTGGTTATGTTGATACACATATTCACGGTTTGCTTGACGAAGATACTATGAAGAGCGACTGGGAAGGTGTTAATAAGATTTCAGAAGGTTTACTTCAAGCAGGTGTAACTAGCTGGCTACCAACTACAATCACTGCAAGTGATAAGGAATTGACTGAGACTTGTGAAAAGTTTGCTGAACATAAGGGTGAAGAAACTGGTGCTAAAATTCAAGGTTTACACTTTGAAGGACCATTCTTTACTCCTAAGCATGGTGGTGCAGAAAATCCTAAGTATATGACTGATCCATCAATTATGCTTTTAAAGAAGTGGCGTAAAGCTTCAGATGACATGCTTATTAAGATTTCAATGGCACCTGAAAGAAAGAATGCTCGTCAATTCGTACGTGAAGCTGTAAAGATGGGCTTAGTAGTAGCTTTAGGACACTCAGATTCAGATTTTGAAGATGCTATTGCCTGTGTAGAAGCAGGTGCTAGTGTATTTACTCATACCTTTAACGGGATGAATGGTTTATCTCAACACTCACCTAATATTATCGGAGCAGCATTTTCTTCTCGTTTGACAACTGATGAATTAATTTGTGATGGTCACCACGTGGAAGAGCCAGCTGTTCGTGCTTTAGTAAATGCCCGTGGACCAGAACATATCGCCTTGATCACTGACTGTATGCAAGCTGGTTTAATGCCTGATGGTGACTATGTATTGGGTGAATTACCAGTTTACGTTAAAGATGGAATGGCACGTTTAAAGGATACTAACAACTTAGCTGGTAGTATCTTACTACTAAAGGATGCAGTTAAGAACGTAGTTGACTGGAACGTTGCGACACCAGAAGATGCAGTTATGATGGCTAGTTATGTGCCAGCTAAGAGCTGTAACTTACTTGATAAGTGTGGTGTGATTAAACCTGATCATCCAGCTGACTTTGTTGTTTTGAACCATGATATGACTGTCAGTGAAACTTATCTAAATGGTGAATCACGTTACAAGGCTTAAAAGAATATACTTTTAAAAAGAACTTTAGAAAATCTTTAAAAAGTGGTCGCAACCAGTTGACTAGCAAAACTTAATATACTAAGATTGAAACTGTAGAAAGCGTTTACAAAGATATTTTACAGAATATGGAGGAATCTCTATGAATATTGTGGGAGCTAGAATTGATGGACGGTTAGTCCATGGTCAAGTAGCTAATCTTTGGACCCCAAAACTTCAGGCTGATCGCATTATTGTTGTTGATGAAGAAGCAGCAAAAAGCGACATCCAAAAAAGTGGGTTAAGAATGGCTACACCTCTTACGACTCGTCTTAGTGTGTTGCCAGCACAGGTTGCGGCAGATCATTTAATTCACGATCGTTACGGCAATCAGCGAGTATTTATTGTCGCTAAAAAGCCAGCAGCCTTCTTAGATTTACTTAACTTAGGTCTTAAGCTTGATACTTTAAATGTAGGTACTATGTCTCAAACTGATACCACTAAGCAAGTAACTAAGCAGATCAATGTCGAAGAAAAGGACGTCGATGACTTTAAGAAAATAGCAGATAAGGGCGTGAAAATCACAGCTCAGTTAACTCCAAGTGATGATTCTCATGACTTTATGAAGTTGATGAATGAAAAGATTAAATAGGAGGTCTAACGATGGCTTGGTGGCAAATATTACTACTTACCCTATATGCTGGTTACGAAATTCTTGATGAATTGCAAATTTATTCATCTTTGAACACTCCAGTTGGTGCTGGCTTAATTGCTGGTTTAATTATGGGTGACTTAAAGACTGGTTTAATTATTGGTGGTGCCATGCAACTTACAGTTTTAGGTGTTGGTACTTTCGGTGGTGCTTCTAAGATTGATGCGACTACCGGTACAGTTTTAGCAACAGCTTTCTCTGTAAGTATTAAAGGAATGAGCCCACAAGTAGCTATTTCTTCAATTGCGGTTCCAGTAGCTGCAATTATGGTTCAATTGGATGTTCTGGCAAGATTTGCTAACACTTACTTTGCACACAGAATTGATCACTTGATTGAAGAAAATAACTACAAGGGTATTGAAAGAAACTTCCTCTATGGTGCAATTCCTTGGGCTTTATCTCGTGCAATCCCTGTATTTATTGCCTTAGCATTTGGACGTGGCTTAGTTCAAACTATTGCTAACTCATTAAATGGAAACTTGAAGTGGTTAGGTACTGGTTTAACAGTAGCTGGTGCTGTTCTTCCTGCAGTTGGTTTTGCTATTTTGCTTCGCTACTTACCAGTTAAGAAACACATTGCTTACCTAATTATGGGATTCACATTTACTACTTTGTTCTCAGTATTATTCACAAGTATTCAAACTTTAGGTGCAGGCATTCAAGCAGCAAACAAATCATTTACTGCAACTTTCAATGGCTTACCAATGCTTGCAATGGCTTTGATTGGATTAGCATTTGCAATCTTACACTACAAGGATGAAATTGGTGGTAAAGGTGGCAGTGGCAATAGCGGAAATAAAGAGGCCGCAGCTACTACGCAACAATCAACTAATGTAGCTTCAGAGGGGGAAATCACCGATGATGAACTCTAAACCAACTTATAAATTAACTGACAAAGATTTTAATCAAATTAATAGACGTTCTTTATTTGGTTTCCAACTAGGTTGGAACTATGAAAGAATGCAGAACACTGGGTATTTGTTCTTGATTTTGCCACAACTACGTAAGATTTATGGCGACAATACTCCAGAATTACAAGAAATGATGAAGACACACGTACAGTTCTTTAACACTTCTAACTTCTTTAACACGATCATCACTGGTATTGACTTAGCGATTGAGGAAAATGAAGGGGTTGAAGGTAAAGATACTGTTACTGGTTTGAAGGTTGGTTTGATGGGACCATTTGCCGCAATTGGTGACTCAATCTTTGCTGCATTGATTCCAACTATCTTCGGTGCCTTGGCCGCTTCAATGGCTTCGCAAGGGAACCCAGTTGGTGTATTCATCTGGATTGCTGCTCAAATTGCTATCTGTTTCTTCAGATGGAAGCAATTACGCTTTGCCTACGACAAAGGTGTAACTCTTGTTACTGAAATGAGAGATCGTTTAAATGCTTTAACTGATGCTGCTACAGTACTTGGTGTATTCATGGTTGGTGCTTTAGTTGCTACAATGGTTAACGTTAAGTTCGCTTGGGTACCTCAAATTGGTAAAGTTACTATGGATATCCAAAACAACTTAGACATGATCATTCCTAAGTTATTACCTGCCTTGATCGTTGGCTTTGTTTACTGGTTACTTGGAAAGAAGAAGATGACTTCTACTAAGGCTATTTTAATTGTTTTAGTTCTTTCAGTTATTCTTGGCGGCGTTGGCGTTCTTGCTAAGATTTAGCAGTAAATTAAAAGGAAATTATTATGTCAAAAGAATTAGTATTAATTAGCCATGGTAAGATGGCTGAAGAAGTTAAAAAGAGTGCTGAATTAATTATGGGTCCACAAGAGCATATTCATGTAGTATGCTTACTTCCAGAAGAGGGCCCAGAGGATTTTGAAAAGAAGTTTCAAGATACTATTAGTGGCATTCCTGAGGAAGACTTAACAGTGTTTGCTGATTTAATGGGAGGAACTCCCGCTAACACAGTTAGTCGCTTGATTATGGGTGGTCAAAGTATTCACTTAATTGCAGGGATGAACTTAGCAATGGTTATTGACTGGCTCAATAGTCAAATGATTGGTAATGATTCAGACGCTGTTAATGCTGGTAAAGCAGGAATTGTAGATATTAATCAAATGCTTGCTAGCATGAAGAAATAGATTATTTATATAGATATTGAAAACGACTTGCGTTGGTAAAACCACACGTGGGTCGTTTTTTATAATAAAAAAATTTATAGATTTTTGCGTAATAAACATATGGGATTACTCCTCAAATATCTTTAGGGAGGATTTACTCATATGGTTAAAAAGATTGAACCTTGGTTTGGATTCACGGAAGATAAGGTTTTTGGGATGGTGAGGGAAAACAAGGATTTTTGCAAGTATTTGCTTGAAATCATTATTCCAGATTTAAAAATTAAAAAGATAGACTGGCTAGATAAGCAAGTTGAGATTAATAATCTTGAGCGCAAGAACACGGCTAAAGAAGTTCGGCTTGATGTTTTTAGTTACAGACCATGAAGGACGCGTGTTTAATGTGGAGATGCAAACAACGGACCAAGATGATATTGGTAGACGAATGCGTTACTATCTTTCAAGGATTGATTTACGCTATACTTTAAATAAGGGTAAGACTTATCGAAATTTGAAAGACGCCTTTATTATTTTTCTCTGTAACTTTAAGCCTAAGAAAGATGATAAATTTTATGAGTCGTACCATACTTACTCTGATCAAGATAGGTCGAAACAATTGCAGGATGGCGTGACAAAGATTATCATTAATTCACAAGTTTCAGCTGAGGGACAAAGTGAAGATTTAAAAGCCCTGGCTAAGCTAATGAATAATGAGCCAGTTAGATTAAATAAGCATTTCGATTACGCACAAAAAAGAATCAAAGAAATCAACGAAGATCCAGAAATGAGGGAAAAGATTATGCTTTACGAAACAAGAATGCTAGAACGTGAACAGGCTGCTGGGAAAGCAGGATATGAGCAAGGAATGAGACATGGCGTAGAGCAAGGAAAAATCGATTCTGCCAAAATTATTCTCGAAAATCAACTGAATAATGGCAACACATTAGAGCAAGCTACGGAATTTGTAAAAAATTTGAAACTGATTTCTGATAAAGAGTTAGAAAAACTCGTTGCTATGTATAAATAATAAAAAATGCTTAGGACATTTATATCCTGAGCATTGTGCAAGTGATTTATAAGTATTCAATAGTGATAAAAGCTGATAGATTTCATTTCTATTAGCTTTTTTTGTTGATTGATTTGTTACAATATAAATAATTTAATGACAACGCTATAATTTATCCTGTTAGAAAGGTCAAGCGATGAATAAGTTTTGTCCCCACTGTGGGAAACCAATTAAGCCTATGGATAGTTTCTGTCCACATTGTGGAAGGTCAGTTATATATTCCAATTCTGAGATGCCTAAAAGAAGTGAAATTCACAGCAATAGATTAAAATCCAAAAAAAGAAATATTATTATTGGATCAATTATCGCCGCATTTATCCTTATTTTTGGTGGCTGGGGATTGTATCAACATGGTCGAAATTCGACTAATAGCACTGTGATTGGTGGTAATGGAAAATTAACTAGTGCTGAGATTAAAAAGATTCCAAGTAAGCAACTAGCTGCTTGGGCAATCCTTTATGCCGATAAAAAATATGGCAAAAAATGGGGAGAAGCAGCTGATGATTTAGGAAGCGGTCACTTAACAATAGAAAGTTATTCAAAATATCGTTTTGGAGATTATGAGATCAGTGCTACTGACGGAAGTAGATTATATGTTATAAATGATCAGGTTGGCTATTTAGTTTCTAAGGATAACAAAGAGATAACTTATGTTGGAAATAAGTCTAGTTACAGTAATAGAAGTGTTTTAAACCAGATCTATCCAGAAATTAAATCTGAAAACACGGAGAAAAATGTAAATATTTGGAATGATAATCTATCGATTGTTACTGGTAAGTCGGATGAAAAAGCTAATGATCAGAATTCTAAAACTAGTACAAAATCTAAGAAGACTACATCTGAAGATAAATTATGGTCAAGTACTCAAAATGATGAACTAATTAGTTACATGGATGAATTTGGCGACAAAATGCATCAATCGTATGAGCACTATACTGGTAGTGGCAGCTTGACAACTGCGGCCGGACAAGAATATCCGAATTGGCTATCTCAAGGACGTTTTAAGTTAAGCTCGGGTGACCGCGATAGTCGTGATCCTGAAGATATGAGCAGTATTAATTTGAAGTGGAATCCGCAAGTAGATAAAGAGGAAGATGAGGACGATACATATAATGTAGTTGCTATCTTTAACTATAATGGGAAGAGTGCGGAGCAACATATTACGTATCTATTTTGCTTTTATCATGGGGAGCCTGTTGCTTTGGTTGATCAGACGACAAATGGTGATTATACAATTGTTCATGCAACGGCTAACAAAGACCTAACTTCTCACTTTGAAGAAATTGTGGAGAAGGATTAAGATTTATTTATATTGGGAGGATAGATAATGAAGAAAATAATAATTGGATGTTTAATGCTAGGAACAATTGCTTTTACCTTGACTGCTTGTCAAAGTCAAGCTATGACAGGAAAAGATAAGACTAGTCAAGTGAAGATATCAAAGCGGGATAAGGGAAAAACAGCATATGCGATTGTCGGAAGCTACGTAGATAATAAGGATAAGGCAGCTTTAGTACTTAATTCTGACCATACTGGTAGATATGTTTATGTTGATCCTAAGAACCCGGATACTGATGATCAATTAACTTGGAAAAAGATAGACGCGACTACTTATCGAATTAAGTTAAATGATAGCGATGTAACTAGTGACTTGACGGCTAAAGTTGAAAATAATGAATTAAATTTGTCAGGTGATGACAATTGGAATACTGAAAATTTTAAAAAGTCTAGCAAAAAGATTAATTTAGATGATTTTCTTGCTCAGAGAGGTCAAAGTAAGGGGCAAGAAAGTGAAAGCAATTCTACTTCGAAAGAAAGTAATGACTCTACATCATCTTCAATTCCAGGGGATGATGGCTTGTTTAATATGCCAAGTGAATTACTTGGTACTTGGTATGTAGCAGATTATATAGATGGAAGTGTGAACGAAGTAACAATTAAAAAGAATGTTATTAGTGGTGAAGATAGCGGGGAACACTTTACTCAAAAACTCCATAAGATGAAAAAAGATTTTGATTTTACGTCATATGTTCAGGGTCATTCTTCTTATCATGATGTAACTAAAGACTGGGCAAGAGTAGTTGTCCTATCGGAAAATGGTGAGCGTAAAATCAATGTCCGAGCTTGGTTACAAGGTGCTGGTGACGGTGAATACTACAATTTAGCAACTGAACATGGTCAAACAGTTCTGGTTGAAGGTGGTGGAGCTGAAGCCTGGGTTGATGGTATTGGCTGGAGAAGTAGAGCTGATGCTGAAAAATATGCAAAAGAGAAGTTTAATGACCTTCATTATCGGGAAGACATGACTAGTGGTGATAATGAAGATGAATGATAATTAGATGATGTTAGAGTAAAAAATAATTCAAAAGGGATTGCTATGCGGGTAATCCCTTTTTTGAGTTATTTTATTTTGAATATAAAAGTAGTAATTACTGGGTAAATTAAAGCACTTGACAAAATTCAAAATGGGGGGGGTAGACTAGGGTTGTATCGACTGTTATTTATTTGGAGGATGTAAGAATGAAAAGAAGAACAGCGATGTTATTGTCTGCATTATTTGCAGCAGGTGCAATAGCAACATATAGTAATACAGCGAAAGCTGATACAATAACTCAACCTAAAGGACAAATTCCAGAAGCTAATATTGAAACTAAATCGACTAACGAAGGCTTGCAACAAAAACAAGTCCAACTTGGAGCTCGGAAATCACCTGATCTAAATCAAAAAACTAATAAAAATATTTCTACGACTCCGGTTCAAAATAATCAACAATTGCATATTACTCATCAAGTAGAACACAATAATAATAACTGGTACCAAATGCAGAATAAATCTTGGTTACCATCTAGCTATACTACAGATGTTAAGCAAAAACAATCAGTACAAGCAAAGCAAAACGTACAAAATGCACAACCTGTTCAAAATTCTAATACACAAACTCAAGCACAATCACAAAACAATTGGCATAAAGAAAGTGCTGACTTTGTTACTGGCGGAGTAATTAACTTGAGAACTGCTCCTAATACTAACAGTGCTATTATTGAAGCTATGCCTACTGGTTCTACTATCAAATACGATGCATACCAAAAGATTGACCAATATACTTGGTTAAGACAACCTCGTGAAAACGGCAGCTACGGCTATATTGTTGGTCGCAACAACGGTGTGGCGTGGGGTACCTTTAAAGAAAGTGCTACCAAGCCTGTAGAAAGCAAGCCTGCTGCTAAGCCTGTACAATCACAAAACAATTGGCATAGAGAAAGTGCTGACTTTGTTACTGGCGGAGTAATTAACTTGAGAACTGCTCCTAACACTAACAGTGCTATTATTGAAACTATGCCTACTGGCTCTACTATTAAATACGATGCTTACCAAAAGATTGGTCAATATACTTGGTTAAGACAACCTCGTGAAGACGGCAGCTACGGCTATATCGTTGGCCGCAACAATGGCGTAGCATGGGGTACTTTCAAGGAGAGTACTGCTAAGCCTGTACAATCACAAAGCAATTGGCACAAGGAAAGCGCTGACTTTGTTACTGGTGGCGTAATTAACTTGAGAACTGCTCCTAATACTAACAGTGCTATTATTGAAGCTATGCCTACTGGTTCTACTATCAAGTACGATGCATATCAAAAGATTGGCCAATATACTTGGTTAAGACAACCTCGCGAAGACGGCAGCTACGGCTATATTGTTGGCCGCAACAATGGCGTAGCATGGGGTACTTTCAAGGAAAGCGCTGCTAAGCCTGTAGAAAACAAGCCTGCTACTAAGCCTGTAGATAACAAACCTGCTACTAAACCTGTAGATAACAAACCTGCTACTAAGCCTGTAGATAACAAACCTGCTACTAAGCCTGTTGACAACAAACCTGCTACTAAGCCTGTAGAAAGCAAACCTGCTACTAAGCCTGTAGAAAGCAAACCTGCTACTAAGCCTGTAGAAAGCGAGCCTGCTACTAAGCCTGTAGAAAGCAAACCTGCTACTAAGCCTGCTGACAACAAACCTGCTACTAAGCCTGTTGACAACAAACCTGCTACTAAGCCTGTAGATAGCAAACCTGCTACTAAGCCTGCTGACAACAAACCTGCTACTAAGCCTGCTGACAACAAACCTGCTACTAAGCCTGCTGACAACAAATCTGCTACTAAGCCTGCTGACAACAAACCTGCTACTAAGCCTGCTGACAACAAACCTGCTACTAAGCCTGCTGAAAGCAAGCCTGCTACTAAGCCTGCTGACAACAAACCTGCTACTAAGCCTGCTGACAACAAAGATAATATCGGCATTATTACTTTACCTGCTGGATATACCCGTGAAATGGTAGAAGAATCTAGTGGTGGTAAAGATGGTCTTGACGATACTAAAGGAAAAATTACATCTTTAGCTAAAAAAGTATCCGAAGAGGGTATGAGAATAAATAATTACAGTAATAATGATGCACGAATTGTAGATTTAACAAACATTACCTCTGAACAAACCAAAGAGTTGACAGATTTCACTTTAAATACAATTAATCATATTAGAAAACAAATGGGGCTTAACCCCTTTGTATATAGTAATAGAGTCCAAAAAATTGCAGATGATATTGCTAAAAATTATGTAAGAGATAACAGAGATGCAACAGGTAATCATGATGTGATTGCAATCACAGACGCTATGAGAAAAGACCACGGGTTGGATTCGATTACTAAAACTGTAGGCAATGACGTTGAAAATATGGGTGGATGGTATATTTATACTGTTGATACAAATCACGAAACGATGGGGAGTATTAAAGAACATATTTATTATAATATCGAACAAATGATTTTTGGTGGATATTATAATGGTGCTGCTAGAGAAATGTATCATGCTAGAGGCTTAACCAATCCGGTTACCACACGCTTAGGCGCTATGTATGGGTTCTCAATTAGTAAAATCCCTAATAGTAATGTAGCAACATCACATTTCATTACTTTTTCTGGCTTTGATGGTTATGATGAATTTTTACCTGATTTTCATGATTAGAATAGATGAGAAAAAAAGAATATTCAGCTAAGAGTAAAAATCAAAACTATTAGTAGAAAGTGTACTTTTCCATAATAAGTGGAATTAGTACACTTTTTATTTTTTATCAATATTTAGAATATTGGAAATGTAGCGAACAACGGAGACCTTGTATTCATAGACTAATAATTTTTGGTCTGTATTAAATAATTCTATAACCATGCATCATTTGTATACTGAAAAAAGTTGATAAATTGAACTAAAAGTATACCATATTAAAATCGGAGTGATGCATAGATGTTAACAACAAAGCAGGTACAAAATCAGTTAGGCGTTACAAGACAAACACTTTATTTGTGGCGTAAGCAGGGAATTATAGCAGTAATTAAGAAAAAAATGGTAGAATTCTTTGGGATGAAAATGAAATATTAAGACTAAAAAAGAAATTAAAAGAGGATAAACCGATTAAAAAAGAAAAGACAAATTATGAAACTTCAATCTAACGAAAAGGTTTCATGAACAAACGAAAGGTATGTAAAAAATGATGAACAGAGATGATCAGATCATAAATTACTTAAACAAAACAATAAGTAGCAAAGAAAATTATTTAGATTTTGTTGGGGAGGATATGGAGTACAGTACTCACAGATATCATGATTATCCAGCAACTATGATTCCTAAATTACTGAATTTATTTATAAATGCAGTTAGTAAATTCACTGATATCCAGAATGTATACGATCCTTTGATGGGTTCTGGTACAACACTAGTAGAAGGTATACGCCATCATCTGGAAGCTTTTGGTGTTGATTTAAATCCATTAGCTGTATTAATGACTAAGGTCAAAACAAATTTTTAAAGATATCATATATAGATTAAAAATAAATAAGCTGGTAGATTTTAATTTCTACCAGCTTTTTTTATCTAATTAATATACAGCACCATCATAGAAGTTGTATCTTGGACGGTTAAAATCAAATGTAGCTAACTCACTCATCTTGATTACATTGTCAGCAACGCCCCAGCTCATCAAGTTGATTGATTCACCGTATAATTCATCAGGAATTACAAGTAAAACGTATTTACCTTGAGACATAGCGTAACCTAGTTCCATTCCTAAGCCAACATCTTCTTCTTTAGGAACATAAACGCCAAGCATAATGTCGCTAGTTTTAATACCAACTAAGTCACCGTTATAAGTTGCTTGAGCCCATTCTTTGTCGTGTAAATATTCAGGATGTTCATCAACACGAATGTCTTTGTATTGATTTTGAAGTGGAACATAACTATTTTCTAAATCAATAGTTGGGTTAGCATTTAAAGCACTCATAGCGTCTTTGTATGCCTTATTTTGAGTTTCAGTGAACCAACCAGCACCAAAGTAAACTGTCTTTTGTTTTGTCATGGAAAAACCTTTCTTTCTTATCGGTGGAATATTTTTACATTAACTAACTTTAACAAAATTTGAACAAAAGGAACACCCACTTTTGTGTTTTTGAAATCGGTTTTATATAATGAAACTAGAAATTTTTGCTTTGGAAAGGCGGAACCTACTACGAATACTAAAAAAAGTCTTTTCGATCCAGAAGCTGTTTTTGTAACAGATTTAACTGATCGAAATGAGATCTTTAAGACCGTTTCTCAAAAATTATATGACTTAGGCTATGTTAAAAAAGATTTTTTAGGCGACATTATTGAACGCGAAGATAAATATCCAACTGGAATTTCTATGAGACCTTTATCTAGAGAATTACCTGATGTTGCTGTACCTCATACCGAGGGAAATTACGTAAGCACGCAATTGATTGTGCCGATTGCACTTAGAAATTCTGCAACTTTTAACAATATGGTCAATCCGAGTGAAAAGTTAAAAGTAAAGTTTCTATTTTTGATTTTGAATAATGACCCAGATATGCATTCAACCATTTTGGCAAAAATTATGGACTTTCTTGCTGGAACTTCAGTTGATGACTTAAATGAGTTATTTAATTCTGATTCAAATGAAGAGATTTATGATTTCTTAGAAAATAATTTCGAAACTGAAAAATAGAAAAAAGAAGCTGCCAGGTGCAGCTTCTTTTTGTCTCCAGATTAAATTGTTAAACTTCCGGATAATCAGTACTTGAGAATGAAAGTGAAAAGTAATCACAGCGCTTATAGCCAATAACTAATTCAACTACTTCTCCTGTAGCAGATAAGATAGTTTTTTTGACTTGACGTACAACAGGATAATCTTTAGCGATTTTTAGTTGCTGACTAATTTCACTATCAGCTTTTACAATTGTATCCGTTTCTGTAAAAGGCTCATCGAATAAGTATAATTGCTTATCCTTTTGGAGCGTTTCATAAATACTATGATAATTATTAGGATCCTTAGCTAAATTCTTATTGATAAATTTAGCTGGGATGAAAGAACGGTGTACCATAAAAGGCGTGTCGCCGATTAAACGTAAACGTTCAATATAGTAATAAGTATCGTATTTTGGCAGACCAAGTTTTTCAAGGATTTCGGCTTTATTAGCTTCTTGAAGTTTTATAACTTCAACTCTATCTTCCTCTTGTTTATCAGAGAAAACTTCATTATCGCTAAGACGGACTAATTTATCCTTTCTTGAACGAGAAATGAATGTGCCTTTACCTTGATGACGGATTAAGTATCCTGCCTTAACTAACTCTTTAACAGATCTAATAACAGTAATAGAAGAAACATTAAATTTTTCTTTTAGCTGAGCTTCACTATAAAATTTATCTCCATACTTAAATTTACCAGAGATAATTTCTTTCTTTAACTCATTTTCAATTTGTAAATACTTTGGAATATCCATAATATATCAATCCTTAAGATAGATTCTCCTGAGATCCATGATATCACGGCTTGAGAGCTTCATAGTAGAACGAAGGTATTCGTTGATGCCACCATATTGCTGGTTTAGGACATGTATAGCGTGGTCTAAATATTCTGGATATACTGACTGAATATCTTTAATGGACTGCAAGACACGCTTACTAGAACCATCAGCGGCAGCCTGTTTAAGCATACCATCAACAAAGTCCTTAGTGGTAACGTTTGTTAGTGTGTAGTCATATTTGATAGTAGTAAAAGGTACACCTAATGCTGATAAAACTAACAAAGCACCAAATCCTGTTCTATCTTTTCCAGCTGTACAGTGGAAGAGAAGTGCACTTTTCTCTTGATCGTTAGCAAGTAAAAGTTCGAAGAATTTACGGTATGCCTTTTGAGCAGTTTGACCATTAATCATATCTTCATAGGCGAAAAACATGTGTTTGAAGCCAAATTCAGGATCTTTTTCGGCATTTTCTTCTAAAGCAAAGATTCCTTTTGAAGCGTTAGTTAAGTCGTCACTAAAAACTGGATCAAAGATATATTTTGCACCTTCAGGTACACGGTCTGGATGCTCAGTCTTTTCTTTTTCAGTTCTAAAGTCAACGTCATATTTCACGCCATACTTTTGCAACAATTCCAAATCTGATGAAGAAAGATCAGCTAAATTACCGGTTCTAAGCAATTTGTTGTATTTGATAGTTTGACCTGATACGGTTTTATAGCCTCCAAGTTCGCGGAAATTGCGACCATTTTGGATGCCGATTAATTTCGTCTCATAATTTTCGCTCATTAGTATTTTTCCTCACTATAGTTATTTAAATACAGTATTATTACTTTACCATATTTTTTCTCAGATATTTTAGTTTTCTCAGATCTATAAAAAGAAAACAAACTTATTAATTGTTATAATTAATGGTAAAATTACAATGTAAAGATGCAATTCCATTTGGAGATGATTACTTATGGTAGAAGATTATGACAATATTTTAGTTCCTGTTGATGGTTCTGAAACAGCAGAGCGGGCATTTGATAAAGCAGTAAAAATTGCTCTTGATAATAATGCTCACCTTGATGTATTAAACGTTATTGATACTCGTCAATTTATGGGAGAGATGCAAGATACTTTGATTTCTGGAGATACCATTTATCAAATGACTCAGGATTCTGAAGAGTATCTAAAAAGTTTAAAGGAATGGGCTAAGGAACACTTTAATTTTACTGATATTTCTTACCACATTCGTTATGGCTCACCTAAGAGAATCATTGCGGTTGATTTCATTAAGGACCACCACAATGACTTAATTATTATGGGTGCAACCGGTATGAATGCAGTTGAAAGAATGTTAATGGGTAGTGTTACTGCTTATGTTAACCAACATGCTTTATCAGATGTTTTAATTATTAAGACAGATCTTGAAAATAAAAAGGTTGCTAAGCCTAAGAAAAGACGTTTTTAAAAAACGAACATTTTAAAGATTCACTCTATTAGTACTAATGGAGTGATTTTTTTGTAAAGTGGTTCGATCCAATTCAATTGATTAAAATTTACTAGCGCTTACATTAAAATAATAGTACCCAAGTACGAATATTTTTGGTATGATACTTAAGAACGAACGTTAGTACTAGGGAAAGGAAGAACGATAATGGTGAACTTCGATTACAGCATTATAAAATGTAACCAAGATTCAGTGGCTCGTTCTTGGACTGGTTCCTTCGGTGAATCAGTCTTCATTGGTGTTGGCGCTTTCGTTGATTTTTTAGCGACTTTTATGACTCGGTGTGATTAGCTGTTTTTGTCAGCTCTTCATGTTGAGTCTTTTTTTGTATTTGTCATTTAATGTGTTTCATTAGGAGGAAATGATGAAAAAGTTCAAAAAAGTCTTAGTAGGCCTTTTTGCAATTTTACTTGCTGTTGTTGCAACTGCTTGTTCTAACAAGTCAAACAGTTCAAAGGATGGTTACACACCTAAGTCATTAACTATCCAATTTGTACCTAGTCAAGCTGCTAATAAGCTTGAAGCTCGTGCTAAGCCTTTAGAAAAGATGCTTTCTAAAAAGCTTGGAATTCCAGTTCATGTTTCAATGTCAACTGATTACAATACAGTTGTTGAAGCTATGAAATCTAAAAAAGTTGATGTTGGTTTCTTACCACCTGATGGTTATGTATTAGCTCATAAACAAGGAGCTGCCGACGTTTTGCTTCAATCACAACGTTATGGCGTTAAGCAACCTGGTGGTAAAGCAACTAATAAATTAGTTGATTACTATAGAGCAGAAATTCTTGTTAAAAAAGGTTCTAAAATTAAATCTTGGAAGGATCTAAAAGGCAAGAGTATTTCAGTTCAAAACCCAACTTCTTCAGCAGGTTATGTTTTCCCAATTGCTGAACTTGGAGAAAAAGGTTTGGATGTACCAAAAGATTGTAAGTTAGTTACTGTTACTGGCCAAGACCAAGCAGTTTTGAATGTATTAAATGGTGATACTGACGCAGCATTTGTTTTTGAAGATGCTCGTAACACTGTTAAAAAAGACAATCCTAAGATTATGGACCAAGTTGTCCCAATTTACTTCACTAAGCCAATCCCTAACGATACTATTGCTGTTAGAAGTGATATGTCTAAGTCCTTCCAAAAGAAACTTGCAAAGGCATTTATTGAAGTTGGTAAATCTAAAGAAGGTAAGAAGATTATCGAATCAATTTATAGTCACGAAGGCTACACTAAGTCTAAGGACAGCAACTTCGATATTGTTCGTAAATATGACAAGATTATTGCTAAGGACAAGAAATAGTCAATTAAATATAGCTTAGTTAGTAAAAAAGATAATTGTCTTTAAGGACAATTATCTTTTTATGCAATATAACCAATCAATATATATTAAGGAGATTTTTTAGTTAAATGGCAGCCACTAATCAGCCAATGATTCAACTTAAAGACGTTAGTAAAATTTATAATAACGGAACAGTTGGTTTAAAAGATATTAATTTAAATATTAATAAAGGAGAATTCGTGGTAGTTGTAGGTTTATCCGGTGCGGGTAAATCAACACTACTTCGTTCTATTAATCGTTTGCAAGATATTTCTAAGGGAGACATTTTAATTGATGGTAAGTCAATTACGTCTGCTAAAGGAAAAGATTTGCGTGAAATTCGCCGTGATATTGGTATGATCTTCCAAAGTTTTAACTTAGTTAAACGTTCAAGTGTTTTACGTAATGTTTTAACTGGTCGAGTAGGTTACTATCCAACTTGGAAGACAACTTTTAATTTATTTACTAAAGAAGACAAGCAAAAGGCATATGAATCATTGCAACGTGTTGATTTAGCAGATAAAGTTTATACACGTGCAGACCAACTTTCTGGTGGACAACAACAACGTGTTGCGATTGCCCGTGTACTTACTCAAAATCCTAAAATCATTTTAGCTGATGAACCAACAGCTTCACTTGATCCTCAAACTTCACGTCGCGTTATGCATGACTTGAAGATGCTTAATGAAGAATATGGTATGACTGTAGTTGCCAACCTTCACAGCGTAGAACTTGCTAAGGAATTTGGAGATCGAGTAATCGGTGTTCGTGCAGGTCAAATTGTTTACGATGGTAAGATGAGTGAAACTTCTCAAGCTGTCTTTGATGATATTTACAATGGTGGAAATGGCAAGAAAGGGGAAGAAGATGCCTAAATCTAAGGAACAGCATTTAGCTGAGTTGCCTAAAAAGAAATTCAAAATTATGAACCTTGTATGGGTCGTAATTATGATTTTAGGTCTCTTTCTTTCAGTAGATGTAACAAATACACACATTAGTGTTTTGTTTAATAACTTTAGCCAATTTACTGATATTTTTGTTCAAATGTGTCACCCTGATTGGGGATATGCAGCTACAGCAGTTCCACTTTTAATTGAAACAATTAAAATGGCAATTTTAGGAACTGTTATGGGATCAGCAATTGCTTTTGTTTATTCTCTTTTAATCGCTAGAAATATTGTTAAAAATAAGGCCGTTACTGGAATTCTAAGAATAATTATGAATATTATTAGAACCATTCCAGACTTACTCTTAGGTGCAATTTTTGTTGCCGTTGTAGGTATTGGTCCAGTTGCCGGTGTTTTAGCTTTAACTGTATTTACATTTGGTGTGGTTGTTAAATTGTTCTATGAAGCAATTGAAACAATTGATCCAGGTCCAATCGAAGCGTTAACAGCTGTTGGTGCAAATAAACTACAAATTATTCATTTTGCTGTGATGCCACAAATAATTACTTACTTTATTTCCTATGTCTTATATGCATTTGAAATTAATGTTAGAGCTTCAACAGTTCTTGGATATATTGGTGCCGGCGGTATTGGTTTGTACTTACAACAAACTCTTCAAGTCTTTGACTATGCCAAGACCGGTATGATTATCTTAGTTATTATCGTTGTCGTAGTTATTATCGACTACATTTCTACTAAATCTCGGGAGGCGTTGATGAAATAATGGATACTACAATGAAAAAATTACCTCCTAAACCAGTGGACACTAGGAAAAAGATTCAACACTGGACAATCGCTATTGTCACTGTTGTTTTAATTATTTGGTCATTTGTAGGAATGGATTTTGGCGGAATAAAGGCAAGTGCAGGTCAAATTGCAGGAGCTATTGTTGCCGGAATTTTTCACCCAGATTGGTCCTACGTATATAACGGAAGTGGAGAAGATTTAATTTCTCAATTATGGGAAACTATCTGTATCGCTTTCTTGGGTACTTTTATTTCTGCAATTATTTCATTACCTTTTGCTTTTTGGGCAGCTAATACTCGTCATAAAAAGTGGTACACTTCTCGTTCTGGAAAAATCGTTTTGGCTGTTATTCGTTCTTTCCCAGAAATTGTTTTGGCCCTGATGTTTATTAAAGCTGTTGGACCTGGTTCTGCAGCCGGTGTTTTAGCCTTAGGTTTCCACTCAGTTGGTATGCTTGCCAAATTGTTCTCTGAAGCAATTGAAAACCTTGAAGAAGGTGCTAATGAAGCTGTCACTGCAGCTGGTGGATCTAAGTTTAACATTATTATGTTTGCTACAATGCCTAACTTGATGCCTGCTTTGATTTCTAATACCTTGTATCGTTTCGACGTTTCAATTCGTTCAGCATCTATTCTAGGTTTAGTTGGTGCTGGTGGTATTGGTTATCCATTAATTATTGCCTTGCAATATCGTCAATGGAACCGAGTAGGTGTCATCTTGGTTGGAATTATTGTCATGGTTGTTATCATTGACTGGATTTCTGGCTGGATTAGAAAGAAATTAGTTTAGTTAATTATCTTAACGAGCAGAATTTTGATCTGCTCGTTTTTATTTTTGTCAAATTCTAAATTTTTTTGTAATATCTACCTATAATATTGATAAGTAAAGGAAAAAAAGAACTTTTTTGTTATAATGGAAGTTGTATTTCAAGGAGGACAATGATGGATAATTTAACTACCATGACATTGGCTGATGATATTGCTTTATCACAAGAAAAAATTATCAACGGTCAACAAGACCTGAATACCAAGAGAATTTATAATGAAATTAATAGTTTAGGAATTCTTGATAAGCCTATCGAAGACTACTTTGATATGACTCAAGATGAGTACTACAACAGTGAATCTGATGGTAAATTGACTCTACTTCACTTAGATCAACCATTGCGTGAATTAAATGATCGAATTTTGACTAATCACGTAGACGGATATGTTGATCAAGATGAGATTAATTTAACCTACAATCATGAGGATCCATGGCAAGATGGTAGCTATGATCGTGCTACTGACTTACATGTGCTTTTATATAGCTTGAAGGTTATTGGTGCTGTAAGAGCTATTGCTCCTGATGATTTAAAAAAGGTTTTGTCTAAAGATGCGGTTTTATCATTGGGTCTTGCCGCAGCTGCTTTGGCAAATAATTAACCCCAAGGCCAATTAAAGGCCTTTTTTTGTGTGATGAGTGGGGAAGAGTATCATGAAAATTATCAAGAAAACCAAGGGTATGATTGATAAGTTTTCCGGAATGACCCGGAAGATGATGCGAAAGAAAAGTAATATTCCGTTCGACGGGATGCAAAAATATATGACTGTTGGCGAGTATAACGTTGGGGCACCAGAAGGGACGCCTCATGGTGAAGAATATAAGCTCATTGTTTATAAAGATACGGATAATGTTTTGCATCAAGCTTTACGATCTGTTGATGCTTCTGATCTAGCACCAGCTTATGTGAGAAAGTTTGATAAGAGATTGAACCGTTATACGGCATTTGTTAATAAACAAACTGGGCGCCGTTATATCGTTGAAGATCAGTTAGATCAACTAGTTGACTATGTAAAAAAGCATAGTAGAAAAGGCTATAACTCAATTAATATTGGAGTTTTAACTGATACTCATTATAAAGATGCCGACAGTGTTGATTTTTATGGTCATAACGGTTTAAGACACGTTAAGGAATTTAATTATCTCGAGGATAAGGATATTTTAGATCTAAAAGCTCACCTAGGTGATTGGATGGATGGATCAGATCCTGGTCTAGTTAGCGAAGCTGAGTTGATTTCTTTGTCTAGAACCTTTAGGTCTAAAAAAACTAATTTTGCTGTGATTAAAGGCAATCATGATGAAAATGACAAATTTGATGAACACCATGATTTAAGAGCTAGTTTCCCAGAAAATGAATTTGAAGATATTATGTGGCCAAGCATGTATGCGCAAGATGGAATACATTACATCACACGTAAGCATGGTGTTGCATATTTTGATAAAGATGATGTCAGAATTATTACGGTTAATACGTCTGACCTGCCTTATGAGCTAGATGATCAGGGAAAGAAAAAGTATGATACAAAGCTTTCCTTAGCTATTCGTGAAGATCAAATGCAAGAAATTATCGAAATTCTTGAAAATTCAAATGGTAAAACAATTATTTTTATGAGTCATGCTAATCCCATTACTCGCAAAGGAACAAATGCCTTGAAATTCAATGGCCGTTCGCTACATGAATTGATGGTTGCCTTTAATCAACATGAAAAAGGATACCTTAATTCTAGAGATGTTCCTCCTGAATTTACCCTAGCTAATAGCTTTGATTTTACGAAGATAAAGAATGCAAAAATAGTTGCATATTTATGTGGACACCGTCATACTGAGGACCAATATCGGATTAACGGTATTCAGTATATATTTTTTAATTGTTCGGCTCTCATGGGACCGAATCATGCGCTTACTACGCAATATAATAAGCGCTGGAATAGAGAAATGGATCATGCTAATGAAGCAGCCGGTTATATTGTAAACGTCGATATTAAAAGACATTTACTTCAAGTCTTTGGCTATGGAGCTGCTTCAAAGAGAAGATTTTATCGAATTTAGTTTTTACAATGTAAATAGCTTATAATAAGACTACTGTTTATTTTGAGGTGAAAGTTACTTATGTGTGGAATTTGTGCGTTTTTCGATCCTGAATTAAAGGATAAGGACTGTGCTATTCAAGGAATGATGGACACGATCAAACACCGTGGACCATCTTCAGATGGAAAATATACTAATGATCAAGTTGCTTTAGGTTTTAGACGTTTATCAATCATTGATCTTCGTGGCGGAAGTCAACCTATTTTTAATGAAGATAAAAGTAGAGCAATTATTTTTAATGGTGAAATTTACAACTTTAAACCATTAAGAAAAGAATTAATTGATGCTGGACATACTTTTACAACTAAAGCTGATACTGAAGTTTTACTTCACGGGTATGAAGAATGGGGAATGGATGGCTTATTGAAGCGCGTTCGCGGTATGTTTGCCTTTGTAATTTGGGATGATAATACCAAGACTCTATATGGTGCACGTGATTTCTTTGGAATTAAGCCAATGTACTACTCAGATCAAAATGGAAAATTGATTGTTGGTAGTGAATTAAAGAGTTTCTTAGCCTATCCTGGTTTTAAGAAAGAATTGAATACTGAAGCAGTTAAGCCATACTTAATGAATCAGTACAACGACTTAAAGGAAACTTTCTTTAAGGGCGTTTACCGCTTCCCAGCAGGTCACTGGTTTGAATATAAAGATGGTAAGATGAAGACTCACCAATACTGGGATGCTAAGTATGTTGAAAATAGTTTAAGTTTTGAAGAAACTTTAGATAAGATCAATGAAGATTTAAAAGAAACCGTTGACTTATATAGAAACGCTGATGTTCCAGTTGGGGCGTTCTTGTCTGAAGGTATTGATTCTTCCTACTTAACTAGCTTACTCGATCCTGAGGATGTTTTCTCAGTTTCTTTTGATGATTCTACTTATAATGAAGCATCGAAGGCCAAGGCGCTTTCTGATTTACACGGCTGGAAGTTCTTTGCTGATAAAGTTGATGCCGATGAGGCAATGCGCGATTTCCCAGAAATGCAATATCACATGGATGAACCAGATGCTAACCCATCAATCATTCCATTATGGTACTTGTGTAAGTTAGCTAGAAAGCATGTTACTGTTGCACTTTCTGGTGAAGGTGCTGATGAGTTATTTGCAGGTTACGTGAACTATGGAATGCATACTCATAACGACGTAATCAAGGTCTTTACTGCTGGCTTGAAGAAGTTACCTAAGAAGAGTCGTGTTCGCTTAGCTCATAAGATTAAGAAGATGCCTAACTTCCCAGGTAAGGTACATATGTACACTAATTTAGCAGAACCAAGCGAATTTTATGTTGGTCAATCTGTAATTTATGACATGGATTATCCAACTATCTTTACTTCTAAAGATGCTAATAATATCTTGCGTGATAAGTACAAGAACGATTTGACAGTTAACGGCATTTACCAAGAAGACTTCAAGAAAGTTAAGAATATTGATGAAGTTAAGCAAATGCAATATATTGATCTTCACCACTTTATGCTTAATGATATTGAGCAAAAGGCAGATAAGATCTCAATGGCCCACTCACTAGAATTACGTGTGCCATATCTTGATAAGAAGATTGCAGAACTTGCTAATTCAATTCCAACTAAGTATTTAGTTAACCGTCATGATACTAAATACGCTCTTCGTAAGGCATCCGAAAAAGTCTTGCCAGAAGAATGGGCTCAAAGACCAAAACTTGGTTTCCCAACTCCAATTAAGCAATGGCTTAAGGAACCAAGATTTTATAAGCAAGTTAGAGAATTGTTTACTGAAGACTTTGTAAATGATATTTTTGACCAAAAGAAGATTGTTAAATTACTTGATGATAACTACAAGGGCGATGGTTCAGCTCGTCGTCAAATCTGGGCAATTTACACTTTCTTAGTATGGTACAAGTTGTTCTTCGTTGATTACGACGAAACCGTTAAGAAGTATCAACATGTACAACCAGAAGTTGCAGAATTGATCGAAAGTGGAAGACTTGTTTAATTAAAGTTAGAGAGAAGTACGGATTACAAAATGGTACAAGCAAAATTTACTCCTATTTTACTAGGTAGCGATATCAATGTTTACGGAATGGCACGTTCATTTAATGAAGCTTATGGAATTAAAGTTCAAGCTTGGGCTGCCAGTCAGTTAGCGGCAACGCGTTACTCTAAAATTGTTGACGTAGAAGTTCATGAAGGCTTCGAAGAAGATCCAGGCTTTATGAACGTGATGAAGCAAAAGATTGAAGAATATAAGAATCATCCAGAACCAGTTATTTTGATCGCTTGTGGGGATGGATATGCGGAATTACTTGCTAAGCATAAAGATGAACTAAAGGATACTTTCGTAGTTCCTTATATTGATTATGATTTGCTGGAGAAATTAATTTCTAAGGAAGGTTTCTACGAAATCGCTGAAAAGTATGGTCTTCCATACCCACATACTAAAATTGTGACAATGGATGATTATAAGGCTGATAATTACTTGAATTTACCATTTGATTATCCAGTGGAATTGAAGCCAGAAGATCCAGTTTCTTGGTTAAATTGCCAATTTGAGGGGCGTAAAAAGGCATTTACTATTCACGATGAGGCTGAATTAGTTGATATTGTAGGTAAAATCTACACTCATGGATATACTGAAGACTTAATCTTACAAGACTTTATCCCAGGTGATGACTCTAATATGCGTGTGCTTAATGCATATGTTGACAAAAACCACAAGGTTAAGATGATGTGTTTAGGTCATCCGCTTCTTGAAGACCCTACTCCACAATCTATTGGTAACTACATGGCAATTTTGCCAGCATTTAGTCAAAAGCTCTATGATACAGTTCAATCATTTCTTGAAAAATTGAACTATACTGGTATGGCTAACTTTGACATTAAGTATGATCCAAGAGATGGGGAATATAAGTTCTTTGAAATTAACTTACGCCAAGGCCGTTCAAGCTTCTATGTAACTTTAAATGGCTATAATTTAGCTAAGTGGTATGTAGATGATTATGTAGAAGATAATTTGAAAGATAAGTCAACTGTGTACGGCAATAAAGATGGTGCTGACTATATGCTTTGGCTTGGTGTTCCTAAGAAAATCTTTAAAGAATATGCTTATGATAATGGTTCAAAGCGTTTAGCTGAAAAGTTGATTGATGAAGGTCATTACGGCACTACAGTATTTTACAATAAGGATCGTAGTTTGAAGCGTTGGCTATTAATGCGTTATATGTTCCACAACTACTATGCTAGATACAAGAAGTACTATCAAGTAAATAAGGGACAATATTTTGAAGAAGAAGCTAAAAAGTTAGAAAAACAAGCTCTTCGTGATGGTCAACAAGAAAACCATGAAAATGAAATCTAATTAGGAAAAGCTCCTGAGTAGAAAAATTCTACTTAGGTGTTTTTTTGTGCTCAAAAAGTTTAAAAAGTCGTTTATGTGATTTTAATGATTGCTGCTATTTAATCTGAAAATTCAGTTCTTTTTAATTGCTTAATTACTTTTGCTTTAGTTTTACTAATACTTAGCTACTTTACTAATTATAGAAAAAGTTCAAAATCCCTTTTTTTCGTGTCTGGCGTGAATTTTGCTGAATACAATATATATGATTAAAAATGTCAATACCTACAATATCCTGTAGATTTTGGTAGAATATAACCATAGATATAGTGAAAGAAGAGAATGACCATGTTACAACAAGATGCTCAAATTAAATCAATTAATCAAATGCCCCTTCCAGAAACAGCCGTTAAAAGAGACGGTAGCATCTATCCTTTTGCCCTTTATAAAATTGAAATGGTCTTAAACAGCTTGCATCTTATGGAACATGAAGCAGATATTTTACCTGCTATTTTGAAAAAATTAAACGGTAAAAAACAAACTTCTACTTGTGAGATTGCAGATGCATTTGTTCAAACATTAACAGAACGTGGATTTGATAATGAAGCTAATGCGTATATTGACTATCGTAGAGAAGATGAGGCTAATTTTAAAAAGCAAACCGAAACTACTAATCGTCTAGATCGTTTGGTTCATCATGATCCAACGATTGTTAACGAAAATGCTAACAAAGATTCACGTGTTTTCTCAACTCAGCGTGATTTAACAGCAGGTGTTGTTGGAAAGACAATTGGCTTGACAATGATGCCTGAACATATTGCTAAGGCCCACTTACGTGGCGATATTCACTGGCATGACTTAGATTACACTCCACTTAGTCCATTAACCAACTGTTGCTTAATTGACTTTAAAGAAATGCTAAGTCATGGCTTTACGATTGGAAATGCGAATATTGAATCACCTCATTCAATTGAGACTGCTACTGCGCAAATGTCGCAAATTATTGCTAATGTAGCTTCTAGCCAATACGGTGGCTGTTCAGCTGATAGAGTTGATGAAGTTTTAGCCCCTTATGCTGAAAAAAATTACCACAAGAATATTAAAGAAGCTAGTGAATTCTTTGATGATGAAGAAAAGATCAAGGCTTTTGCCATCAAGAGAACTAAGAAAGATATTTACGATGCAATGCAGGCACTTGAGTATGAAATTAATACTCTTTTTTCAAGTCAAGGACAAACTCCCTTTACCACTTTGGGCTTTGGCTTAGGAACTTCGTGGATTGAACGTGAAATTCAAAAGGCTATTTTAAAGATTAGAATTGAAGGTTTAGGAAAGGATAAAAGAACAGCTATCTTCCCTAAATTGGTTTTCACTCTTAAGAAAGGTCTTAACTTACATCCTGGTGATCCAAACTACGATATTAAGGAATTAGCCTTAGAATGTTCAACTAAGCGTATGTATCCTGATATCGTTAGCTACGATATGATTAAGAAAATTACTGGTTCATTTAAGGCTCCAATGGGGTGTCGCTCATTCTTACAAGGCTGGAAAGATCCAAAAACTGGTGAAGAGGTAAATTCTGGTCGAATGAACTTAGGTGTTGTTACCTTAAACTTGCCTAGAATTGCAATGGAATCAAAGGGTGATAAAGATTTATTCTGGCAAATCTTTAGAGAAAAAGTTCAAACTGCTCATGAAGCTTTACAAATTAAGGCTAAGCGTTGTACTGACGCAGTTCCTGATAATGCTCCAATCCTTTATGAATATGGTGCTTTTGGTAAACGTCTTGAAGCTAGCGACAGTGTAAATGACTTATTCAAAAATGGGCGCTGTACGGTATCTTTAGGCTACATCGGCTTGTATGAAGTTGGTACTGTGTTTTATGGACCAAATTGGGAACACAACGAAGAAGCCCATCAATTTACAATTAATATTGTTAAAGAACTTCACGACTACTGTGCTAAGTGGGAAAAGGAAGATCCAAATCATTATCACTACAGTGTTTATTCAACTCCAAGTGAAAGTTTAACTGATAGATTTTGTCGTTTAGATACTAAGAAGTTTGGTAAGGTTAAAGATATTACTGATAAGGAATACTACACTAATTCTTTTCACTATGATGTTAGAAAGCACCCAACTCCTTTTGAGAAATTGGCTTTTGAAGCACCGTATCCATTTTATGCAGCTGGGGGATTTATTCATTATTGTGAATATCCAAACCTTAAGCAAAATCCTAAGGCACTAGAAGCGGTATGGGATTGGGCTTATGATAAGGTAGGATATTTAGGAACAAATACTCCAATTGATCAATGTTACAAGTGTGGTTTTAAAGGTGAATTCAAAGCAACTGCAAAAGGTTTTGAATGTCCACAATGTGGCAATCATGATCCAGAAACTTGTGATTGTGTAAAACGTACTTGTGGTTATCTTGGTAATCCTTTGAAGCGTCCAATGGTTCACGGCCGTCACGAAGAAATTGTTCACCGTGTAAAGCACTTGAACTTAGGAATGGAAGAAAAGATGGCAAAGGATGAAGTTAGAAAGAATGACGAATACTAATGCCAGAAAAAGACAAAAATAATCAAGAAGGTCCAGATGTTCGAGGTAACTTGATTAAGGTTAATGTTGGAGGAGACACAATTTTTGTTGATTCTAATCAATATAAACCTCAAGTTGAACATGCAAAGGAATTGAAAAGAAAACACCGTCTTCCAAAAAATCCAAAACCACAGGAATGGAAATCTGAAGAATATTCTAAACATAAAATAGCTGATTATAAGCCATTTAATTTTGTTGATGGCGAGGGAGTTAGATGCAGTTTATATGTGAGTGGATGCTTATTTGATTGCCCCGGTTGTTACAATTTAGCAGCACAGAATTTTAATTATGGCCGTCCTTATACGCAAGAACTAGAAGATAAGAT
Source organism: Lactobacillus isalae (assembly GCF_947539375.1). Taxonomy (NCBI): domain Bacteria; kingdom Bacillati; phylum Bacillota; class Bacilli; order Lactobacillales; family Lactobacillaceae; genus Lactobacillus; species Lactobacillus isalae. The sequence goes on from NZ_OX443569.1 coordinate 1,902,614, forward strand.
TATTGAAGATATGTCACAATCTTATGTTCAAGGCTTAACTTTATTAGGCGGAGAACCATTTTTAAATACTTGGGTATGCTTAAAGCTAATCAATCGCGTCCGCGAAGAGTTTGGTCATACTAAAGATATCTGGTCTTGGTCAGGCTATACTTGGGATGAGCTCCAAAAGGAAACGCCCGATAAAAAAGAAATGCTTTCTAAAATTGATATTTTAGTTGATGGTCGATTTATGGATGACTTAAAGGACCTTACCCTACAGTTCCGTGGTTCAAGCAACCAGAGAATTATTGATGTTCAGAAATCGCTGAAAGCTAATAAGGTTGTTATTTGGGATAAGCTGGTTAGATAAGTTTGATAGAATAAGGGAAACGATAATGTTTCTCTTATTTTTTTAGGTGAAAAAGATGCAAGAAAAGAATTTAAAATTAGTCGATAAAATTATGACGGCCTTACAGGGTGTAAAAGACCCAGAATTATTAGTTGATGTAGTTAATTTAGGCTTGATTTATGGGCTTGATATTGAGGGAGATCATGCCACAGTTAAGATGACTTTGACAATTGTTGGCTGCCCCTTGTCCACATATTTGCAAAATGCAATTGAAAGAGCAGTTTTGTCGGTTTCCGAAATTAAGACTTGTGATGTGAAACTAGTTTGGTATCCAGTTTGGAGTCCAGAAAGAATGACGACAGCAGCTAAACAGCAATTAGGGATGCTTGATAATGAACAGGCGTTAGATCAAGAAAAAGAGATTGAAGATACAGAAGAAAAGCAAAAGATTATTGACTTCTCAGTGCCAATTAAAAAATTAGCCGAAGAATATCCTGATTTTATCCAAATTATGTATGATTGTGGTTTTACTAGAATTAAAATTCCAGGGTTGTTATCAACTGTTGGGCGTGTGATGACGATTCCTCTTGGAGCGCAAGCAATGAAGATTGATTTAAAGAAGATAAAGCAGGCTTTTGAGGATAAGGGCTACAAGGTGATTGATAAATGAAAAATTTAGATAAAAAACGCCAAGAAGCAATTTTAAAGATTTTGAATTTTATTCAGAATGGTGGAGAGTTAGAAGAAGCTAAGAAGATGTTTCAAGCTGCCTTTGATCAAGTCGATGTTGCTGAGATTACGGCAGCTGAAAGAGAATTAATTGCGCAAGGTCTTGATCCAAGAAAAATTCAGTACTTGTGTAATGTTCATGCGGATGTTTTTAAGGGTAATATTAAAGAAAATAAAGAAAGTCCAGAGTTCGAAACTCCAGGTCATCCTGTTCATACTTTTAAATTAGAAAATATTGTTATTAAGTCATTAATTAATGATGCCTTGCTTCCTGATTTAGCTAAGTGGGAAAATGGAGCCGCAGATGTTTTACCAAAGTTAAAGCAGGAACTAAAAGATCTTGCTAAAATTCATTATCACTATGCTCGTAAAGAAACTTCTATGTTTCCACTTATGACTAAGTATGGCATTACTGCACCGCCTAAAGTGATGTGGGGCGTTGATGACAAAATAAGAAAATTAATTGGTCAAGCTAATGTGCTTGTTAATCAAAAAGATGTGAATCAGACTACAGTAGCTAATGTAATAAAAAAAGCGGCTAATGAAGTTCTTGAAATGATTTTTAAAGAAGAAAAAATTATGCTTCCGATGATTGATGAAGTAGCTAGCGAAGAAGATTGGGGCAATGTCAAGGATGAAGAAGGACAGATTGGCTATACCTTAATTCAAAAACCAATGAACTGGAAACCTAAGTTAAAAGCAAAAGCTGCTGGTCCAATTTCTTTAGATAAGCTAAGTAATCTAGTATTAAATTTTTCTGAAGGAAGTTTAAATTTAGAACAGTTGTCAGCAATTTTAGACTTATTGCCATTTGCGATAACTTTTGTCGATGAAAATGATAAGGTTGCGTATTTTGGTGGCGGAGCAAGTATTTTTCCGCATTCTAAAAATGCAATTGGAAATAGTGTATATTCTTGCCATCTTCCTGAAAGTGTTCCTCGCGTTAAGAAAATTTTTGATGATTTTCATCAGGGTAAGAAAGATAAATATGAATTTTGGTTTCGGCCAAGGCACATGGGACGTTACTTATATTTACAGTATTTTGCTGTAAGAAAAAATAATAAATATTTGGGATGTTTAGAGGTTGCGCAGGATGTTACTGATATTAAAAGCTGGAAAAATGAAAAAAGATAATTAAAATACTCGGCCTTTTGGCAGAGTATTTTTACTCTCGTGCAAAAAAATTTATTAATTGCTAGACTGGATGTAAGAATGAAAAAGAAAAGGGTGAGGAAGTTGCATAGTAAAGAAAATATTCAACCGGATGATGAAATAAAGTTACATTGGCTGCTTTTAGGGGAGCTGTTTACCTGGATTGGGGCTAGTTTTATTTGGCCATTAACTTCGGTTTATTTGAATAAAAGGCTTCATGTTTCTTTGGCCATGATTGGAATAGTACTTTTATTTAATTGTTTGGCAAATATGCTAGGCTCGTTTATTGCTGGCTGGGCATATGATCATTTCAATCCATACTATCTAATTATTGCTGGTGCCGGTTTAGATGCCTTAGTGCTATTTGGCATGGCTGCTAATCATACTTGGCCAATTTATTGGATTTGGATGACTTTGACTGGTTTACTAGGTGGCTGGAATGGTGCCTTAATTAATTCAATTGCAACTAGTATCAAGTCAAAGCCGGGTAGATATGTCTTTAATACAATTTATTTTGCACAGAATCTCGGAGTGGTATTAGGAACATTAATTGTAGGTTATATCTATGATTATTCAGTGACGGTTTTATTTGTAATTGCGGCTAGTCTTTTTGTGATCGTCTGTATTAATGCAATCATTAACTACCGTCCAATTATTAAGTTCCATTTGGAACGAAAAGCTCAACAAAATAAGGGTAGTAAGAATAAATCTACCCCAATGCCTAGGGCTAATTTGAAGTTAACGATTGGCTTTTTTACTACTTTAGCCGTAATTTGGTTGATGTACATGAATTGGGAATCAAACTTGTCAGTTTATATGGTGTCTTTAGGTATTCCTTTTCATTTATATAGTTTGCTTTGGACGATTAATGCCAGCATTATTGTGATCGTCCAAGCATTTTTGAGTCGTTTTCCCAATACTTTTAAGAATTTGTTTCACCAAGTAGTATTCGGAGTCACAATGTTTGCTATTTCTTTTGTAACTTTAATTTTTGCAAAAGACTATGCTCACTTTGTATTTTCAATGGTTACTTTAACTCTTGGTGAATCAACTGCTATGCCGGCTATGCCTGCATATGTAAATGACTTGTCGCCTGTCGATAGTAAAGGTAAATATCAAGGCTTAACAATTTCAACGTCAGCTGTTGGAAGGGCCTTTGGTCCTTTGTTTGGGGGATTAGTTATTGATAAGTTTGGCTATATCAATTTCTTTATTGTTGCTGCAGTTGGGATTTTTATGATGCTAGCAATTATTGTTCCCCTTCATACGAGATTAAGAGGAAAGTTGAAAATATTTAGGTAAACTTTTACATGATTTTTCTTATAAAGTGAAAAGCTTTACAGAATGAAAGCGATATCTTCTTTTTATGAAAGCGCCATCTTATAATATAAATGTGCGGTTAATTAAAAGGAGATACACAATGAGAAAGATTTCACCTGAAGTTGCAAGACATATGGATAATTTATCTAATGAAGCTGGAGTAATTAGTGCATTAGCTATTGATCAAAGAGGTTCATTAAAACGAATGTTAGCTGAGGCAGCAAATAAGTCTGCTGATGAAACAACAATTGTAGATTTTAAAGAAGCTGTTTCAAGTGAATTAACACCATGCGCTTCTGCAATTTTGACAGATCCGGAATATGGTCTTCCTGCAACTAAGGTTAGAGATAAGAACTGTGGTTTATTATTATCTTATGAAAAGACGGGGTATGATACTACTGAACCAGGTAGAATGTGTGATTTAATTGCTGATCAATCAGCTTTAAGAATTAAAAAAGATGGTGCAGACGCAGTAAAATTCTTACTTTACTACGATCCAGACGAAAGCGATGAAATTAATGACAAGAAGAAAGCTTTCGTTGAAAGAGTAGGAGCTGAAACTAAAGCAAACGGTTTACCATTTTTCCTTGAATTATTAACTTATGATGGAAACATCGATGATGCTAAAGGCGAGGAATATGCAAAGATAAAGCCTGAAAAAGTTTTCAAGACTATGCAAGAATTTTCTAAGCCTCAATATGATGTAACTGTTCTTAAGGTAGAGATTCCATTTAATGTTAAATATGTTGAAGGCTATAATGGCGACAACAACGTGGTTTACACTCAAGAAGAAGCAAAGAAGTTATTGAAGAAGCAATCCGAGATAACTGATTTGCCATATATCTTCTTATCAGCTGGTGTAACTAGTGAAGAATTCATTGCTGAAATCAAGATGGCTGAAGATGCTGATGCTGCATTCAACGGTGTTCTTTGCGGGCGTGCAACTTGGAAACCAGCAATTGAGCCATTTGCTGCTGAAGGTGAAAAGCAAGGTAGAGAATGGTTATCAACTGAAGGTAAGAAAAATATTGAGAACTTGAACGATGCACTTAAGGGTGCTAAATCATGGAAAGATAAGCTAGAAGTTGAAGATTAATTTCAATTTAATAACTTTAAAAAGCAAGGTTTATAATTGAACCTTGCTTTTTCTGTAGGAAAAAATAATTCAGGTTTTGTATAACGAAATGCTGTAATTATAAACTTGAAAAGCCATTCATAACTCATTAGAATAAAGAAGTAATGTTAATTGGAGGAGAAAAAATGAAAGGATTAAAATACACAAGTTTAGCTGTTGCAGCATTAACAGCTACTATTTTGGCAAGCACTAATAATGGTAAAGTTCAAGCTGCTACAACTAACGAAAATGATACTGTTACTGTTGCAAAATCAGATAGGGACAAGGCACAAGCTGCTGTTAGCCAAGCACAAAATGCGGTTAATACTGCTCAAGCCAATGTTGATAGTAAGAAGAATGCGTTGAATGACGCACAAGCAAAGGCACAAGCACCAGATAATGCTTATTCTGCTCAAGAAGCAAAAGTAAATGAAAGTCAGAAGAATCTTGCTGACAAGCAAGCTCTTGCAAAACAAGCACAAGAAAAATTGAATAGTGCAACTGAAGTTTCAAAGCAAGCAACTCCAGAAAATATTCAAAAAGTACAGCAGAATATTGCTGCGCAACAAGATGCAATAAAGACTGCTAAACAAAATGTTAGTGATGCAAATGCAGATTTAAGTAAGGCACAAGCTCAATTAGCAACTGCTAGGCAAAAACAAGTTGATGCTCAAAACTTAGTTAATGATAAAAAGTCTGCTAAACAAACTGCTGATAATAATGTCGCTAAGGCTGAAGCTGACGTTAAGAACAGCGGTTTAGATGAAGCAAAGCAAAATGTTGAAAAAGTACAAAAAGCATTAAACGATATCAAGAAGACAAATGCTAACAATGAATCTGTTTTAACTAAAAATCAAGCTGCTTTAGCTCAAAATAATCAAAATATTGCAACTGTTAATAATAATATTGCAAAGGCAAACAAGGCTGTGTCAGATGCACAAAATAATGTTACTGCTAAGCAACAAGCATTAGATGATGCAAAAAAGAAATTAAAGGATTTACAGGCTCAAGTTGCTAAAGATCAAGCAAGTGGTGCAGCTGGTTTCTTTAAGTCAATTGCAGATAATAAAGATAATTCTGAAAGTTTAAGAGAAGATGCTCAAACGGCATATGATATTGTTACTGGTAAACCAAATGCTTACCAAGGTATTACTGTAGAGTGGGTTAATAAGGCAGTTAAGTTAGGTCAAGAAAAAGATTCTACATCATTGAGTAATATAGAAAAGGCTCTTGGGTATTATGAGCATTGGATGACATACCGTGATAAGTATGGTTTGAGTCATCCGTCAATTTCTTTGACAGCTGTTGCGATTGCCATGCTTAGTTCTGATTTTCAACATTACTCTGATGAATTTAATCATCCCATTCTGTTAACAGAAAAATATGGCCCATTTTATGAAGACGAAGAAGATATATCAGCTGGCGACATCAATCCAATCGATAATTGGATGGATGAAAAAGAAGATATTGATAACTATATTAAGACCCATCCAGATGCAGCTCCATATAGCTTTGAGAGTACTCATCCCTTAACGGAAGATGAATGGTTAAAAAATGTTGATTTTTGGAATAATAAACCAGTATCTATTGGGCACTATACTTCTATGATTAAGCCAGATGCCAATTATGTTGGACTAGCTGGAAATGAATATGAGATTGAACCATTCATGGATAATGCCGATAGCATGGATGAAATTGAATTTGACCCAATTAACGGTATGGACTTCAGTAGTTACAAAAACTTAGTTCACTCATACTTGCAAAATGTTAAGCAAGAAGACCAAATCAACAATCTCAAATCAAAAGTTGAAACTGCAAATCAAAACTTAATTGCTGCACAAAATGCAGTTCAAACAGCACAAAACAACGTTAAGAGCTTGCAAGCTAACTTAGCTGAATTAAATAATGGTTCTACTAAGATTAACAATGCAATTGCTGATACTCGAGCTGCTCTTGCAAAGGGGCAAGAAAACCTTGAATTTGAACAAAAGCAACTAGATCAAGCAAACAAGAATTTAGCAGATGTCCAAGCTAAAGTTGGTATAAAGGCAAAAGCATTAGATGATGCAAAAGTCGCTCAAGCCAAGGCTTCCGATGCTTTAACGCAAGCACAAAATGTCTTAACTGGCGCTACTGTTGCTGTTAAGTCAGCTCAATCAACTATTGATAGTGCAAAGAATAATGTTGATGCTAAGAACAAGGATCTTAAGGCTGCCCAAGCTAGTCTAGAATCATTGGATCAAGCTTTATCTAATTTAGAAAATGCTAAAGCTAACCTAGCAGCTGCACAATCAGCTTTAACTGCTGCAAATGACGATGTATTAACAGCAGATAAAGATGTAAAAGCACAACAACTAATCTTAACTTCTTTAGAAGAAGCGAAAGGTAAGTCAGATGCTCAAGTTGCAAGTGCAGAAAAGGAATTGAAGAAGGCAGAATTAGCTTTAGCTACTGAACAAAGTAAATTAGCGGACGCTAAGGCTAAGTTAGATAAGTTGAACAAGAAGACTAACACTAATGCTGGTAAGTCAGATTCTAAGCATGAAAATAATAATCAAAAACCTGCTAAACCAGCAACTAAGCCAGGTTCAGAAACTACAAATACTGAAAAGCCAGCAAGTAAACCTGAAAACAATACTCAAGTTACTGATGAACCAGCTGTTAAACCTGAGCCTAATACTCCAAATTCTAACGAATCTGGATCAAAGAAGGAAGAAGACACTGAGACTGAAAAGCTAGAGATGAAGAACGAACCTAAGTCCAACAAGACTAAGGCAGAAGCAAAATCATCTACTGTAAAAATTGTTGATAATAACGATAATGTAGCTGCATCTGTTGTTTTAACTGGTTCTGATACCGCAGTTAAAGTTTGGGATGAAAAGACTGTAAATGGCACAACTTACTACAAAGTTGGCGCAAATCGTTGGGTTAAGGCTGAAAAAGCTCATGTTGTTGCTGTGAATGGTCATGTATCCACTACTAAACAATTGCCACAAACTGGTGCTAAGAATGAAGTAATTGCAGCTGTTTCTGGTTTAACAATTGCTTCAGTTGGCATTGCAAGTGCAATGGGCATTAGTCGTAAGAAAAAGAATAACTAGTTTATAAAATCTAAATAGCTATACAAAAAGAGTTGATAAATCGACGTTTTTAAGACGAAGATTATCAACTCTTTTTTATTGTCTAGCAAATCCTGTTCTAACTGAATAAGCATCTGAAAATATTCGGGTCATGATCTGTAATGGCAGTCTAGATCGTACCTCATAATCAGGGAAATAGTTTGTCTTAGACATATATCCCATGAAGGTTAATGTGGATAGTGAAGCAAGTTGACCATTAGGATTAGTAGTAAAGGTAATAGTAGGAACGTCGTGGTGAGATAAGCTTCTTGCTGCATCAACTAGTTCGGGTGTATTACCGTTTAGGCTAATAAAAATAACCAGAGCGTCTTGCTTAATTCTTTTTGAGGCAGTCTTGATTATATTAGGATCAGCATGAAATTCGACATATTTACCTGTTAATTGAAGTTTGACCATAATTTCTTGACCAATTGATTCAGATAAACCGCGAGCAAAAATATAAACTACTTTTGCTTGCTTAGTCATCGAAATACTATCTTCAATATTGCTATAACTAAGATTATGGAGTGTATTATTCATTTCAATTTCGTTTTTAGTAATCACACTTTTAATCTTGTCATCGGCATCATTTAAAACGTCAAAGTTACTATTAGATCTATCTTTTAATTTTAAAGATTCACGATAAGAAGTGTAACCACTATAGCCCATCTTCTGCATAGTTCTTACAATGGTAGCTGTAGAAACATGAGCAAACTGACTTAATTTCACTATCGACATTTTTGCAATTTTTTGTGGGTTATTTTGAACTATTTCCCATAAATGTAGTTCAGCATTACTAAGATCATTATTTCGCATATGAGCGCCTTTCTGTAAAATTTTACCACTTATTTAATAAAACGCTTTCACTTCAGAAAAACCTTACTGTCTTATCTAAGTATACTAATAATGTAAGCGGTAAGAAAAGGAGAAAAGCTCATGATTTATACAATAACACTCAATCCAGCAATTGATTTAGTAATTATCACTAAAAAATTAGAGCCAAACACTGTAAATCGAACTGAGAACTTTGAGCTTCAACCTAATGGTAAAGGTGTAAATGTATCATTTATTTTGAAAAAAATGGGTATAAAAAACATGGCGACCGGAATTGGTGGCGGATTTACGCTCGATTATATTACTTCTGGTTTAGAAGAAAAAGGTATTAAAACTGAATTTCTTAAGGTCAAAGAACCTACTAGAGTTAATGTGTTCACACGTGTTTTAGATCAAAATGCGGAATATAAAGAGGTAAATCCTGGACCAGAGGTTAGTGAAGAAGTTCAAAAAGAGTTTCTGGAATATTTAAAAAGTACATTAAAAGCAGACGATACTTTGATTATTTCGGGCAGCTTTTCAAGAGGAATTCGACCAGATTACTTAGTTGAAATCGCTAAGATTACAGCGGATAAGCGAGTGAAATTAGTAATTGATTCAAGCTCTAAAGTTGTTCTTGATACACTTCAATATCATCCGTATTTATTAAAACCAAATGACCAAGAGTTAGCTAGTTTTTTTGATTTAGATGAAAAATTAGATCAGAAAAAGATTATTGAATTGGCTCGCAAGTTAATCGCTAGTGGATGTCAAAACGTTCTTGTATCTCTAGGTCAAGCAGGTGCAGCTTTAATTAATAAAGATCATGCTTATTTTGGCAATGCACCTAAAATACAAGCACTAAATACAGCAGGTGCGGGTGACACAATGCTAGGCTCTTTTATTGGAGAAAAGGAAAAAGGTAAAAGTGATGTAGAAGCTTTGAAACTAGCAATAGCTGCTGGAAGTGATACGGCTAGTCGGTCTGGATTAACAGATTTTGAAATAGAAAAGTATTTACAAGAAATTCAAGTAAGTGAGGTTAAGTAGAAGGGATGAAAAAAGATGACTCAATATGATTTAGTTGGAGCAACCGGATGTGCTACAGGCGTTGCACACACTTTTATGGCTGAAGAAGCCTTAGAAAAAGCTGCGGAAAAGCTAGGCTATACTATTAAGATTGAAACTCATGGTCAAACCGGTGTTGAACATGAACTTACACCAGAAGAAATAAGAAATGCTAAGGGAGTAGTTATTGCTTCTGACGTTGATGTTGATCCAGATAGATTTGCCGGAAAAAGAGTAATAATTGTTCCAGTTGCAAAAGGAATTAAAGAACCAGAAACTTTGATTAGAGAATCTCTAAATTCAGAAACACCGATTTATAAGCCGGGGCAAAAAGTTGAGAGCGCTAGAGAAGCAAGTAGCGCTGGTACAGAAAAGTTAGGTACCAAAATTTACACTTCATTAATGAATGGTGTTTCTCATATGTTGCCATTTGTTGTGGCTGGTGGGGTATTGATTGCTATTTCTTTCTTCTGGGGAATTTATTCAGCAGATCCAAAGAGTAGTCAATATAACCAATTTGCCTATATGTTAAACACAATTGGTAGTACAACAATGGGATTGATGGTTCCAGTTTTAGGTGCATTTATTGCCGAAGCATTGGCTAAGAGGTCAGGCCTAGTAGTAGGTTTTGCGGCTGGAATGATAACTAGCGTTGGTGGTGGTGGATTCTTGGGTGCGATCATTGGTGGTTATTTAGCTGCTATTGTAGTACTTTTACTTCAAAAATTAATGAAGCCGTTGCCAGATAAGGAATTTAGAGGCTTGAAGTCTATTTTCTTATTGCCAGTTTTAGGTGTCTTCATTACTGGTGCAATTATGTTCTGGTTGAACGGACCAATTAAGGCTATTAATACCGGAATGATGTCTTGGCTAAAAGGATTTGAGAATTCAAGTCCAATTCTGTTAGGAATTATCATTGGTGTAATGTGTGCTTCCGACTTTGGTGGCCCAATTAATAAGGCTGCTTATGTAACTGGTACTGCCTTGCTTGCTCAAGGAAACTATTACTTCATGGCTGGTGTATCTGCTGCATGTATTGCCCCACCTCTAGCTACTGGTTTTGCAGTATTATTAAACAAAAAGGCATATTCTAAGAATGAGCGAACTGCTGGTTATGTCAACTTTTTATTAGGATCAACTCATATTACTGAAGGAGCTATTCCATTTGCGGCCAAGCACCCATTATGGAATATTCCAGCATTTATGATTGGTTCAGCAATTGCGGCAGCCTTAACCTATGTTTCTAGAATTCAAGTTCCAGCACCGCATGGTGGTTTTATTATTTTGCCTTTGGTTAATAAGCCATTTTTGTGGGTATTGTGGATTGTAGTTGGTGCCCTTGTTTCAGGAATTTTGCTTGCTTTGATCGCTGGCAGATTTACTAAAAAAGAACCACAATTTGAAGATGGCCCAGATATTGATGTCTTCGGTGAAGAAGAGAATATTAAAAAGCCAGTAGTTGAAGAAGAAACTACTGCCTATAAACCTAAAGAGATCTTGAATACTCAAAATATTAAAATTAATGTTGATGTACCAAATAAGGATGCTGCTTTGAAGTATTTAGCTAATCTAGCAGTAAAGAATGATCTAGCTACTAGTAGCCAAGCTGTTTATGATAAGTATTTAGTTAGAGAAAAGGAAAATTCTACCGGAATGACTGATGGCTTTGCAATTCCACATGCACAGTCTGATACTATCAACCAATCTGCGATGCTAGTTTTGAAGTTGAAGAATCCGATTGAATGGAATTCTTTGGACGGGCAGAAGATTGATACGGTAATTTCTTTCTTAATTCCAGCCAAAGACAGTAAGACTCACTTGCAGTACTTATCTAATACGGCTAAGCTGCTTACCCATCAAGATTTTATTAAAAAATTGAAGCAAGCTAAGACTCCAGAAGAGATTGAGAAGTTGTTTGATGAAGAATAAGTAAAATTATTTAAGTTTTAGACGTTTAATTACTAAAAAAGTTAGTAAGCCTGTTAAACCTAAACTCATTCCTATTAAAGTTGACTTTAAATTTGAATTGAGTTTAGGTTTTTTCTTATCTTTTTTGTCGAGTTTTTTATGTTGTGTGTTGCTGTGTGTTGCCTTTTTAGAAGATGAGTTATTAATTGAGTTTTTAGCCGATGACGTAGATTTGGAAGGCATGTCTATATTAGAAGATGAAGTAGCGTTAGTTGAGTTTTTATAGTTTTCTTCTTTAGTTTTATTAGGATCATAACCTAGATATTTTTGAAATAAATAAAGAGCATGCGAACTAGGATGATACCCAGCTCTATCAGAAGGAAGGGGATGTCCTAGAAAAGACATATAAGCATGATAAAGATCATGAAGATTTACGTTCCCCTCATCGTCTACTTGTAAGCCATCTTCATTAAGTTTAGGATTAGCTGTTTCATTGCTATCTTTATTATTTTTTATATTATCCATAGCCTCTTGAGATTTTTTATAGGTTTCAGAATTAGTTTTAACCATCGTCCATCTAATCTCTGTTACTCCACTTTTATTGTTCCAATTTACTGGGATCATAGCTGAAGGATTACCTACAAATGCATAACCATCAATATGAATAGGGGTAATACCATCGGCATCGAACATACGATGAGGACTGTCTGTATATCCGACTTGAGTAGCTAATAAAAATCTTCCGAGATATTTATTAGTATCTTGATCATAAACTTTTGCATATAGTTTTTGTACACTACGTTCATGAGTGGAGGAAGATTGAGTTTCAGGATGAGTATTTACATCTTCAGCATAGACGATATTATCGGAAGAAGTGTATAAGATGGCTGTAGTTGAAGCTATTATGAAGGTTACTTGAAATATTTTTTTGCCATATATTTGAAGTAATAAACTTATTCTTTTCATAATAATTTTCTCCGTTATTTAATACTTATCTCTATTATCTAGGAACATGGATAAAAAGACCAGTGAAGAATAAGTAAAAGCTAATTTTTAATAATAGACTAAAAATTTTAATAATGATATCATTTATGTAACCACTTATGAATTACAAGGAGGAATTAATTAATGGCATTATTCAATGTACGTGGCGGTGCTGGTGATATCACTAAGCCAGATCTTAACGCAAAACCACAAGATAATCTTTACTTAGCAGTGAACTCTGAATGGATTGAAAAAGCAAAGATTCCCTCAGATCGTTCGAGAATTAGCTCATTTGATGGCATTGATCTAAATATTGAAAAAAGTTTAATGCAAGATTTTGCTGATTTTGCAGCTGGTAAAAAGAAATTGCCAGAAGTTCCTAATTTTAACAAAGCAGTTGAACTTTATAAGATTGCTAACAACTTCGACAAGAGAAATGAAGATGGAGCCAAGCCAATTAAGGCTGATCTTGAAGAAATTACTAGTTTACGCAACTTAGCAGACTTAAATTTAAGAGCAGCAGATTTTTATAAGAATGCTTTTGACTTGCCAATCAGTGTATCTGTTGACGCAGATATGAAGGATACTAAAGTTCATGTTGTTTACTTTGGCGGACCAGGTTTATTCTTGCCCGACACAACTACTTACGATAACCCTGCAGCAGCAGACTTATTGAAGGTATTACAAGACCAATCTGAAAACTTATTGAAGATGGCTGGTGTGAGTGAAGCAGAAGCTAAGAAGTATGTAGAAGATGCTTTGAAGTTTGATAAAAAGCTTTCTAAAGTTCTTAAGTCATCTGAAGAATGGGCAGATTATCCAGCAATGTATAACCCTGTGTCTATAGATGAATTTGAAGCTAAGTTTGATAGCTTTAAGATTGATAATTTCTTAGGTAACTTATTTGCTCAAAAGCCTGAAAAAATTATCGTAACTGAACCAAGATTCTTAGATCATGTTGAAGAATTAATCAATGAAGATAATTTCGACGAAATTAAGGGATGGATGGTTGTTAAGTTCATTAACGGCGTAGCTGCATATCTTTCTCAAGATTTCCGTGAAGCTGCTTTTCCATTTAGCCAAGCTTTATCAGGTCAACCCGAATTATCTTCTGGAACTAAGCAAGCTTACCGTTTAGCTAATGGTATGTTTAGCGAAGTAGTTGGTGTCTACTACGGTCAAACTTACTTTGGTGCAGAAGCTAAGGCTGATGTTGAAGACATGATTCATAAGATGATCGATGTTTATGAAAAGCGTATCTCTGAAAATGATTGGCTATCTGAAGACACTAAGAAGAAAGCAATCGTTAAGTTACGTGCTTTAATTTTAAAGATTGGTTATCCTGAAAAAATTGAAAAAATTTATGATCGTCTTCAAGTTACTCCTGAATCAGAAGGCGGCAGTCTTTACTCAAACGAAAGTGCTGCTGCTGTTGAATCAGTTAAGTATAACCTTGAAAAATTGACTGAACCAGTCGACAGAACTGTTTGGTTAATGCCAGGTAACTTGGTAAATGCATGTTACGATCCACAAAGAAATGATATTACTTTCCCAGCTGCAATTTTGCAAAAGCCATTCTACGACTTAAAGCAATCACGTAGCTTAAACTACGGTGGTATTGGTGTAGTTATTGCCCACGAAATTTCTCACGCCTTTGATAACAACGGTGCTAAGTTCGATGAATTTGGTAACTTGAAGAACTGGTGGACTGACGAAGACTTTGCTGAATTCAAGAAGCGTACGCAAGCTGAAATTGACTTGTTTAATGGCATTGAATATGGTCCAGTTACTTTGAATGGTAAGCAAATTGTTTCAGAAAATATTGCAGACCAAGGTGGTTTAACTGCAGCTGTTGAAGCAAATAAAGGCGAAAATGGTAACATGAAGGAAGTTTTTGAAAACTTCGCTCGAGTTTGGGCAAACAAGCAACTTCCAGAATCTATTAAGACGCAAGTTTCAGTTGACGTTCACGCTCCTGGTCCGGAAAGAGCAAATGTTCAATCACAATGCCAAGAAGAATTTTACAAGGCATTTGATGTGAAACCAGAAGACGGCATGTGGCTTGATCCAGAAAAACGTGTTGTAATTTGGTAGGAATTAAATAAGGATTATTAAGAATCAAATGGCACGAAGCTATTTGATTCTTTTTTCATGGTTTGCAAAAAAAATTCGTTAATAATATTATGAATTGGTATTCTTATTACCTAAGACAATATTCTTAATTAGAAAAGGTTAAAAATGTTAGAAAAAATAAAAACTAATAAGTTTTGCCAATTTATCTGGCCATATTTATTAATTATTTTGGCCACAACAATTGTTATCTCACCCCAATTGATCACGCACACTATCTTAGCTAGTGACGATACAGCAGACACTTTATTTCACTATAGTCGTTTTTATGATGCAGGAATGCAGCTAAAAACTGGAATTTTTAGTATTTTCCAAACTAATTTTACTTTTCAGCAGAGCGGTAGAATTATTAATGCCATTTATGGGCCACTTTTCGCCTACTTTAACGGGATTTTAGTTCTCATTGCTGGTAATTGGTTTAACTACCAAGTCATTTTAGCTTATGTTATTTCGCTATTAGGCGCTGGTAGTATGTATTACCTCCTAAAGCAGGTTGGTATTAATAGGTTATTAGCCACAGTAATGGGAATCATTTACATTAATATCGGGATGATTCCGGCCTTTATTAACCGCAGTTCTTTTAATGGCTGGGGCCAGGCATTAATGCCTTTAGTTGTTTTGTGCGGCGTACGCATGATTCAGGATAAAAAGCAGCCAATTAACTGGATTCAGTTAATGTTAGTAATGAGTTTGCTAGTGCAAGTTCATGTTTTAAGTACCTTAATGGCAGCTCTTTTATTAATTCCTTTCTTTATCTATTCCTTGATTATTAACCATAATTCTAAAAAGGTATGGCTACCTTTTATTAAGGCAGTTATTGGAACAATAGTATTGTCCGCCAATGTTATTGGAGCTTTTTTAGTTTTAATGCCTAATAATCATTTAGCTGCAAATACTGAGTTTGATCTCTCGCGCGGAGGTCTGCGTCCACATATGCTTTGGCATAACGAGTATGGAACAGCATTTGCCTATATTTTGCCGATTTTTGTTTTACTAATTATTGCGCAGTTCGTCTACGTAGTAATGCACCACAAAAAAGACAAATTAAATACCTTTGTAACTATTTGGGGCACCGTCTTACTAGGACTTTCTTCATTTGTTTTTCCTTGGGGATTAGTTCAAAGAATTTTTCCGAGTCTAAAGTCATATTTCCAGTTTCCGTTTAGATTAACTGTTATTGCTTATCCATTAATTTTGCTAGGGATGGCATTAACTATTAACCATTTACTAAAGCAAGGAGTTAAGCCAAGGACAGTTGGAATTAGCTTACTAGTAATTCTCCTTTTAGAAGCTGCTGTGCCAAATATCATTACTAACCACATCTTTACGGTTGCTTGCGGAAAAGATGCACAAGTTCAAACAGTAGCAAAAGCCGCAAACAGTGATCAGATGCTTAAGATGCTGAAATGGCATTATTTGCCTGATTATTTACCAACTAAAGACAAGTCGATTGACCAAAATGCGGCTTATCTTTATAAGATAAATGTGGTTGACCAATATCAAAAGTTCAATCATAGAGTTGCTAAAAACGGTGATCTTATCCTTTCTTGGAAAGGAAACCAAAATAAAGATATTGTCTTACCTGTTGTTTTGTACAAGCAAAGTGAATTAATCGTGAACCATAAAAAATTTACTGGTGCAAAAAATGTAATTGGAAATCCGATTATTAAGCAAAAGCGTGGCTTAAATCATGCCGTCTTACGCTTTATTGTTCCGGTTGGGTTCTATGTAGTCAGCGCAATTTCATTGATGGCATGGCTTAGTGTGGTTGTATTTTACTTATGGAAAAAATTCATCAACAGTAAAAACAATTAAATAAAAGCTGTTTAATCATATACAAAAGCAGTCTTCTGATCAGGTGGTTTGATCAGGAGACTGCTTTTTCTTTGTATGGTTTTACTTACTATTAATATCAATTTATTTTTAGATTATTACATGGCTATAGCTGGTTTGTTATGTTATGATTTAAATGTAATTAGTGAAACCGCTTTCCTATGGTTTCAGAGGAGGAAAAATAAGTTGAGTACACAAGAACGTTATTCTCATGATGAGTTAAGAAAAGCTAACAAAAAATTTAGTCGGGTTCGTTCTACTATTGAATCTGCCTTTTATGGCAACAATGTACACGAAGTAACTAGCGTTGCTGAAGCTTATAATTTAGCTAAAAAACAATCTGGTGTTATCGAAACTGACCTACCAATTTTACATACTAAGGAATTAGGTTTGCCACAAGGTGCAAAGCAATTAGTTTATAACCACGGTAAAATTTTGGGTAGAACAGCAAGTGCACGTCACTTTGTTGACGATCCAAAAGAAGATCCAGAAGCACTGGCAGGCAATTTACGTGAAGATATCTATAAGGGCCACGATCAAAAGTTCCTAAAGGCTACAGTTTTAGTTGGATTAGATCCAAGTTTCACTGTTAAGGCACATATTATGATGCCGGAAGATCAAGCCTTTAACTTACTTTCATATATTTTGAACTTCCACTTCTTTGATGAAGAAGCAGAAAAGATTTATAAGAATTCTAAGTTATATGACGAAGGAGATATTTACTTCTACTTCGATCCAAATACGCAAGATGATGATTATCCTAAGGGCTTTGGTGTCTTTGATGCACCGCATAACTGTGCTGCTGTCTTTGGCTTACGCTACTTCGGTGAATTGAAGAAGGGTACTTTAACTCTTGCTTGGGCTATGGCTCACAGAAATGGTTATACTGCTTGTCATGGCGGTGAAAAGTCATTCCACTTCAAAGATAAGGATGATAAGGTATTTGCCTTCTACGGCTTATCTGGTTCAGGAAAATCAACTTTAACTCACGAAATGTATGATGGTAAATATGATATCACTGTTTTACACGATGATGCATTTATTATTTCTCGTGAAGATGGTTCTTCAGTAGCCTTAGAGCCTTCATACTTTGATAAGACTCATGACTATCCAGCAGGTCACCACGAAACTAAGTACTACACTACTATTATGAACTGTGCAGTTACTCAAGCTGAAGACGGTAAGAAGGTTATTGTAACTGAAGACTTACGTAATAACAATGGTCGTGTAATTAAGAGTCGTTATACTTCACCACATAGAGTTGATTACGAAGATGCACCAATTACTGCCTTGTTCTGGATTATGAAAGATGGGTCACTACCACCAATTTTGAAGGTTGATGATCCAGTTTTAGCAACAACAATGGGTCTTACTTTAGCAACTAAGAGAACCAGTGCTGAAAATTTACCTAAAGGCTTTGACATGAATACCTTGGTAATTGAACCATTTGCAGACCCATTCCGTGCTTACCCAGTATCTGGTGACTACTCAGACTTCAAGGAATTGTTCACTAAGCGTGGAGCTTCTTGTTACATCTTGAATACTGATGCCTTTATGGGTAAAGATATTCCAAAGGAAGTAACTAAGAAGTTAGTAGAAGATCTTGCTAATGGCAGCATTAAGGACAGTGACTGGAAACCATTTGGTAACTTCAAAGGTGTATCATACTTACCAATCGAAGGCTATGAAGTTCACTTAGATGATCCAGAATACCAAAAGACCTTAGCTAAGAGAATGCAAGACCGTTTAGATTGGTTGAACAAGTATGATGAAGAACATCCTACTCAACCAATTCAAGAAGAAGCTAAGAAGACCTTGGAAGGTATCATTAAAGAATTAAATTAGTTGATAAAAAATCCTCTATAAGTTTTTATATTTGAACACAAAAAGCATCCCAATCGGGATGCTTTTTGTATCTGTTATTTATTACTCTTTAAGTTCACCTTCAGCTTGAAGTTTCTTTTTTATAACTTCAAATTTTTTTGGAGCGATTCGAGTAATGTGTTGTCTTCTTTGATTTCCTAGAATTAAGGGAACACGTTCGATGACGGTATCCGCATAATCTAAGCCAAACCAGGAAGCTGGGTTGGATGAAAGGTTTTGCAACCATACACGTGCCTCAACTAAGAATTTTTCATAGCTACGTAATTGAGTCTGAGGACTAATTACATCGTTAACGATAACAAATGAGAAGTCACCAACATCTCTACCGGGTGTAGTGGTGTATTCTTGTGGTTGAGATTCAATTGTTCCATCTGCAATTAAATCATGAACAATTTGTCGCAAGTACACGTTTACACTAGTTTGCTGTTTGAAACCTAGGAAGAGCTGAACATTAATTACGTTCTTTGTACCATAGGTATTAACTGCATATTCAGCAGTATATGGTTCGTTAGTAACATTAACTGTTACAAACCAGTATGCCCTTGCACGTTTAGGACGCTTATCCAAGATAGAATAAAGAATTTCACGCTTAATAAACTTATTGTATTTAACTTTAGCCATATAAACTAAGTTAGTAGCAAAAGTAGGATAATCTTCGTCGTGGCTTAGGTTTGTCAACATATCGACATATTCATCAAGTCTTACATAAGCATTACGTGATTCACGCTTATCTCTGATCTTATTACCATAGAACCAAACGTACATAATGATTCCGATGAAACCAGCAATAACTAATGAAACATAACCACCATGCATGAATTTACTTAAGCTAGCCAACATGAACATGATGTCTAAGAAACCGAAGAAAATTAAGAAAATCCAGTTCCAAATTATGTGAATTCCTTTCATTGCTAGCCATTCATAGAGCAAGATTGTGGTCATTAACATTGAAATAGTAATTGACAAGCCATAAGCTGCTTCCATATGAGCGGAAGTTTGGAAGAGCAAAACAATTGCAATTGTTGCGGCACAGATCATCTTGTTAACAGAAGGAATATAAATTTGTCCCTTCTTGGTTGAAGGATACATAATATTCATTCTTGGTAAGAATTTTAATCCACTTGCTTCAGCTACTAGAGTAAATGAACCAGTAATTAAAGCCTGTGAAGCAATAACAGCAGCGATAGTTGCTAGGACAATAGCAGCTAAACGAATGTTTTGTGGGATGATTTCAAAGAATGGATTGAAATCACCATTTCCAGCATTGTAGTTAGGATTATTTAAAATCCACACACCTTGACCAAAGTAGTTAAGTGATAAACAAACAAAAACATATGGCCAAGATCCAATAATATTACCTTTACCAACGTGTCCTACATCAGAATACAAAGCTTCAGCACCAGTCGTGGCAAGGAAGATTGATCCTAAAATAAAAATTCCTGCCTTATTATATGGGCTGAATAAGAGCTTGATTGCGTAGTATGGGTTAAGAGCCTGTAAGATGGAAAGGTCGCCCACCATGTTCATTAATCCGACCACACCTAAGAAGGTAAACCAGATAAACATGATCGGACCAAAGGCCTTACCAATAATACTTGTTCCCATTCGCTGGATTGAAAAAAGAATCAGCAGAATTACTACGGTAATTGCAATAACGGTTCCTTGCGTAGAAACTGGAACATTGCCGTGACCAAATTCAATTCCCTTTAATCCTTCAATGGCTGTTGTAACCGTAACAGCCGGAGTTAAAGTACCATCAGCTAAGATGGCGGCTCCTCCGATTAAGGCCGGTAACACTAACCATTTTGCTCGTTTACGCACTAATGTGTAGAGAGCAAAAATTCCACCTTCACCGTGGTTAGTTGCTTTTAGCGCAATAAAAACAGTTTGCAGAGTTGTAAGTAATGTAACTGTCCATAGTACTAAAGAAATAGAACCGACAATAAAATCGCGATTTACGTGAGCAATACCGCCGTTTCCAGCAACGATTGACTTCATAACGTATAACGGACTAGTTCCGATATCGCCGTAGACAATACCGATGGCAATCAGTAAGCCTGCAGCAGATATATTTTTCCGTGTTTTTTCATTCATTTTTATTCTCCCAATAAATAGCCAAAATGACTAAATATTCAAATAACGTAAAAAAGAATGCCAAAAAGGGACATTCTTTTTTAAACATATCTATTTTCATCTATTTATGCAATAGTTGCAAGTATCTATAAGAGAATAATTGAAAATATTTATCTTAATTTAGTTCTGTGAATTGATTTAATATCTTGCGAACCTAGAATTAATGGAACACGTTCAACCACTGTGTCAGCGTACTCTAATCCAAACCAAACAGCAGGATTAGAAGATAAATTTTGAAGCCAGACGCGACTTTCAACTAACCACTTTTCATAGGTATTTAGTTGTGTTTGAGGACTAATTACATCATTGACAATTACGAATTTGAAGTCACCAACATCTCTACCAGGAGTTATAGTATATTCCTGTGGTTGTGATTCAATTGTGCCATCTTTAATCAAATCATGGACGATTTGACGTAAATAGACATTCACTTTTTGCTGTTGCTTAAAACCTAAATAGAGTTGAACGTTAATTACATTCTTGGTGTTATAAGTATTAACTGCATATTCAGCAGTAAATGGTTCATTAGTTACATTTACAGTAACAAACCAATAGGCATGCGCGCGTTTTGGACGCTTATCTAAAATTGAATATAGCATGTCACGTTTGATGAATTTATTATACTTAACTTTTGCCATGTAGACTAAGTTTGTTGCATATAGTGGCACACTTTCGTCATGGCTTAAATTACTTAGCATAGTTGTGTATTCGTCTAAACGGACATATGCGTTTTCAGCTTCCCGCTTATCACGGACTTTATTACCAAAGTACCAAACATACATAATTGCTCCGATAAATGCAGCAATAATTACGGTAACGTAACCACCATGTAAGAACTTAGCTAAGCTAGAAATTAAGAACATGGTTTCAATTGCGCCAAATAAAAGTAAAAATATTAGGCGTAAGCCTAAGTTAACTTTTCTAAGTGACAAGTACTCAAATAATAAGATTGTAGTCATAAGCATGGTTACTGTAATTGCTAAACCATAAGCTGCTTCCATATGCTCAGAAGTTCTGAATAAGAAGACAATTGCAATTGTGGCTACACAGAGCATTTTATTAATTGAAGGGATGAAGATTTGTCCTTGTTCAGTAGAAGGGTAGATAATCTTCATTCTTGGTAAAAATTTCAATCCGCTGGCTTCAGAAACTAGAGTAAATGATCCAGTAATCAAAGCTTGCGAAGCAATAATTGCGGCTAGGGTAGCTAAGATTATGGCAAAGAATTTCCATTGATTTGGTAAAGCTTCAAAGAATGGATTGAAGTCTGTTGCACCGGCATGATAGTTAGGGTTTTCTAAGATCCAAACACCTTGACCAAGATAGTTCAAAGCTAAACAAATGAAGACGTAAGGCCAGGAGCCCATAATATTGCCTTTTCCTACGTGACCAACATCCGAATAAAGTGCTTCTGCACCAGTAGTAGCTAAGAATACTGCTCCTAGAATTAGGACGCCAACTTTATTAGCTGGACTAAATAAAATTTTAACTGCTAAAATAGGATTAAGTGCTTCGAGAAACGACCAGTCATGACTTAAATTCATGATTCCAGTTACTCCTAAGAAGGTGAACCAGACTAACATAATTGGGCCGAATGTCTTTCCGATAATACTAGTTCCCATTCTCTGGATAGAGAATAAAAATAGCAAAATAAGGATAGTTATCATAATAACGCTATTTTGGTTTGGAACAGGGATTTCATTTCCAAACTTCATATTTTTAAGACCTTCGATAGCGGTTGTAACAGTAACAGCTGGTGTTAAAGTGCCATCAGCTAGTAATGCAGCTCCTCCGACTAAGGCTGGGATAACTAGCCACTTGGCTTTTTTTCTAACTAAAGCATAAAGTGAAAAAATACCACCTTCACCGTGATTAGTGGCTTTAAGAGCAATTAGGACATATTTAACTGTTGTTAAAAGCGTAATTGTCCAAAGAATAAGTGAAATTGAACCGACAATATATTCACGGTTAACGTGTGCAATACCACCATTTTCATTTACAATCGCTTTCATAACGTAAAGCGGACTTGTACCAATATCGCCGTAAACAATTCCAATAGAAACTAAAAGGCCCGCTAAGGTAACCTTTTTACGCAATTGATTATTCATATTGAGTTTTCCTCTAAAATAAAGTATTAAATAATATTTTTAAATAAAATAAAAAGAATGTATTGTAAAAATACATTCTTTTTATTTTCGTTAGCACTATTTTGTTCCTTTGAAACCCAATATGCAACTAATAAATTGTGATTTTTTTATGAAAGAGTTTGCTTGATTTCGTTACGACGATCAGTGTACCATTTTTCCCAATCTTCGTAAGTTTTCATGTTTTGTGGATCTACGCCAGTTTGCTTTTGGATATTGTTAAGCATATCCATAAAACGTTCCGCATGAATATTTAGTACGTGCTTAACTAAGTTTTGACGGCTGAAAGCCATGTTGTTAGTTAAGTAAGTATTAATTTCGATTACATCGTGGTTGCCATCGTAAACATCCATGATTTCAAGATCGCTTTCGTCAAATTTTGAAATGTAGAAGTTAGCAAATGTCTTTAAGTAATCAGGTTGTTCTTTAAATTCAGTAGCTGGCATTTCTACACGATTTGCTTCTGGCATAACTACTTCAAATTCTTCTTTTTCTTGAGTTTCTTCGGTGTTCTTCTTGTCTTCAGTCAAAGTTAAGAGCTCCTTTACTGTCTAGCTGTACAAAAATTCAATATAATCTTACATTGAATTACAATCAAAAGCAAATTTTGTAAGGTTTATTTAAAGTTTTCTACATCTTGTTTAGTGTATGAATCGATTGTAGTGTGTCCGTTGTTAGCAGCTGATCTCATGAAGTTAACTACTTCTTGATCAGACCAAGAACTAGTATCAACGCCGATTGAGCTTAATTGATTACGAGTTTGGGCAATTACTCTGCCAGTAACTGTTTGACCATTAATCATCATACCGCTATTGTCTGAGTTTGATGAAGAATTAGTGTTTGAGTTGCTGTTAGCTGCATTATTGCTTGAGGCATTTGTGTGAGACGATTGTTTGCTTGCCTCGTTACTATTTTGAGTATTAGTACTATTTGAACTGTTTTGGTTAGAGTTAGAAGTAGTGTTGCTATTAGTCTTGCTACTATTAGATGAGCTAGATTTTGAACTAGTAGATTGCTTGTGTGAAGTAGTTGCTTCATCGTCGTCATTAGCATCTAAGTTCTCTGTATCGATATCATCGTTAACGTCTTCGCCATTTAACTTAGCATTAGCAACCTTGCGTAAGTGTTTTACGTTCTTCTTTACTTTCTTGTAGTACTTACCATTAATATAAGGTAAATCTAGAATTTGATCGCAAGATTCAACAGCTGCTTGATAGTCGCTATCACGGTAGCTTAATTTGGCTTGCTTGTATAAAGGATTAATGTCATGAGTGATATGATCTTGAACCTTATCAATGGTCTTATAGAGCTTAGAAGCTTGCTTAGTCATTACAGAGTAGCCGTTAGTTTTGTTAGCAGCCTTGTCTAACTCACCTAAAGCATCTTTAAATTCATATTCTCTAATTTCTTCCTTAGCATCCTTCATATCGCCAGCTTGATCTGCGTAAGCTTTTGATTCAGAAGTAGCTTTAACATCATGAGCATCTTCAAATTTTTCTTCAGCTGTTTCGTATTTTTGACTAGAAGCAGCATCTTTTCCTTGGTTCATGTAGGTAGTGTACTTATCTGAACTATTATTAGATGAATTATTTGATGATGTGTTTGAACATCCAACTGCTAAAAAGGTAATGAAGAATGCCGTAATGGCAACTCCGAGTTTTGATCGTTTCATCATTTTTTCCTCCTATAAAAATGAATTTATCTTACTTAAATTATACCAAATTTCGTTCATGAAAAATTTACTGAAAAGTTGGCACAAATCTTTTAGATAAATCGTTAGTAATAGTGTAAGGCAATTCACCGGTGAAGACTTACAAAATTATTTAATTGTTAATTTGACTACGAGGAGTATAAAAATGGAATTTATTTTAAAAGATCAATCAGTTCAATTTACTTTTGCGGGTGAAAAATATACTAATGGCAAGAAAAATAGAATTTTAAAGAATGTAAAGAAAGCAGCCAGTGCTGAAGACGTAATGAAAGTTGGCAAGGCTTTGTCTAAGTTGCAAAAAGATGATGGGGTTAAAAACGCAAGATTAATCTCATACTCAGACATTCAAGCTTAATCAAAAACATTAACAAACTACTTATATAGGAAATTTTTAACTAAGGAGAAAATAAAATGACTATTACTAAAACTTTAAGACTTACATTTAAGAACGCTAAAAATAAAAAGGTAAATTTATCCTTACCTGATGCGGCAGAAAACTTGACTGAAGAAGAAGTTAAAGCCGCTATGAATGAAATGTGTGAAGCTAATCTTTTTGTAAAGGAAGAAGTTGATCAATATCAGGCTCCTTTATCTGCTCAATATGTTGAACGTACAGTTACTTCTGTGTTTGATGATAGTGAAAAGAATTAAAGCAATATTTTGCGAGCTAAGGACCTTAATTAAGTTATTAAATAAACTCTTGAAAGGGTAGTGCTTCGGCATTACTCTTTTTATTTTTGGACGAAAGTGTGTAATTTATGTTACTTTTTTATTTCAGAATGTTTGTTCGGTTGTATCTAACAAGTTGCCACACTACAATAAAGGGTGTATGTAAATTGGAGGGAGTTTAAGCAATGAAAAAACGAACATTCACTGGTATTGCTACCGCGGCACTTATCACAACTGCCGGTATATCAGTTACCAACAACCTTAAGCCAGAAAATCCTTTAAAAACTGGTGAAGGTACTGTTCAAGCTGCAACATATCAACAAGAATTTTTAAACAAAGCTATTCCAGCTGCTACAACTGCATCATCTAAGTATGGTACTTATACTTCAGTTATGCTTGCTCAAGCAACTGTTGAATCAGGCTGGGGCCAATCAGGCTTAGCACAAGAGCCTAACAACAATTTATTTGGTATTAAGGGTTCTTACAACGGCCAATCAGTAAATATGAACACTGGTGAATACGGCAACGGTGGTTATTACACTACTAATGCTGGATTTAGAAAGTATCCATCATATACTGAATCATTTGAAGACAATGGTGCTTTATTACGTAACCAAATGGGTAACTATTACTCTGGTACTTGGGTAGAAAATTCAAGTAATTATGCTCAAGCAACTCAAAATGGTTTACAAGGAAAATACGCAACTGATCCAAACTACGCAAAGACACTTAACAGCGTTATCGCAGCTAATGGCTTTGATAAGTACGATCCCGTTACTCAAGTTGTTAACGAAAACCGTACAGTTGCACAAACTACACCAATTATGAGTGCGCCAGTTGATGCTAGCGTTGGTACTCAAGTTGGTACTGCAAGAACTGGTCAAAACGTAAATGTTACTAAGTACATTACTTATAACAACGGCGTTAAACGTGCATATATTGGTACTGGCTGGATTAATGCACTTGCATTTAGTCCAATTACTACTAATACAACTACTGCTAATGCTGCAACTACTAACACTAATAATAGTAATAAGCAAAATACTGCTGCAACTACTAATAATCAAGCAAGTCAAGCAGTTAAGACACCAGTAGCACAAACTCAACAAGCTAAGAGTCAAGCTTCTGCTGCACCAGTTAAAACTGCAACTGTAGAAGTAAAGAAGGCAGCTGAAGTTAAAACTCCAGTCCAAACAACAACTTTAAACGTTAAAACTGAAACTAAGGCAGCACAACCTGTAAAACAATTAGCTGCTTCATTAGCAGTTGCACCTAAGAAGGAAGAAGTTAAGAAGGAAGTTGTTAAAGCTGAACCAGCTAAGACAACTCCTGTAAAGACTGAAACTGCTAAAACTGAAAATAAAGAAGTTAAACCTGCTACTCCAGTAGTTAAAGCTACTGAAACTAAGAAGACTGAAACTGTTAAAAAAGTTGAAACTCCAACAGTTAAGCCAGTTGAATCTGTTAAGAAAGAAACAACTCCGGTTGTTAAGGCAGCCCCAGTAGCTATAACTAAAGAAGCTGCTAAGACTACTGAAGCTCCAGTAGTTAAACCAAAGAAGGTTGAAGTTAAGGAAGTTAAGACGACTCCAGTTACTACTAGCGCAAAGACTGTTGTGAAACCACTTGCTGCAGTTAAACCAGTTCAAAGTTACCAAAATGCTGTAACTATTGCCGCAGCTAATAACAATTATGGCACTCAATGGATCAGCACTAATACTGCTCCTAAGGCAGCATCTACTGTTTTAATTAAAGTTACTAAGACTGTTGATGTTTTATCAGCACCAGGTGGTCAAAAGTTAGACCAACACGTTGAAGCTGGCTCAGAGTTTGTTGTTATTGCTTCTAAGTACTACAATGGCAACTTATATTATGAAATTAGCAACGGTAAATGGATTATGGCAAAATATACTACTCAAGAAGCACAAATTACTGCAAAATCAGGTGTATTGACTATTAATTCTAAGCCAGATTATGGTGTTCCAGTATGGCGTGTTCCAGGTCAAGATCAAATTGCTGGTAAATTCTTAAAAGACGGCTCAAGCTGGAGATATTTCCGCGTAGCTAACGTTCAAGGTCAAACTTGGTATGACCTTGGTGGAAACCAATGGGTATCTGCCAAGTCAGTATTAGTTCGTTAAATTTTAATCTATAGAAAATAAAAATTGTTTCATTAAAATTTTTTGGAGGAGAAAGTTTTTTAATGCGTTCAACAAATAAGAAATTTATTAGTGCATTAGCTTGTGCTAGTGCTATGACAGCTTTAGCAATTGTAGATCCGATGGGTGTTACTAAAACTCATCAAGTAGCACAAGCCGCAACTGATAATGTGCCTGCACGTTCTGCAGGTGTGGATGTTTCAAGTTGGCAAGGTACTAACTTGAATCAACAAGCAAAATCTGGGGCACAATTTGCTGTCGTTAAAGTATCTGAAGGTACAAATTATCAAAATCCTAATGCTCAAGGTCAAATCCAGAGTGCTGAACAAAATAATATGATGACTATGGGTTACCACTACACTCATTTTGGTTCAGACAGCAATCGAGCAGTTCAAGAAGGAAACTACGCAGTTAATTCAGCACAACAAGCTGGTTTACCACAAGGTTCATACTTAGCAACTGATTGGGAGCAAGACGTTAACAATAATACTAACGGCAGTGTTGCAGCTAATACTAATGCAATTACTAGCTTCATGGATACTGTTCATGATGGTGGATACAACCCAATGCTTTATTCTAGTGAATGGTTATTAAAGAATAAGGTTGATACTAATAAGATTTCTGAAAAGTATCCAAATGCCTTATGGGTAGCTAAGTATAAGACTAATGGCCGTGAAGATAATCCTGACTTCAACTACTTCCCATCAATGGATAATGTGGCTATTTGGCAATATACACAAAATTGGCGTGGTCAAAATGTTGATGGAAATGTTAATGTGGTTCCACTTTCTAATAAGACTAATACTAATAACAACACATCAAATAACGCTGCTAATACCAATAATTCAAATGCTAATAACGGTCAAAGTAGTAGTCAAGCACCTGCTAGACCAAACACTAGTAAACCAGTTGAAACCGAAACTAATTGGATTAAGCAAGATGGTACTTTCACTACAGGTGGTGCAATTAATTTAAGAACTGGTGCAAGTACTAATAGTAATATCATTGCTCAACTTCCAGCAAACAGTGAAGTTAAGTATGATGCTTATGCAACTAAAGGTAATTACACATGGTTAAGACAACCACGTGCAAATAACGAATATGGCTACTTAGTAGGACGTGCAAATGGTCAAGATTGGGGTACTTTTAAGACGACTCCAAGTACTAATAATACTGCTAAGCCAAGTACTAATAACAATAATAAACCAGTTCAACCAACTACCAAGCCAAGCCAACCAGCTCAAAAACCAAGTACAAACACTAATGTAAATAGTGACTGGACTAAGCAAAATGGTGTATTTATCACAGGTGGCGCAATTAACTTAAGAACTGGAGCAAGCACTAACAGTAAAGTAATTACAGAATTACCAGCTAACTCAGAAGTTAAATATGACGCTTACCGTACGATTGGCCAATACACATGGCTAAGACAACCACGTGCAAATAACGAATACGGCTACTTAGTAGGCCGTAACAATGGCCAAGCATGGGGAACATTCAAAGAAGGTTCCGCAACAGCAAGTAAGCCAGCTCAACCAACTACCAAGCCAAGTCAACCAGCTCAAAAACCAAGCACAAATACTAATGTAAATAGTGACTGGACTAAGCAAGATGGTGTATTTATCACAGGTGGCGCAATTAACTTAAGAACTGGCGCAAGCACTAACAGTAAAGTAATTACAGAATTACCAGCTAACTCAGAAGTTAAGTACGACGCTTACCATACGATTGGCCAATACACATGGTTAAGACAACCACGTGCAAATGGTCAATATGGATACCTAGTAGGCCGTAATAATGGTCAAGCATGGGGAACATTCAAGGAAGGTTCTGCAGCAGCAAGTAAGCCAAGTCAACCAACTACCAAGCCAAGCCAACCAGCTCAAAGACCAAGTACAAACACTAATGTAAATAGTGACTGGACTAAGCAAAACGGTGTATTTATTACGGGTGGCGCAATTAACTTAAGAACTGGCGCAAGTACTAACAGTAAGGTAATTACACAATTACCAGCCAACTCAGAAGTTAAATATGACGCTTACCGTACAGAAGGTCAATACACATGGTTGAGACAACCACGTGCAAATGGTCAATATGGTTATTTAGTAGGCCGTAACAATGGTCAAGCATGGGGAACATTTAAAGAAGAATCAGCTAAAGCTACTACTCCGGTAGCTAATAAACCTGTTCAACAAACTACTCCTAAGCAAGTAACTACTAATAATGCTACTTGGACTAAGCAAAATGGTACTTTCATTACCGGTGGTGCAATTAACTTAAGAACTGGAGCAAGTACTACTAGCCCAATTATTGAAACTTTACCAATTAATACTGTAATTAAGTACGATGCATATTACCGTTCTGGTAACTATGTATGGTTAAGACAACCACGTGCAAATGGCCAATATGGTTATTTAGTTGGTCGCTTGAACAACCAAGCATGGGGAACTTACAGATAATTTGATAATAGTTCTTAAATAGACTAAAAAACATGAAAGACATGATCCGAATAGGAATCATGTCTTTTTTGTCTTATAATAATCTATGAAAAAAGCATGGAGGATATAGTTTTGATTTATACAGTAACCTTAGACCCTAGCGAAAGCGTAGTAGGTAAAGGAATTAATATTTCACTTATTCTAAAAAAATTAGGTATTGATTCAATTGCAACCGGTATTGTAAATCATAAAAATGTAGAGCAGGTTGCAGAAGAACTTGATAAAGCAGAAATAGGAAATCAATTTATTGAGCAGAAACGTGGAATTAAAATTACCGCTAAGAATCAGCAAAAATTGTTAGATTATCTTAAAGTTTTAAAAGCTGGCGATATCTTAGTAATTGCTGGTAGTTTTGCTAAAGGTATCGATCCAGTCTATTTAACTGATCTTGCCAGAGTCGCTGATAAACGAGCAGCAGGTTTAGTTGTTGATGTGCCTTATGAAAATGTACTCGATATCTTACCAATGAACCCACTATTAATTAAACCAAATGAAACTGAATTAAAGCATTGGTTTGAAAAAGATAATCAAGAAGTAACAACAGAAGAACTAATTAATATGGCCCACAACCTAGTGGTTAAAGGTGCACAACATGTATTGTTGTCTTTAGGCGCTAACGGAGCTGCAATTGTTAATATGATGGATGCTTTAATGGCACATGCGCCTGAAATTGAAGAAGTTAATAGCACTGGTAGTGGAGATGCACTTCTTGGAACTTTCCTTGCTGGAATGTTAAAAGGCTATATGCCAGTTAGAAACTTATCAGATGCGATTGCTGCGGGAAGTGATACTGCCCAAAGTGAATGGCTTACTGACTTTAGAACTACACCAGCCCTTCAAAAACAGGTCATTGCAAGAAGAATTACCTTTGAAGAAGCAGAATAAAGAAAATAAGTTGGCTTGCTAAGGCCGACTTATTTTTTGATGCTTTTTTTAGTATAATTACAGTAATTTTATTATAAGGGGAATAAAAGTGGACTTATCTATATTTATAGTTAGTTTAGCTGCCTTAGTAATTCCAATTATTATGGCGCGGTTTAGGATCAATGCTATTCCAACCGCTGTTGCTGAAATCTTAACTGGAATAATTCTGGGAAAAAGCTTATTAGACACGATTAAGATTACGAGCAGCGTATCACTTCTATCGAATCTAGGAGTGATTTTACTAATGTTTTTATCAGGAATGGAAATTAATTTTGATTTATTCAAGAAAAAGGACCTACCTGATACTAAGCAAAGCGATATTAATCCAGCGCGAATTGCAATCTTTTCTTTTGCAGCAATTACGGTTACAGCCTTTGTTTTAGCGGAAGTATTAAAATTAATCGGTCTCTTCAGTGACGCGATGCTGGCCATGATTATCTTTATGACAGTTGCTCTTGGAGTAGTTATTGCCACATTGAAAGAAAAAGAAATCTTGTCACGTCCAATTGGACAGACTATTTTGCTGACTGCTGTTTTAGGAGAAGTAATTCCGCTACTTCTTTTGACAATCTATGCTTCAATTAATGGTGGTAATGCAGGCAGATTATGGCTGATTATTTTATTATTTATTGCAGCAATTATCTTATTACGACGGTTTAAACAACCTTATGGATGGTTTAATAAAATATCTAAAGCTACTACGCAATTAGATATTAGGCTAGCTTTCTTTTTGATTTTCACATTAGTAACTGTTGCTGAACGAGTGGGTGCAGAAAATATCCTTGGCGCCTTTTTAGCAGGAATGGTTATGAAACTGCTTGAGCCTAGTGAAGCAACCATGGATAAGTTGACTTCGATTGGTTATGGCTTCTTTATTCCAATTTTCTTCATTACAACTGGTGTTAAGTTAGACCTAAAGTCGTTAATTACTAATCCGAATGCTTTAATGTTAATTCCGGTTTTAGTATTATTCTTACTTTTGGCAAAATTACCAATCTTCTTAGTTTATGTTCGTAACTTCAATAAACGTAACAGTATTGCTGGAACATTTTTGATTATGACGACGATTACGATTGTGCTTCCAACATTAGAAGTTGCGCGTAAACTTAATGCAATTACTGAGACGCAATCAGATGCCTTTATTTTAGCGGCTGTTGTGGTATGTATTTTAGGCCCAATTTTGTTTAATTCGATCTTCAAGTTAAGTAAGGAAGATAAAATTAAGCAAAGAGTCGTTATGATGGGAACTAACGTAATGACTGTGCCTGTAGCGCAAGAACTTCATGACAATTGGTATGATGTATTGCTAGTGACTCATAAGAAAGATAATTATGATACTTACAAGAGTAGGGTAGCTAACTTAAAATTAATTCCAAGTCTTGAAGAAGGATGTCTAGAAAAGGCTGGTGTCTTTGACTGCGATATTTTAGTAGCAGGATTCATTGAAGATGACTTAAATCGTAAGATCGCCCGGATGGCAAAAGATCACGGCGTTCAACGTGTAATTGCTAGCCAAGAGCGGCCAAAGCCTGAAACGATTAAGACTTTAGTTAATGAAAAGATTGAGATATATAATGTCTTCAATGTTCAAACTTCCGTTTTACGAGCTTTGATTGAATCGCCATCAATTTTGAGAATTTTAACTGACACTAAAAATGGTCTCTTTGAAGTAACTGTTAGAAACCATAAATATGCTGGTCAAAAATTAATGAACTTCGACTTTATTGAACAGATGACAGTAAGTCGAATTTGGAGAAATGGTAAATGGCTGGTACCGCATGGTAATACGATTATTGAAGTGGGTGACCATTTGATTTTTACAGCTAAAGGCGAAGATGCTGAAAGAATTAGAGAAGAATTAGGCCGAAGAAATTAAATATGAAAAAAAGAAAAAGACAGGATAATTCCTGTCTTTTTTGTTAACGCTGATTCTTTGCCTCTTGTAAAATAATCAGTGTATTTAAACTATGAGTAAAAGCTTGATCAGCTGCTTTAAAATTATGTTGATCGATAATCTTAGTAAATTCGATGAATTCAGCAACCATGCGGTGAGAATATTTATTATTGTTAGTGACTTCAAGTTCTTGTCCACGTAGCTGCATCCCCACTTTAGGCATTTCATTTGGATGCCCGTAAATAATAAGTGTGCCTTTTTCACCTTCAATGGTACTGACATTAGGTGAAAAACTGTCTTTAGCAGCTATAGAACTTACTTGTTTATCAGGGTAACTGAGGTGCAAGATACCAGAAGTGTCGATATTTTTTTGAATGGTTGGGAAATATTTCACGGAATTAGGTTTACCAAATAGCTTAGTGATAATGTGCAAATTATAGATCCCCAGATCCATTAAAGCACCGCCATCTTTTTTAGGATCAAAAGCAGGTTGAATATCTCCTGCTAAAAAAGCATCATAACGACTAGAGTATTGTGTGTAATTGAGGTTTACGACATGAATTGGGGCGATTTTATCTAAATTAGCTTCGATAAACTTAAAGTTTTCTAAGTAAATGTTGGTGATAGCCTCAATAATGATTAGCTTCTTTTGATCGGCAATTTCTTTTAATTCACGCGCTTCATCAGAAGTTGCAACAAATGGTTTTTCACAAATGACATTTTTGCCAGCTTCAAGAGCAGCTTTTGAAATAGAAAAATGCAAGCTGTTTGGAACAGCTACGTAGATGGTGTCGACGTTTGGATCATTAAATATATCCTCATTATTGTCGTACAATTTGGATATTTTATATTCTTTTTGTAAATCTAAGCCAACTTGATGACTTCTCTTAGTAGTTGCTAGCGCTGCTAGTTCAAGATCAGGAATTTGATCAGCAATTGTTAGAAAGTCATGGACAATTTTTCCAGAACCGATAATACCCAGTTTCATTTTTTTCTCCTTTAATTTGACTTAATATTTAGTTTTTTAGCATTTTTAGTGACTGAAGATGGAATCTTCAATTTCTTAACTTGGTTAACGTCATAAAGGTGAAGAGATAGCGTGCCTTCTTTTTTACTATAGTATGTAACCTTGTAATAAAGTTCAGTTAACTCTTTTTTGCGATTAACTTTAACCTGAAGCTCAATATTTTTAACATTGCTTGAATGAGGATCGCTAGTTGGAGCTACAGAAGTTGCTTTTTGCATACTTTTAATGACGGCTTTATTATTGCCATGATAAGAAATCACATAGCCCCCCAGGCCATTAGACTTAAGTGTTAATTGCTTAAATGCCTCATCAGAAAACTGTTTAAAGTTATGAGCGGTATAAAGCTTTTTATAGCCAGAATATACTTCATTAAAAATTGCGTTTTGCTTGATATAATTCCATTCTTCTTTGTTATCACGGTGGTAAACGTATTGATCGTTAGACCATAGTTCAGAATTTGTGTCTGATTTTGGAACGCTTTTCATTGAGATATGAATTGTATTATTGGGCCCAACGACATAATTTGAATACATTTTGCCTTTTGAGTTAGTAGTTTTGACATCAACGCGAGCAGTTTTGACATTAGTGTCAGATGCTCCTGTCAAAGCAGCTTTAGGGCTTGGCTTGCCAAAGGCAATTATAGCGCCCCAGATTACAAGTACTAAAACAATAATGGCTAAAATTAAAGCGGCAATTTTGCCGCCTTGATTGTGAGAAAAAATATTTTTTTTGCTTTTTTCTTTATTTTTCTGCATCAGTTTATCTTTCTAAAATAATTATTGATTATTTTGCTCAGCTTGAGCCTTCTTGATTTCTTCTGCATCGATTGCATTCTTTTGAATATCAGAAGGAACAGCTAAGTCACTGTGTTGACGTAATTGGTCATAAGTTAGATTCCAAGTGAAATTGTATTTTCCACCAGCAGTATATTGAGCTTTAAAAGTCATTGATTCAACATTTCTACTTGTAGGATCAATTAAGTAAGTAACCTTTAAGTTTTGAACTTGAGCTGATTTCACTAGACGAGCCACTTGCATGTTTTGTGAACCTGGTGTGTTCATAGCATCGATGATTAAAGGATTGACTGCATTCCAAAGGTTAGTATCAGTACCATCAAAGCTGATTTCATAGTTACCATTTTTCTTTTGAACGGTAGCTTTTTTAGCAAGGGCCTTGTTGATTTTCTTAAAGGTTGCTGGATCGAATCTTTCTTTTACTTGATCGGGATCAAAAGTATCGGCATTAATGGAATTCTTAATCCAGTGTCCCTTGTTTTGCTCTAAGAGTAAGTACATGTCCTTTTTTGTCAGCCACATTTGTTCAGTTTGAGATTTTTTCTTTTGGGTCAAAGTATAAGTAAGATTAGTGATATCACCCTTATCCTTAAAAAGACCTTCTGATTTTGATTTTTGATTCATTTCATCAGAATTAATTGTTTGAGTGAAATGTCCGTTAGCCAAGCTAGAATTAAATTTTGCATTAATTAAAGAACTTGCAGAAGGCTCGGTATTAGTCTTTTGCTTATTATTGTTCTTCGAACACGCTGTAGTTAAAGAAACCAAGACTACTCCTAGTAAGAGCAGGAAACTGAATTTTTTCTTCATAAAAATATTCCCCCAATAAAAGTATCTATCTTATCTTATTTCTTATTTTACTCTATTTTTGCTTAAAAAAAGTATTCTAAAGGCCTAACTTTAGTGCTTTTTAAGGACGTTTAAGATATTACGCAATTTGCTGCCTTTAACTTGCAAATCTTTAACTGGTTGAGTTACTTCGATGCAGCCGATATATTTACCATCTTCGTTGTGGAGACTATAGAAAGAGATGTTAACTGGTTGCTGATTTTTAATAATCATAATTGAGATGCTTTTGCGCGTGCCTGTATGCATTTGATTTAGAACTTCTTTAACATGTTTTTGGCTGTGGCCGGGATGCACTTCAAAAACAGTTTTACCAATATCTTTTTCAGTGCGTTTGAAGAGTCGATTTTCATTCATTGATGACCAAACCACGCAGTCGTTTTCATCTAAGACATCCATTTCTTGCGGAATCGTCCTGAAAATTGCGTTTAATTGTTCAAGCGAAAGATGGCCGCCTTCTAAGTTGATATTTTCCATAGTTAATACTTCCAATCCATGCAAATTAATATATCTATTGTTATTTTAACATTAAAAAATTGTGGATTAATAAAGCTTTTTTTCGTAATTCCTATGAAATTTTTGCATAAGCGTGTAAAATAGTTAGTGAAACATTGAATTTTAAAGGAGATACAGTTCATGTCGAAATTAGTTTTAATTCGTCACGGTCAAAGTGAATGGAACCTTTCTAACCAATTTACTGGTTGGGTTGATGTAAACCTTTCAGAAAAAGGTGTTGAAGAAGCTAAGAAGGCTGGTCGTTTAATTAAGGAACACGGTCTTGAATTTGATCAAGCTTACACTTCATTATTAACTCGTGCTATCAAGACTTTGCACTACGCACTTGAAGAAAGTGACCAACTTTGGATTCCAGAAACTAAGACTTGGAGATTAAACGAACGTCATTACGGTGCTCTTCAAGGTTTAAACAAGAAGGCTACTGCTGAAAAATACGGTGACGAACAAGTTCACATTTGGCGTCGTTCATACGATGTTTTGCCACCAGCTATTGATGATGACAACGAATTTAGTCAAGCACATGACCGTCGTTACGCAAACTTGGATCCACACATCGTTCCTAAGGCAGAAAACTTACACGTTACTTTAGATCGTGTAATGCCATTCTGGGAAGATCACATTGCTCCAGATTTACTTGACGGCAAGAACGTTATTATTGCTGCACACGGTAACTCACTTCGTGCTTTAACTAAGTACATTGAAAACATCTCTGATGATGACATCATGGACTTAGAAATGAAGACTGGTGAACCAGTTGTTTACACATTTGACGACAAGTTAGATGTTGTTAACAAGGAAAAGCTTGACGACTAATTTTTAGTTATTGAGTATTAAAGAACTCCGACGAAAGTCGGAGTTTTTTGTTATAAAAAATTTTTCACTCTTTTGCGTAATTAAATATGTAGCAAAAATTTATAATTTATGCGCATGTGTGTATAATTATTAGCAAGGAGAGAAAAATTGGTTAAGCGAAGAGACATCATCAAGGATCTACTTAGTAAGGGAATGATAATTGATGAAGGTAAGAGAAATAATAGACATGCCCGAGTGGTAAATCCCTCAAATGGGATGAAAGCACCCTTAGCTCGCCATAGGGAAATATCATTTTTTACAGTTAAGGCACTTTATAAGGAACTAGGTCTTGAGGTGCCTGATAATTTAAATAGATAATGATTGGAGAAAAGATTGATATGAAAAAAAGAATCGTAACTTATCCAGCAATTTTTAAGCCAATTGCAAAAGATGTTTACTTTATCAGTTTTCCCGACGTTAAAGGTGCTGTAACAGAAGGACATGGATTGGCAGATGCTTTTGATATGGCTTCTGATGCATTAGCGACAGTTTTATTTGATGAAAAAGAATTTCCAAAAATGACTGATCCTTCAAAAATTAAAGTTAATGGTGAAGGAGCTTTTGTTGCTTTGGTATCAGCTGATTTGTCAAAAGCAGCTTCTAATTTTGAAAAAACAATTCGCAAAAATGTAACAGTTCCTTTGAATCTAGCAACAGAAGCTGAAAAACAGCATTTGAATTTTTCTAAAGTATTAACAGAAGCTTTGAGAAAAAAGTTAAGTTAGCAGAATTAAAAAATAAGCAAAAAGCCTCCCAAACGGGAGGCTTTTTAAGTGTGACTATTATATTTAAGTTTTGATTTAACTAAGAGCTAGTCTTATAATTTTTACCAACTAGCCTTGCGCACGCCAGGAAGTTGTCCTTTATGTGCTAGTTCTTTGAAGCGTAAACGTGACATACCAAACTTACGCATATAACCATGTGGTCTACCATCATGTAGATCACGATTGTGGTAGTGAGTTGGGTGAGCATCAAGCGGTAATTTTGCCAATGCTTCTACGTTACCAGCTTCTTTTAATTCGTAGTATTTTTTGATTAATTTGCGCTGCTTAGCAGCTTTAACAATTTTTGATTTTTTTGCCATATATCTTTCCTTTCGAATATAGAATATAAAATATAAGTTAATTAAGAATAAAACATGACTAATTTGAGCTAACTTAAAGTAAGTATATTGTATTAAATTATTAATAATTTGTCAAAAAGAAAGTATTTTAAAAAGAATTAGTTTAAAATAAGTAATGATTGATTAAAGAAGGGAAAAGAAGCCGTGGGTATTTTTAAAAGAATACTTCATAATGAAGACTTGCGACAGCTAATTATTTATGTATTAATTGGGGTGTTAGGATTAGGTGTTGATTTCGGGATCTTCGCACTCCTAACCCATTTTAAGATGCAAGTCGAAGTAGCTAATTTTATTTCATCATCTTGTGGGTTGATCAATAACTTTTTCTGGAATAGTTTTCTTAATTTTAAGGTTCACGATAAGTTATTAATAAGATTTGTTTCTTACTACTTAGTAGGACAGATTACAACTTTGTTCACTACAGTTTGTCTCTTTATCTTTGTAACTCAGCTAGGCTACAATCAGTTAATTGTAAAGGCTGTATCAACATTTATCGCAACCTTAATTCAATTTGTAATTAATAAGTTACTTACATTTAGAAAAATTAAAACTACTAAATCAAAAGTAGACGTTAGAAAGTAATAAGAAAGCCTGTTAAAGTATGAAAAAATTATCAATTATAGTTCCTTGTTATAACGAAGAGGAATCTGTACCACTTTTTTATCCAGCTGTGAATAAAGTAATGGATACAATCCCTGATTTAGAGCCAGAATATTGGTTTATTAATGATGGTTCCAAAGATAATACACTTAAAGAAATTAAAGAATTACGCAACAAAGATCCAGAGCATGTACATTTTGTTTCATTTTCAAGAAACTTTGGTAAGGAGTCAGCTCTTTATGCTGGACTTCAAGCTGCTACTGGAGACTATGTAGTTGTAATGGATGTTGACTTGCAAGATCCACCTAAGTTCTTGCCTCAGATGTATGATCTAATTAAAACCGGTGAGTATGATTGTATTGGAACTCGCCGTGTTGATCGTACAGGGGAAGCTAAATTTAAGTCTTTCTTAAGTGATATGTTCTATAAGGTTGTTAATAAGATTTCTGATACTGAAATTGTACCTGGAGCTCGTGACTACCGGATGATGACTCGTCAAATGGTAGATGCAGTTCTAGATATGCCCGAATATAATCGTTTTTCAAAGGGGATCTTCTCTTGGGTCGGCTTTAAGACGAAGTACTTAGATTACCATAATGTTGAACGTGTAGCTGGTGAAAGTGATTGGAACACGTGGAAATTATTTAAATACGCAATGGATGGAATTGCTGACTTTTCACAAGCTCCACTAAATTTAGCTGTTTGGATTGGTACAGGTTCATTTGTTTTATCAATTATTGGTTTAATAGTTGTAATTATTCGCAGAATACTCTATCCAGGTTCTAGCATTTTTGGCTGGGCTTCGATGGTATGCGTAATTCTTTTGCTTGGTGGTTTACAATTGCTCTGCATTGGTATTTTAGGTAAGTATATCGGCCGAGTATATATCCAAGTAAAAAATCGACCAATCTATATTATTAAAGAGAAGAAGTAAATAAATTAAAAAATACCGAGGTTCATAATTGAATCTCGGTATTTTTATATAATTAAAATTTTTAAATAGTGATTAATTCTCTTTATCTTCTTTAATTGTAAGGCTTAATAAAAGACCAATAACGATTAAGATTAAAGTAAAGTAGAAACCGTAGTGAGCACCATTAGTAAAACGAACTGCACTTGAGCCTTTACTTATTCCTTGTCCCATGGCTAACAAAATAGTTGCAATAGCAGTGGCAACGGCACCAACGATTTGTTGTAAAGTGTTCATGATAGTCGATCCATCAGCAGAAGCTGGACCTTGAATAGCATTTAAGGCGTAAGTTTGAGATGGTGACATTGCCAAAGGACAACCAATCATTAAAATTATTTGAGCTAAAATAATGTACCAAACGGGTGCAGATGGAGTAGCAAATGCTAACATTAAAGCACCAATAAATGCAATAACAAAGCCTAGAACTGCTGGTATTTTAGCACCCTGGCTATCATAAATTCTACCAGCTAAAGCAGAAGTAATTGCATTAATAAGTCCACCAGGAAGCATAATGATTCCAGTTAGGGCTACTGCTAATGAAAGTCCATTTTGAATAAATTGGGGCAATAAATACATAGCAGATAAAATAATTCCAAAGTCAATCATAACTAATAAAGCGCCAGTTCTAAATTGGGCAATTGAAAAGATTTTTAGATTTAAAACTGGGTTTTCTAAATTAAGTTGACGATGAACATAAAATGCAAGTACGACAATAGCTAAGATAAATAACCCAATAACAATTGGTGAAGTTAAACCGAGGTCAGAAGCAAGACTGACGCTAGCAACTAAACTAGCAAAGCCTACGGCTGATTCAATAATGGAAGGGTAATCAACGTGTGGTCTAGTAATCTTGATAGTATTTTTTAATGAAGTAAAAGCGAAAATAAGTGCAACTGCTAGGAATGGTACAAACATCCAAAAAATCCAATTCCAGGATAATTTAGCTAAGATTAAACCTGTGACAGTGGGACCAATAGCGGGTGCTAGCATAATAACCATTGCACAGACACCCATGGCAGCTCCTAAGCGGTTAGGTGGAAAAATTTGCATTGCTACAGTAAACATTAGTGGGAGAACAATACCGGTTCCAACACCTTGAATCATTCTTCCTAAAAGTAAAATTCCAAAGCTTGGTGCAATTGCGGAAATAATTGAACCGATTAAGAAAGCAAATAAACCAAAGATAACTAATTGACGAGTGGTGAACCACTTAGTAAGTAAGCTTGAAAGTGGTAAGATAATGCCGATGATTAACATATAGCCAGTAACTAGCCACTGAATAGTACCTGTTCCTACCTTAAAAGCAATCATTAATTGTGGTAGAGCAATATTTAACGATGTTTCTGATAACATCCCAACAAAAGCTCCAATCATTAAAGCTGCCATTGCCATCCAGGGATGTGCAACAATAGTTAAAGATTTTAATTCAGGACGTGTTTGTGATTGTATTTCTTCCAAAAATAATTCCTCCTAAATATATAATTAAAAAAGCGTCGCTGATCATACTAACAGAAAAAATTTTTTCTCGTAAGTAATTTTTTGAGATTATAAATTTGAAAAGTGCGATAATTTTAACGAGGGAGAATTTTAGAATGAAAAAATTTAGTCAAAATACATGGATAAAAATTGCTTTATCCATTTTAGGAATTTTAGATGCTATTGTGGTCTATGTGCCTAATTATGCAGCAGTTGATCAGGGGCTAAAGGGAAGATGTGCAATTTTCTTTATTATTGCAGTAGTCTTGCTCTGGCTTCCAATGGAATTAAAGAGTAGTATTTTCGCTCTTAATTTCTATTATGAATTAGGCTTGATTCTAATTATTGTCTTTTTTATGACCAATCAAATGGCAATGAAATTTACAATTGGTCTAGTTATTGCACTGCTTTTGTTAACTTGGATTGGAATGGTAATTTTCAAGAATAATCTAGTAATGAAAAATAGAAACAGCGAACTTTTAATTATTAGATTAGTTATGATGCTAGTTTTAGCATATTTGGCCTATATTAGTGGTTTTGCTGCTTTAATGGGAGCTGAAATTTTCACTGTACAAGGACAAGCTTGGCTATTAATTTTAGGATTTTTACTTTGTGTATACTACTTAGTTTTAGCAGGAAGCATTTGGCAGCCTTGGTTTAGAAGATGGACATCTTGGATTATGATTTTAGCTGCAATTGTGCTTCATATGATCTTTGCTAGTGCAACTTCACTTAACTTGATCTTTTTGCCACTAATAGGTGAAGTAATCATGTTGATTTTGGTTTGGCGCAGCAATCGTATTTTAATGAAAAAGAAAAGGATTTCATAATTGACTCTTGCCAGACAGTATCAATCCCTGATAGAATAAATTGTTTAAAAGTTTAGGGAGAGATACAAAAATTATGAAATATGTTTATTTATTTTTACCAGCAATTGGCTGGGGACTTATGCCCCTTGTTATTGCTAGCGTAAAGAATAGTACAGTTTATAATCAGATTGTTGGTACTGTTGCTGCTTCATTTATTTTTGGTGCAATTGTAATGGCAATTATGCATCCAGCAATGAGTTGGTCACTGTTTTTGCTTTCTGCATTAGGTGGTGCGTGCTGGGTAATCGGTCAAGTTGGTCAGTACATTTCATATGAAAAGATTGGTGTTTCTGAAACAATGCCAATTTCAACTGGTTTACAGTTAATTGGTGTACCTCTTGTTGGTGTACTTGCCTTTGGCGAATGGTCCAGCCCACAAGCTAAGCTTTACGGTTTTATTGGAATTCTTGTTTTGATCATTGGTGTTGTATTAACTTCATTAACTGACCGCGGAACTAGTGAGGGTAATAAGTCTAACCAAGTAAGTACGATTATTTTGCTTGTCTTAACTTCTCTTGGCTACATTACTTCAAGTTCAATTCCAAAGGCTTTACATGGAAGCAGTATTTCAATCTTCTTTGGTCAAACCTTTGGTATGTTAGTTGCTGTGTTTATCTATACACTTGTTACTAAGAATTTACACGTTTGGAAAGAAAAATCTACTGTTCAAAGTGGTGGAGCAGGTATTCTTTATGCAATTGCTGCTTTAGCTTACATTCTTTCCGTTCAAGATAACGGAGTTAACATGGCTTTCGTTATTTCTCAACTTTGCGTAGTTATTTCTACTTTAGGTGGTCTGATTTTCTTACACGAAAAGAAAACTCGCAACGGTTTAATTTTTACCATTGCAGGCCTTATTTTAATTATTGGCGGTGCAATGTTAACTACATTATTTTAATAATGAAAAAAGGCATCCCACAATTGGGATGCCTTCTTTGTATCAACTTGTCCTAATTCTTAAATTGTTTTTAGTATTAGAACACTTTTAATTGTATTAGAACAAAATTAAAAGTCAAGTTAAATACAAAGCTGTTTCAACTATATATATAGCGTCTTCGAATTAAATAACAAATTAAGAAATTGAGAATCTAATAATAAACTATATGTTATCGCTTACAGTTGACATATTGAGTATGGCGTGATATTTTTAAAATAGGATTGGTCGAAATTGTTTAGGAGGACAATGGATGCTAGCAATTGAAAACAACCAGTTAAAGGTTGAAATTAATGAGGTCGGTGCTCAGCTTACGCACGTAGTTGATAAGACTACTAATGCCGACTACCTTTGGAATGGGAGCGAGTGGGAAAGACATGCTCCAATTCTTTTTCCGGCAATCGGAAGATCAAATGACAATAAATATATTTTAAATGGGAAAACATATGAAATGAAGCAACATGGCTTCGCTCGTGACTATCCTTGGACAGTTGTTGATAAGGGAGACGATCGAGTAAGTTTAACTTTAACCGAAAATGAAGAAACTTTAGCTGTTTATCCATTTCAATTTAGCTTAATGGTTACTTATACTTTAGAGGCTAACCAATTAAAGGTTGAATTTTTAGTTAAAAATAATTCTCAAGAAACAATGCCTTTTGGGCTTGGGTTCCATCCAGGCTTTAATGTGCCGATAGCTGGAGATGAGTTAAACTTTTCTGATTATGAAATAAGCTTAAGCCCAGAAGTAACTGAATTAACTCAGTTTCAAATCGATCCAATTCCATTCAGAAATGGCAAAGTTATTCCAGTACCAAATGCACAAAAGAGCATGCTGCCTTTATCATATTCCGAATTTGATGATGGCTTAATTATTATTAACAATCCTGGATTAACTGGAATTGAGTTATCTAGTGAAAAGTCAGAGCATAAAATATCTTTAACTTTAGAAGATTTTCCATATGTTGCTTTGTGGACAATGACGGATCCAGAAGCTAAATTCTTATGTATGGAACCTTTTGCTGGATTACCGGATATTAAGAGCAATGAATTAACTGACTGGATGAAAAAAGAGGGCAACAACTTCTTAGCACCAGATGAAAGTTCACATTTTTCAACTACAATTAC
The DNA here is from genome assembly GCF_947539375.1 of Lactobacillus isalae. Taxonomy (NCBI): domain Bacteria; kingdom Bacillati; phylum Bacillota; class Bacilli; order Lactobacillales; family Lactobacillaceae; genus Lactobacillus; species Lactobacillus isalae. The sequence continues at coordinate 1,946,260 of NZ_OX443569.1, forward strand.
TTTAGAATAAATATGAAAAGAGGAAAGCTGTGTGAAGTTTTCCTCTTTTTTACTAATTGTTTAAGATTTGGCATAATAAAGTTTTCAGAGTGTAATTTTGCTATAATATCCTTGTTTTAAGAAAGTTTGAGAAAGAATGTTATGGATAATAAGCCCAAAGAACCTGTTCTCTCAAGAGTGGAGATGAACAAAGAAAAAAATAATAAGAAAAAGCCAATCCGTATTATTATTGCGGTTGTTTTAGTGCTGGTTTTAGGACTTGGAGCCTATGCGGGATCTGTTTATTTAAAAGCTAAAAATGCCTTTGATAAAACATATGACCCAAAAACTGCTGTAAAACAAGATAGCTTTTCTGGTAAAGAACCATTCAATATTCTCTTGTTAGGAACAGATACGGGAGCCTTTGGTAGAAAAGAAGTTCGCGGAAACTCAGATACGATGATTTTGGTAACCGTTAACCCAACTAAAAAGAAACTTTCTTTAATGTCGATTCCACGTGATACCATGGCCAGAATGATTGGTACCGAAAACTTTAGCGTTCATAAGATTAATGCTGCTTATAATATTGGCGGTACCAAAATGGCAATGAAGACTACAAGTAAGGTCCTTAATGTGCCAATCAAATACTATATTTCAATGAATATGGGCGGAATGAGAAAGATTGTAGACGGCGTTGGTGGCGTTACAGTGACTCCACCATTAACGTTTACTTACGATGGCTACACCTTCACCAAAGGTAAAAAGGTACACTTAAATGGTAGTCAAGCCTTGGCTTACTCTCGAATGCGCTATGACGATCCCCGCGGAGACTATGGTAGACAATTGCGTCAGCGTGAAGTAATTATGTCTGTTTTAGAACATGCAATGTCATTTAGCACGCTAAAGAATTTAGATTCAATCTTAGGTTCTGTTTCAACTAGTTTGAGAACTAACTTAACTTTTGATTCAATGGTCAAAATTAGTAAAAACTACCGTAAATGTACTAGCAACATGTCTAGTGATTACTTGCATGGAGTAGGAGCAATGATTGGAGATGCTTCATATCAAGTAATGTCTGATAGAGAATTGCAAAGAACTTCAAATATTGTAAGAAACGATCTCGGTTTAGATTCAATGGATATTGATAATAATGAGACTTATCAAAATTCAATGAATTCTCAATTTGATTGGAGCAGTGGCGATTCTAATCAGGTATACTACATATATGATCCTTATACGGATGAATTATGGAACGGAGATCGTGCTTATTAATGAATGAATTAATTTCAATAGTAATAGGATATTTCCTTGGAAATATCCTTTTTGCTATGATTGTCGCAAAAATATTTTTACATAAAGATCCGACTAAATATGGCTCAGGAAATCCTGGAACAGCTAATATCGGAGCTGTGTTTGGTAAGAAATGGGGTATTCTTACTTGTATTGGCGATTTAGCCAAAACTTTGGTTGCCTTATTAATTGTCTACTTCATTTATCATGGCAACCGTTTGGATTTATCCTTTGCTGGTCTTGGCGTGGTTTTAGGCCATTCTTTTCCATTTTGGAATCACTTTAAAGGTGGAAAGGGAGTAGCTGTAACTGCTTTATGGATTGTGTTCTTTGATTGGAGAGCAGGACTAATTGCACTATTAATTGGCTTGTTTTTAGTAATCATTATGAAGAACCTTACAATTCCGCCGTTAGTTTATATGCTAGGTTTTAGTATTTTTACCTGGGTTAATTTTGGTTGGGAACAAGGATTGATCTTTTTAATTGCTACTTTAATTATGATTTTTCAATTCAGAAAAGATATTGTCGACTTCTTTACTGGTCATGGTAAACGAGTGGATGTATTGGTAACAATTAAGAAAAAGTTAGGGATATACAAATGAAAACAACATTAAGAAAAGTATTCCAGTGGATTTTACTTTTATGTTTATTGCTAGGAGTATTAATTCAAACTTTAGGCTTTTGGAACTATAACCCAACAGCCGTCTCTACTAAAACAAGAATTGGCATGGTAATTAGTCTGATTCAACTAGTGGTAATGGTTTGGTATGGGATGAGCTATGGTAATAAGGAGTATAGCTTTAAAGAAGCAGTTAAGAACTGGCTTGAAGGTGTTATTACCCTTATTATCTTCTATTTAGTATTTGTCATTTCGCTACCGCAATTTTTCTCTGCTTGGAATTTATGGGGAATCTTTTTCCCAGTTTTGACGAGTACATCGGCTTTATTTAGTGGAATTATCATTTCACTTTTCTTCCAGCCATTTATTTATAAATTACAAGAAAAATTAAGTGATAAGCAGAATGCGTTACTACTAACTACTATCACAATTCTTATTTTTGCCTTGAGTGCTGGAAATTCGCTTTTAACTAGTTATAGTATCTTTGGTCTTTATTTAGTTTTGCCTTTTGCTTGGGGAATGCTTATTTCTAAGATTAAGGTATCTAAAAAGGTATTAGTCAGCTTAACCCTGGCAACTATCGTTTTATTGCCAGCAGTCTATTATTTAACAATTGCTTTAATGCCAATGCAGACGCCGCAAGGCTTTGTCTTTTCTCAGATGAATATGTCTTGGAACACTAGTCTGTTAATGGCTCCATCATCACCGTTAATGATTTTATTTGTGGTAACAGGCGCATTATTATTTAAAAAGTGGATGATTGGCGTTTCGCACAGATCTTTCTCAATCTTAATTCCAGCAATTATCTTTGGAACTACTTCCTATGGAATGACTTTGTGGAAGGAAAAATTGCAGCTTTTGCTTGCTCCTGTAAGTAAAAAAGTTACTGTTTTGTTGATTCTTTCTTTATTGCTTGCAAGTTTCATTATTAATTTCCTTTTTGTTAAATTTCTACTTTCAAATAAGCGTGTTCAGAGATTTTTGAATAAGTTTGATGAGAACAATTTAGATGGTCTTGTTAAGCTTTTAGAAGCAGGATTGGGATTTTTAAAGAAACATGGCAGATCAATTTTCTTATTTGTTTTCTTTATGCTCTTAAGTATTGTTGGCTTCTACACTGTTAGAGACATTCAATATGCAAGTGATTTCTGGTCTGCTTTAGTCTTTATCTTTACCAGTAAGTTTGGAACATTAGTCTTAGCGGGAATTTTCTTATTTGCAATTTATGAGATTTTCTATGTAATTACTACTAGATTTTGGGTATCCGCAAGTATTCCAACTGTTCTAGCTTTAGGAATCGCAATTGCGGATGGAATCAAGATGGATCTTAGAGAAGAGCCTGTCTATCCAAATGAAATTAGTGAGATAGTCAATTGGAAGACATTAATTCCAATGATTGGTGTACAGACTCTAATTTACATTCTTGTGGGAATTGCACTTTTGATTGCAATTATTGTTTATCTAGAGCTAAAGCACCCACATAACTTAAAGAGAAAGAAAAAGAGTTGGCTTGCTTTAATTGTTAGTCTTTTAATCCTGATTACACCGGTGTGGTTTAATGATGAAAATTCAGCAATTTATTATGTTTCAAAGGGTTTTGATAATAATCCTGACTTTAGAAATCCACCGGATAGTACAGCTAATAACGGTGCTGTCTTAACTTTCTTAGATTTCATCAAAGTGCCAATCATGGAAAAAGTTGATGGTTATTCTGAACATGCCATCAAGCAAATTACTAAAAAGTATGAAAAAGAAGCTGTTGCTATTAATAAGACTAGAAAGAACAAGTTATCCGATCAAACAATTGTCTTTAATCTTAGTGAAAGCTTTGTAGATCCAAAAGAATTCCCAGGAGTAAAAATTTCTAATAATGTTAGGGATCCGATGAAGTATATTCGTAGCTTAATGTCGCAAACGACTTCTGGCAAGATGCTTAGTGCTGGATATGGTGGCGGAACTGGAAACATGGAATATGAGTCCCTAACTGGATTTAATATGGGTAACTTTTCTAGTGCCTTAACTCCATATACTCAGGTAACCTCACGTTATAATTTTTATCCAACAATTGGGATGAATTTCCCTTATAGTAGTGCAATTCATCCTTTTAATGGTACTTATTATGGTCGAATTGATAATTATCGTCGGTTTGGATTTAATAAATTTGCTTACTTAGGTTCTAAATATAAGATATATGATCAAAAGTCGCTTGGAACTAGTCCGTATCTTTCTGATGAGACGGCTTATCAGAATGGATTAAGACAAATTAAGAGTAGAAAAAATGGTCAATTTATTAATTTGATCTCAATGCAAAACCATATGCCTTATGGCGATTACTATTCACAAAACCAATATAAAGATAATGTTAGTGGCTCTTCTCTTGCAGACGATAATGTTAAAACTAGTTTTGCTGCATATACTAAGGGAGTAGAATATACTGACAAGGCAGTGAAGAAGTTTATTAAAGAAATCGATGAAATTAATAAACCAATCACGCTTGTATTTTATGGCGATCACTACCCATCAATTATTGATCAATCGCTCTTATCTAAGTATCCAATTAAAATGCACTCTACTACTTACTTTATTTATTCAAATAAGTACGCTCGTGAGCACGGTGCTAAGAATAAGATTGTTCCAGATAAGTATGTTGCAACGAGTTCCTTTATTCCGATGGCTTTAGACCAAACTAATTCTAAAGTTACTGCTTACCAAGCATTACTTACTAGAATCTATAAAGATCTTCCTGCCATGACGATTAATTATAGCAGTAGTGATGGTTTTGAATTGATTGATCAGAATGGAAAGAAAGTTTCTGAAAAGAAATTAACTAAGAAACAAAAAGCATTGTTGAAAGACTATCAATTGATTCAATATGATATGTCAGCAGGGAAGGGATACACATTAGACGTCAAGGGCTTTTATAAATAAGCGGTTGACTAAAAGGCTATTCTCCCTTATTATCATAGGTAAATAAGAAGTAGCAGTTTAATTCAGCGTTCAGAGAACTAGCGGTTGGTGTGAGCTAGACAGGTTAAGCTTGCGAATTACAATAATGGGGTTGTTTCCTTATCAACAGTCTTAAGGCGCATTAAGCGCGAACGTGGGTGGTACCACGGCTAATGAAGTAATTTAGTCGTCCCTAGATTTCGAGAGAAGTCTAGGGACGTTTTTTGTTAGGAGAAAAAATTATGGCAAAATTTGACATTTTAGAAGATTTAAAATGGCGCGGTGCTATTAACCAAGAAACTGATGAAGAAGGTTTACGCAAGTACTTAGAAGAGCATGATGATTTAGCTCTCTACTGTGGAACTGACCCAACAGGCGATTCTCTTCATATTGGACACTTAATTCCATTCATGATTATGAAGAGATTCCAAATGGCAGGCTATCACCCAGTAATTTTGATCGGTGGAGGTACTGGTTCCATTGGTGACCCATCAGGTAGAAAGACTGAACGTGTTCTTCAAACTGCTGAGCAAGTTAAGCACAATGAAGAAAAATTAACTGCCCAAATGAAGAAGTTATTCGGTACTGAAAACTTTGAAATTAAAAACAATGCGGAATGGCTTGGTAAGCTTAACTTGATTGACTTCTTACGTGACTACGGTAAGTTTTTCCAAGTTAACAACATGATTAACAAGGATGTTGTTGCTAGTCGTTTGGAAAATGGTATTTCATTCACTGAATTTACTTACCAAATTTTACAAGCAATTGACTTCTATCACTTAAACAAAGACAATGGTGTTCAACTTCAAATTGGTGGTTCTGATCAATGGGGCAATATTACTGCTGGTATTGATTTGATTCACAAGCTTGAAGGTCAAGATCGTCCAGCATTTGGTTTAACTATTCCATTGATGCTTAAGGCTGATGGTACTAAGTTTGGTAAGTCTGCTGGTGGTGCTGTTTGGCTTGATCCAGAAAAGACTAGTCCTTATGAATTCTACCAATTCTGGATTAACCAAGACGATCGTGATGTTGTGAAATACCTTAAGTACTTTACTTTCTTATCTCGTGAAGAAATCGAGGACTTGGCTGAAAAGACTGAAAAAGAACCTTGGAAGCGAGCAGCTCAAAAGAGATTAGCAGAAGAAGTAACCAAGTTTGTTCATGGCGAAGAAGGCTTAAAAGAAGCTCAAATGATTACTGAAGCGCTATTCTCAGGTAACGTTAAGAGCTTGTCTGTGCCTCAAATTGAACAAGCTTTGAAGAACGCTCCAAGTGCTGAAGCAACCCACGAAGCTAAGAATATCGTTGAATTTTTGGTTGAAACTAAGATTGAACCATCTAAGCGTCAAGCACGTGAAGATGTTAAGAACGGTGCTATTTACGTAAATGGTGAACGTCAAAATGATATTGACTTCATTATTGAACCTGACAATGATTTTGATGGTAAGTACGTAATTATCCGTAAAGGTAAGAGAAAGTACACCTTAGTTAAAATTAAATAGTTAGTGAAAAAAGAAGACGAGGGATGGCTAGAAAGCATTCCTCGTCTTTTTTGTTATAATTAGGTGTAGATTAAATGTGTTTGCCGTTTTAGCTCAGGAGGTAGAGCACCGCCGTGGTAAGGAGGAGGTCCCCAGTTCAAATCTGGGAAACGGCTTAGTTATTGAATAAGCTTAGGCTAGCAGAAGCTTTTTTGATAAGCAATGTATTAAGGGATGGTCAAAACGACTGTCCCTTTTTATAATGGAATAAAACACTGTAATTTATGAAAGAAGAACAAATATGGCACATGAACTTACACTAGATGAAATTGCAAAATTTCAACAAGATTATCAACAAAACAAGCAAAATAAAATTGCCGAATTAGCTGTTGTGAATAACGGTGTGCAAAAGGCAAGTTTCAATAGTGAAGGAATTCGTGATTTAAACCGGACTTTCTCAATTGAAATTCCAACTGATAACGTGACTGATCAAAAGCAATCAGGACGTTGCTGGTTATTTGCGGCATTGAATGTTTTACGTCACAAGTTCGCTAAGCAATATCACGCAAAGAACTTTACTTTTTCACAAAGCTATCTCTTCTTCTGGGATCGAATTGAAAGAGCAAATATTTTCTTCAATCATATCTTAGAAACTGCGGATAAACCTGTGGATGATCGAACTGTGCACTTTTACTTACAAGCACCAGATACTGATGGTGGGCAATGGCATATGGCTGTTTCATTAATTAGAAAATATGGTTTAGTGCCAACTTATGCACAAGATGAGAGCTTTACTGCCAACAATACAGCAGCATTTAATCAAGCCTTGAACATGAAATTACGTGAAGACGGACTAGTTTTACGCAAACTTGCTCAAGAAGGCAAAGAAGATGATATTGAGCAAAAACGCCAAGAATTTTTAAGTGAAGTTTACCGTATGGCTGTAATTGCTTTTGGACAACCTGTGCACAAGTTTGATTTAGAATTTAAAGATGATGATGGAAAGTACAAGTTAGATCAAAATCTTACTCCCGTAGACTTTTTCCACAATTACTTTGAAGATGATTTGGATGATTATGTTGTTCTCTTTAACGCGCCAGACCATGAATATGACAAGCTTTATGCATTTCCATTTGAGGATAATGTTGAGGGCGGAAGTCCAATTAGATTTTTAAATACAAATATCGAAAATCTTAAGGAAGCTGCTATTAAGCAATTAAAAGATGGTGAAACGATCTGGTTTGGTTGTGATGTAGGCAAGCAAAGCGACCGTCAAAAGGGTATTTTAGCTGCTGACTTATATGAAACAGATACTATTTTTAATATTGAAACTAAATTAAATAAGAAAGAGCGTCTTGAAACTGGTGCTAGTGGCTCTACTCATGCGATGACCTTTGTTGGAGTAGATGTAGTTGATGGTAAGCCTCGTCAATGGAAAGTTGAAAATTCTTGGGGAACTAAAGTTGGTGAAAAGGGCTACTTTGTTATGGATGACAAGTGGTTTGACGAATACTTATTTAAGGTTGTAGTCAAGAAGCAATACTTACCAGAAAAATTGGTAAAGATTGCTGAAGGTGAAGCTACTCCAGTTCCTTGTTGGGACTCAATGGCTTAATTGCGGTGATAAAAAGATGGATATTGAATTAGTTAAGCAATTTACAAAAGATCATTTAAAAGGTGAAAAAACAGGTCATGATTACTATCATGGGCAAAGAGTAGCTAATTTAGCTACAAAAATGTATTTAAGCGATTATCCTGATGCACATGAGGATAGTCGAATTGTTGCTATTATTCAGACCGGTAGTTACTTACACGATACAATTGATGAGAAAATTTGCGAGGACCCAAGCAAGGTAATTGCAGAAATTAAAGAGTTACTACCTAAAGTTGGATTTACCGAGGTAGAAGCACAAGATATATTATTTACGATTCAGCACATGTCTTTTTCCGCCAATATTGAACACCACTATAAGTTGCCCTTGAGTGGACAATATGTGCAAGACGCAGACCGAATTGAAAGCTTAGGTGCAATTGGAATTGCACGAGCATTTACTTATGGTGGAAAGCATGGAAATAAGATCTATGATCCAGAGATTAAGCCTGAAAAGTTAGTAAGCCATGACCAATATCGTAATCATGTTGAAACAACGATTAATCACTTCTATGAAAAATTATTTGATTTAGAGGGATTGATGAATACACCCGCTGCTAAGAAAGAAGCACATCGAAGAACTGAATATATGCGTGAATTCGTTCAAGAATTTATGGATGAATGGAACGTGTAGTAAAAAAGCATTGTATCAATTTTTGACACAATGCTTTTTGCATAAGTATGTTTTATTAAGCAAGTGAGTCCCAAGCTGGAAGTGGAGTAGGCTTGCTTTCTGCGAGTTTCTTTTGATCGTCGGTTAAGAATTCTTTTCTAACAACTACTTCATAAACAAACTCATCAAACCATTTATCGCTCATTGTGAAGTAACCCTTACGGCCTGACTTTTCACTCCATGAGTTTTCGACTTTCCACTTACGGATTTCTCCCTTGTCTAAGTCGACACCAACTAAGGTCATTGCATGACTAACTTCACCTTCGCCAGTAGCCAATCTTTCAGCCTTAGTCATGTAAGTATCAACATCAAATAATTCGTCAGTCTTGTACAATTCAGTATCTAAGTAACCAGTCTTGCGGTCCATTTCCTTTAAGACATCGTTACCGAACCAAACACTTTCGCTGTCCTTCAATTGCTTGATTGCAGCTTCTTTTAAGTATTCGATTGGAACATTTAAGAAAGTAATAGGAAGACCACCATTAACGTTATCTTCAAATGGAAGCGAGTAAAGCTTGCCATATTCGTGGTCAGGTGCATTAGTCAAGCAAACATAGTCATCGAAGTTAATATTCCAATACTTATTGAAGAATTCAACTGGTGTTAAGTTCTTATCTAAGTGCAATTTTTTATCGTCGTCGCGGTATTCTAAGTCAAAAGTCTTAGGTGGTTCGCCAACAGCAATTGCAGTCATCCGGTAAATTTCGCTTAAGAATTCTTTACGCTTCTTTTCAACTTCTTCAGTTTTACCTTCTTGAACTAATTTACGTAAAACCAAGGCATCTTTTCTTTCCTTACGAGCTAAAGCATCAGCTAAGCCAGCAGTGTGGTTAGTGTTAAAGCTTTCTGGCATAGCATTAGTTGGGACAACGCCGTATTTCTTAACTAATGAAGCAGCCATTGCCCATTGACCACCATCTGAGCCTGCAAAGTTCATATATGCCTTAACAGTACGGTCATCTAAAGGCTTGTCGGCTGAATCGATAATGGCATCATAGAAGATATTTGCACGCTCAATTTTATCCCAGAAGAAGTTATATGCTTGGGATAAAGTGAAGTTCTTAGCTTTGTACTTTTTACCAAAATCATGGCGTAAAGTGTTTAAGGTTGCAAATAACCAGCAACGGCCTGATTGCATTTGGTTAGTAACATTATCAGTTTCTACTTCAACAGAAAAGACATCGTTTAAGCGGTTAGTAACTGCTGGGTTAAAAGATGCCTCTAATACACCAGAACGCATGGCAGCGCGGGAGACAACTTCGTTACGTGAATTATCAAAGTCGCTGCGGAATTGATCAATTTCTTGTAGGGTTAATTCGTGAGACATAGATTACACTCCTTTAATTTTTTTATAATATTTTTCATTATATTTACTATACAGCAAATAATGATTTAATACACTAATTTTGTGAATGAAAGTAACTTTCATAAGTATTTCAATAGACGTTATGAAGTATAATGTTTATAACAATATCGGAGGAATTAAATATGAAAAAGAATATTTTTGTATCAGGAATAACTTTAATGACAATGCTCCTTGCTGTAGGTTGCAGCAATAGTGCCAACCAATCTAATACTAATAACGAGGCAAAAAGCAGTAAGACAAGTCACAAGAAGAGTCATAAAACTAAAAAGCATACAAGCAAAAAAGATAAGAATGATGTAGATACTGATGATACAGATACTACTAGTTCAGATAAGAAGAGTAGTAAGAGCAGCAGCGACAGTTCAAGTAGCAGCAATAGTGAAAAGACTGATAAGAGCGATTCAACTAACTCTAACAATTCTTCTGATTCAACTGGATCAACTAATTCAAATAATGCGTCAAATTCAGCTGCATCATCTAACAGTCAAACTAATAGTAATAATCAAAATGCATCGTCAGCTAATAATGCTTCAGATGCAATGTTTAACAAGATGGTTTCTAACACTATTAAAGAACATGGCTACTCAAGCAGTTATGGTCCAGATAACTTCACTCTAATTGATGGCGGCAATGGTCAATATTCTTTAGCTGAAAAATCAACTGGAACAATTGTTGGCCACTATTCAGTAAAAAATGGTGATTTATACAAGCAAGATGTTATTACTGGAAATGATGAAAAGGTTAAGTAATGGTTTATTATCAAAAGATGACACCAGAAGGCTATCAAGAAATTAAAGATGAGATAGCTCGCTTAAAGAAAGATCGACCACGTAGAATTAAGATCTTGCAAGAAGCTCGCAGTATGGGGGATTTATCGGAAAATTCTGAATATACTACTGCAAAAATGGAGTTAGGACATTTACAGAGTCGCTTGCGTTACTTAGATAAACAATTACGTTATTCTGAGATTATTCAAAAAGATGAAACTGGCACAATAGACTTGGGTTCAAATGTGAAATTACTTTTTGAAGGTGATGATGAAGCTGAAGAATATCGAATTGTCGGTAGAATGGAAGCAGATCTAGCTAAAGGAAAAATTTCTTTTGATTCACCTTTGGGCCAAGCTCTAATGAAGCAAAAGGCCGGTGCAACAGTAGAAGTAGAAGCACCTGCCGGAAGTTATAATGTGAAAATTATTGATGTAGACTAAAAAACATCCCGTTTTTGTGCGGGATGTTTTTTAGTAATTAATAAATATTATTCAATTGTAATTGTATTTTCTTTATCTTCTTCAGTTAGTTTTGGCAAGGTAATGGTTAAAACGCCATCGACGTCTTTAGCAGAAATTTCTTTTGAATCAACGTCAGGAATACGATAGCTTCTTTGAATGTGACCGACGCTTCTTTCGCGGTGAAGAAGATTGCCGTTCTTATCATCTAAGTTGTCAAATGAATCACGACTTCCTGAAACATTCAAGATGCCATCTTTATATGAAACCTTGATATCCTTTTTGTCCATTCCGGGCATATCCACTTTAACGATGTAGTCTTTATCAGTTTCTGCTACGTCAGATTGCATAATGTTCTTAATTGAACTGTCGTCAAAAAAGTCTTTTGGAAAACTAAACCAATCGCTTAATTGATCCATCATATTATCGTTATTATGATTTTTCATCATTTCGTTTGCCATAATAAAACTTCCTTCCATTACGCTCTCTACACTGTTTATTGTAGTAGGTTAGGATAGAATGTAAAACATTTAGCACTCTGACATATTAACTGCTAATTTGAAAGAAAAAAATAGGATTTAGTATACTTGCTAAATCCTATTTTAAATTACTAATCTAAGTCTTTACCGTTAGATTCGATAACTTTCTTATACCAGTTAAATGAATCCTTCTTTGAACGTTCTAGTGTTCCTTCACCCTTATCATTCTTGTCAACATAGATGAAGCCGTAGCGTTTGTCCATTTGACCAGTTCCAGCTGAAACTAAATCAATACAACCCCAAGGAAGATAACCCATCAAGTCAACACCGTCTAAAACAACAGCCTTTTCCATTTGTTCAATGTGTTTTCTTAGGTAGTCAATTCTGTATGGATCATGAACTGAACCGTCAGCTTCGCGCTTATCGTAAGCACCAAGACCATTTTCAACGATAAATAATGGCTTGTGGTAGCGGTCAGTTAAGTGGTTAAGAGAAATTCTTAAACCTTCTGGATCAATTTCCCAGCCCCAATCACTACGTTCTAGAGTTGGATTTTCAACAATGGCTTCTTGCAAGTCGGTTAATTCGTCAGGCTTAACTTTCTTACTTGAAACAGTAGTTGATTGATAGTATGAAAAGCCTACGTAGTCAACAGTACCTTCTTTTAAGGCAATCTTATCTTCTTCGGTAATGTCTGGACGGTAGCCATTTCTTTCAATGTAGTCTTCAACTGCGTTTGGATATTCACCATTAACGTGAACGTCAGAGAAAAAGTCGCGTCTTTGTTCAAATTTGTCAGCAAGTAAGACATCGTCTGAAGATGGAGTTAAAGGACGAACAGGTGAGTAGTTAATCATACAACCAATTTGGAAGTCTGGATTAATCTTGTGTCCTTCTTTAACTGCTAAAGCAGAAGCAACTAATTCATAGTGAGCAGCTTGATACATTGCTGCTTCTTTCTCCTTATCGCCCATGCCATTTTTGAACAAAATACCAGAGTTAGTAGCCATTAAAAAGTCGTTATTGAAGCTGGATTGATTATCGATTTCATTAAATGTCATCCAGTACTTAACCTTGTTCTTGTAGCGCTTGAAACATACGCGAGCAAAACGTACGAAGTAGTCAATTAATTTACGGTTAGTAAAGCCGCCATATTCTTTAACTAAGTGATATGGAATTTCGAAGTGAGAAAGAGTGATTACAGGTTCGATTCCATACTTGTGGCATTCGTCAAATAAGTCATCATAGAATTTGAGTCCTGCTTCATTAGGTTCTTTTTCATCACCTTTAGGAAAAATTCTAGTCCAAGCAATTGATGTACGGAAAGCCTTAAAGCCCATTTCAGCCATTAATTTGATATCGCCTTTATAGTGGTGGTAAAAGTCAATTGCATCATGGTTAGGATAATTTTTACCAGGAAGTACGCCATCAGTAATTTCACGTGGTTTAGTAGCTGATCCTACTGTCATCACGTCGGCAACTGACATTCCTTTTCCGTCTTCATTCCAAGCACCTTCAAGTTGGTGAGCAGCAACTGCTCCACCCCATAAAAAGCCTTTAGGCATAGTATATCCAGTCATATTCAATACGTCCTTTCTAAAGTAAGCGTTTTCGAAGTTCATTCTACAAATTAAAAACTCAATTGTAAAGATTAAAAGTATAGAATTTTATTTTTTAGTAAGAAAATGGTTATTAATCTTGCAAACGGTTTCATTAAAGAGTATTATACAGGTGTTGTCTGAATTGTTCAGGAACAATATTGAAAGGGCAGATACAATAATGACTAAAAAAGATCAGAGTTTAGAACAAAAGAAACATGATATGAGTGTGAGATCTATAAATTTTAGCCGCTATTTAATGATTCGTTATTTTTCTGCGGCGTTCTTATTCACTAATCTATTTTGGTTAGTTTTTGCAGTTTGCTACAAAGATATTGTTGCTTCGATAATTTCGGGATTATTGTTTGTTTTATTATTAGTAGCTTCAGTAGAGCAGGTAAGCAAATGGAATGTTAGAAATACTGACTTGAAGTTTACGAAACTGTATTATCAGCTGCAGCTAGGTGCAAATGTAATCTTTGCTATAGGTTGCTATTTACCATTTGGAAAGATTCTATTTCCTTTTATGGCTACAAATGATGTCGCAAATGTAATTTTTACGATTCTAGTTGTTGGAATTTTAGGTTCTATTTTGATTTTAAGAAGAATTAGCAACATTCAAAATGGCCGCGACAAATATGCACGAGCAATTAAGACATTTGAAAGTAATAGACAGTAGGACAAATTGAGGGGGATGTACTATGTCTGACACTGCGCAACCATCATTTAAAGATAAAATGATGAAGATACTAGGCAAGTTCTCGGGTTCACGTTTTGTACGTGCAATTATGGGTGCTGGTTATTCCATTATTGCCTTTTCTATCATTGGATCAATGTTTTTGGTCCTAACAGTTTTGACTCAGGTTATTACTGCTAAAGGATTTGTAGATTTTTACAATAATACATTTGGACGTTTTAACAATATTTATACTGTTATTTACAACGCCACAATGGGTATTATTGCAATTTACTTTGCTGGATCATTTGCTTATAATTATGCAGATATTTATCGCAAAGAAGAAAACTTATTGCTTGATCCATTAAACGCTGTTTTCTTAACTTTAATGGGTTTATTCATTACCGTTCCACAATTAGTATGGAAGGGTGGCAACACTGTCTTCGTTAATATTTTAAAGAAGGATAATATTGTTGCTAGTGGTTATGGAGTTTCAGGCTCAGGACTAACTAGAGTTGGTGCGACTGGTATCTTTACAGGCTTAATCATTGCTTGGTTAACTGTTCAAATTTATCGTTTCTGTATTAAGCATAATTGGCGTATTAAGATGCCAGCATCTGTTCCATCAGGTGTTGCTAACTCATTTACTGCTTTAATTCCTGGTTTTGTTATTGCTATTGTTATTGCTGTAATTGATGTCATTTTAATCATTCTTGGGACAGATATTTTTCAATTATTATTTATTCCATTCTCATTTGTTTCAAACATTGCTAATACTTGGTGGGGAGTTTTGATTATTTTCTTCCTAATTCACTTCTTATGGTGGTTTGGTATCCACGGAGCTACTATTATTTCAAGTTTTTACCAAGCAATCGTTTTATCAAATATGGCTGCTAATGCTTCTGGTGCTCACTACGTATTTGCTGGTGAATTCTCAAATGCATTCGTAGTTATGGGAGGTTCTGGAGCTACTTTGGGTATGGCACTTTGGATGGCCTTTGCTTCTAGATCTAAGCAATTACGAGAACTTGGTAAACTTGAAGCTGTTCCTGCTATATTTAATATTAATGAACCTTTACTATTTGGTTTGCCAATTGTTTATAATATTAAATTATTTATTCCATTCTTAGCTGCTCCAATGGTATGTTCAATGACTGCTTACGCTGCAATTGCGACTAATTTAGTACCTAAGATTATCGTTCAACAACCATGGCCTATTCCTGTAGGACTTGGTGGTATGATGGCCACTGCTAGTTGGCAAGGTGCTGTTTTAGCCTTAGTCAATGTTGTCATTGCATTCTTAATTTGGTATCCATTCATTAAGCATTACGACAATGAATTGCTTAAGAAAGAACAAGCAGGTGCTACAAAAGCTTAATTAAAAGTATAGATTTTTAAAATCCTCGTAGTTTAAAATATAACTATGAGGATTTTTTATTTAAGGACACAATAATGAAGAAATATGAATTAGTTGCAGATAAAATAAAAAATTATATTACTGAGAAGCAACTTCATCATGGTGATAAATTGCCAACAATTACTGATTTGATGAAAGAATATCAAGTTGGAAAATCAACTATTTTGCAGGCAATTACATTACTTACTCAGCGCGGACTTGTTTATAAAGTCCAAGGTTCAGGAGTTTTCGTCCGTCCTACTGGACGAGATGGCTATATGTCACTAACTGATAATGCTGGTTTTGCCCATGTATTAAAAGACCCCACTACAGAAGTAATTGAGTTTTCTGAAAAGAGAGCTCCCAAGCCTTTAAGTGACTATCTTCATTCTGATGAAGTATGCTACTTTATTAAAAGATTGCGCAGGCAAGAGGGGAAGCCTTTTGTCTTAGAAGAGTCTTATTATCGTAAGAGTCTAATTCCCTTCATGAGTAAAGAAATTGCAGAAGGATCAATTTTTGACTATATAAGAGAGGGATTAAAGAAAGAGATTCGATTTTCTGACAAGTATATGCGTGTTAGAAAATTGACTGCTGATGAAGCAAAATATCTTGAATTAAAAGAGGGAGATCCCTGCTTAGAAGTTTATGATACTTTTTATCTAGCAAATGGAACTGCGTTTGATAGTTCTAAGCTGGTATATAATTATCAAAATTCTAGGTTCTATGATCAAAGTTCTGACGATATTATTTAATAAAATAGCCCTAATCTCAATTTGTAGTGACCCACAAAAATTGGACACTTTATTAATATTATGCAACTAAGGATTGATTTCGATATTGAATCGGAGTCAGTCCTTTTAGTTTACTCTTTGTCCTTTCGTAATTATAGAAATGAATATAATCTTTAATCGATTGTTCCAATTCATTCAGATTGGCATAGTTTGATTCTTTGCCATAAAACATCTCTCTTTTAAGTATGCCAAAGAAGCCTTCCATAAGCCCATCGTCTGGAGAACAGCCTTTCCTAGACATGCTTTGTTCAATGCCACGTCTTGCAAGTTCATATTGATAAGTCTTATGTTGATATTGCCAGCCACGATCTGAATGAAATACTAATCCATTCAATGAACCATTAGCTTTAAATGCATCATCAAGCATAGTCATTACCTGCTGTAAGTTGGGACTACGAGAGATATTATAAGCGACAATATCTCTCCCACAGCCATCGATAATAGGCGATAGATAAAGCTTTTGTCCTCTTAAGTTGAATTCAGTAATATCTGTGTACCATTTCATATTTGGCCTAACGGCAAAGAAGTTGCGTTTAATTAAGTTAGGTTTAATTCTTCCTTCAATTTCACCCTCAAAGCTGTTGTAGCGTCTTCTACGTTTCATACGATATCCAATCAAATTAAGTTTACGCATTAAACGATAGACTGTTTTTCGATTGATTATAAAGCCTTCACTATGTAAGTGATCAGTTATTGTTCGATAACCTGGAGCAGTGTATCTAGCTTTAAGTTCAAAGAATATTTCTTTAATTCGTTTAATTAGACCGTGGTGCTTTATCTCATCTTGATCTTCGCGCTTTAAAATATCGTAATAATTGCTTCTGGATAAGCTAGGTAAAGCATTATTCGGATCATTTAAAATCGACAAGATAGTTTTAACACCCAACCCAAGTTCTAGCCTTAATTCTCTAACAGCTTGTGCTATTTCTGTTTTGGTTGGTTTTTTCTCTTTTGAACCAAGGCATCCAATTTTTTTATAAATGCGTTCTCGACAGTAAGCTTTAAATTCTGGCGACGCAATTCTTCGTTTTCTTTCTTCAATTTCTCTAGTTCTTTGTTCACAGGTTCGTCGTCCCTTCCTCTTAATAACGACATTATACCCGTTTTCTTTATAAGAGCGAATCCAATTAATAAGCATGCCTTGACTTTTCAAGCCCAATTCTAAAGATACAGAGTAAGCAGTCTCATGATTGACTAAAACCCGATTGATAGCTTCTAGCTTAAATTGGGCTGAATAATAAGTATAGGGCTTATCTAATATATCTATTCCATGCCTATGAATGAGTGAAACTAAGTACTTAATACTAACTGATCCTATTCCATACTTTTTACTTAAATATGTCGATCTTTTATTTTCAATCGTCCATTCTTTATAAATATTCAATTTATCTTTTTTAGTTAATTTAGACATAGTAAAACCCCCGAAATCCGTGTCCGAATTTCGGGGGTCACTACAATTGTTGAGACTAGGACTATTTTTTATTTTGCGTAAGCTAATACATTTCTTTTCATTTGCTTTAGTTGCTTTTTAGCACCTTGTTTTAATTGCCAATTGTAAAACCAAGTGCCGATATTAGAATGTCTCTTTTCGTCATAGCTTAAAACATCTTCGTTAAAGGTTATTTTGCAGCCTTGATCATTATCTTCTAAATAGTAAGCAATCTTAACGTCTAGTTTAGGAGATTTAAAAACTGAGACGTATTTCTTACCAAATTCATATTCAGTAATGTCTGCTTTTACATTACGTTGCTGATAGCTGGTTCCTGCAGCAATTTTAATAGGTAAGTCATTTCCACGAGCCTTTTTAATGGCCTGAGTAAGTTGCATATCGAGATAATTAAAGAAGTCCTTTGCTTTAAAACTAGCTTGATCTGTTATTGTAATCATTTTATTCATCTTTCTATAGTTGTTTTGTAAAAAAATAGAGCCTAGAAAGTGCTAGGTTCTATTTTCTTTTTAGTCTAAATCTTTACCATGGGAGGCAATGACTTTCTTGTACCAGTCAAATGAGTCCTTAGGATATCTCTTAAGTGAGCCATTACCTTTATCATCGCGGTCTACATAAACAAATCCGTAGCGCTTCTTCATTTCACCAGTTCCGTTTGAAACTAGATCGATTGCTGACCACATTGTGTAGCCCATTAATGGAATCCCATCTTCGTTAACTGCTTCTTCCATTGATTTAATTTGAGCACGAAGGTAGTTAATGCGATAATCATCGTGAATCTTGTAATCTTCAGTCAATTCATCGCCCCAACCAAGACCGTTTTCAACAATAAACAATGGCTTGTGGTATCTGTCCCAAAGGTCATTTAAGGCAATTCTTAAGACATCAGGGTCTGTTGCCCAGCCCCAGGCGTTATAGTCAAGGTAAGGATTTTTAACGCCACCTGCTGACATATTACCGTTTGCTTTAGCATCAGCTTCATGAGTTGTTAAGACATTAGATGTGTAGCAAGAAAAACTTAAGAAATCTGCTGGATATTTTTTAATTAATTCGTAGTCTTCTGGAGTATCTTCTAGTTTAATGCCATCTCGTTCATATTGTTTTAAGCGATATTCAGGATAACGTCCACCAGTTTGAACGTCAGAATAGAAAAGCATTTCTTGTTTAGCTTTCATGACTAAAAGCTGATCTGCAGGGTCTGATGTATATGGATAGTAAGCAGAGTAGGCAAGCATTTGACCAACTTGGTTGTTTTTATCAATCTCATGAGCGAGTTTAACAACCTTGCTGCTAGCTACAAATTGATTGTGAGCTCCTTGAGCACGGTTTTGCTCACTTCCATCAATTAAGCCCCCACCCATATAAGGAGCCATATCCATGGCATTAATTTCATTAAAAGTAAGCCAGTACTTAACCTTACCTTTATAGTGGTTCATGACGATATCTGCGTAGTGAACGAAAATATCGATCATTTTCCTATCTTTCCAGCCACCAAAACGATTGACTAAAGATAGAGGAGTCTCATAGTGTGAAAGGGTAACAAGTGGTTCGATGCCATACTTAGCACATTCATCAAAAACCTTATCGTAGAAGTCTAATCCTTCTTCATTCGGTTCTTCATCGTCTCCATTTGGTAAAATGCGTGACCAATTTAGAGATAAACGGAACATATTAAAGCCCATGTCGGCCATATATTTAATATCTTCTTTGTAATGATGATAGAAATCTGTTCCTTCATGACTAGGGTAGTAGTAATCATCTAAAAGAGCTGGCTTTGCGCCCTCAGGTAATTTGAACTCGTTACCCCAAGCCATAGCAGTAGTACCAGTTTTACCATCTGGCATTTTCCAGGTAACTTTTCTTGGCTCAGTAGCAGAGCCATTAGTTAAGACATCAATGGCGTTTAATCCCTTGCCACCTTCATCATAACCGCCTTCATATTGGTTAGCGGCACTAGCGCCACCCCAGTAAAAATCCTTTGGCATTGAGTAGGTTTTAGTCATTATTTTTCCTTTCTTTATCTGTTTAAATTTATAAAAAAAGTTCTAGAATTGCTCTAGAACTTTTACTTAAAAGCTGTTTGTTTCTAAAACGACGTAATTTCGTTCATCGTAGCGATTGCGACTGGTTGAATATTCAACTGGTTGACCATTGTTTAACCATACGATTTGTTCAAGCTCTAAAATTGGGTCATCTTTTTTAGCATCAAGGTATTTTTGATCCCAATCATCTGCCTTAGTAGCCTTAATCTTACGATATGCAACGCCAAATTTAAGTTTTAAGTTTTGGTGAAGATAATTATAGATTGAATTGTGTAAGATAACTTCGTTTAAGTTAGGAACTAAGTTGACAGGCATAAAGGTATGTTCTAGAATCAGTGGCTTTCCTTCAAGTCGTCTTAAGCGACGAATATTATAAACAGGATCACTAGACTTTAATTTTAAGTAATGTTGAACATCTTCATTAGGAAATTCAACATTGAACTCAATAATGTCGCTGGTAACTTCATCTGATCCAAGTAAGTTAGCTAAGCCACTAAAGGCATTAGCTGGTGAATCAAATTTATCTTGAATTGGGACTGGCCCTAATACAAAAGTACCTAACCCTGATTCTTTATAAACAAGGCCTTTTCTTTGTAGTCCATCTAAGGCTTTTTTTACAGTCAAACGGCTTACGTGTAATTCGTCTGCAAGTGTTTTTTGGTCAGGAAGGGGAGCCTGAGTTTTGTAGACTCCATCTTCAATTCTTTTTTGTAGAATTCGAGCAACTTTTAAGTATTTTGCTTCCGCAGCCATTATTTTTCAGCCATTTTTTTGTAAACAGCTACTACTTCTTTAGCTAAATCAATAAAAGTAATAGCTGTCATTAAGTGGTCTTGAGCGTGAACCATGTAAAGGTCAACTTTTACGTGGTTACCTTGTGCTTCTTGAGTTAGCATATCAGTTTGAACATTGTGAGCATTTACTAAGCCTTCATTTGCTTGTTTAATAAATTCGTCAGCCTTGTCAAAATCGCCTTTTTTAGCAGCTTGAATTGCTTGCATAGCAGCAGCTTTTGCATTACCTGCTTGCATAATAATTCCCATTACAACTTGCATGTTATCGCTATTTTCTTGTGCCATAATTTAATTCTCCTAGATAGTATTTTTAAAATAAAAGATGCTCCTGACAATATTTTATTTTACTATGTCAGCAAGCATCTCCCATAAATTATTTTTGTTTTAATTCTTGAATTCCTTGATCAATTGCGGCATCGCAATCAATTGGTAGTTGCAACATCATTTTTCCATCTAGTTCAAGACCCTTAGGAACCTGAATCACACCTGGGAAATGATAGCCATGATGGGCTTTAGTTTCATTATCTACATAGATAGAAACTTGCCCATCTGCACTAACTCCAATTTTAAAGTGATGTCCATCGCGATCGAATTCATTAACAATTTTTACTTCGTCATTCATTTTGACTATTTGTCGCCCATTAATTCTTGAGCAGTTTCAAGAACATGTTCACCATTCATCATACCGTAGTCTTGCATGTTGATAACTGCTAATGGGATGCCTGCTGCATCAGTAATCTTCTTAACACTGTCTTCCATGTATTGAACTTGAGGTCCAAGCATCAATACATCTGGGTGTTCCTTATCAATTTCATCTTGAATACCTGATGCTGCAGTAGCAAAGATTTTGTAATCCTTACCTTTTTCTTTAGCTGCGTTTTGCATCTTTGATACTAATAATGAAGTTGACATACCTGCTGAACAAGCAAGCATAATAGTTTTGTCTGCCATAATAATTATCTCCTTTGTAAATACAATTAAGTGTTTTTCAGTGTTTGAGTGTTGATCTATAAATTAAATGTATGCACTTTCATCATTGAAAGCATTTACATTATAGCACTATTTTAATGATAAGTGTTAATTAATAACTGAAAAAATTATTTACCTTCAGCTTCGTCTTTCTTAAGAGCTGCATTTTCACGTTTAACAAGGATGTTGTCATACTTCTTAGCAAATGGCCAGTAGATTAAAGTTGAAATCACCAAAGTACATGCTTGCCAAATTGCCATCTTCCAGCCACCAATTAGGAAACCTGAGATAACAGCAGGCATTGTCCATGGACAAGCAAAACCGTTAAGAGGGGGAACAATACCGGTTTTAATTACAAAGTAAGTTGAAATTGCGACTACAACTGGAGTTAAGAAGAATGGAATTGCTAAGAATGGGTTCATAACAATAGGTAAACCAAATAGGAATGGTTCGTTAATGTTAAAGATACCAGGAACTAATTCAACTTTACCAATTGAACGTAATTGTGCTGATTTAGCAGCAATTAAGATAAAGATAATTAAACCAATGGTAATACCTGAACCAGTTAAGTTAATAAAGTTGTTGTAGAATTCGTTAGTAACAACGTGTGCACCATTAGCAATAGTTAATTTACCAGCCTTAAATAATTGTGCGTTATCAAATGAGTTTGCTTGAAGCATAGGACCAGCAAGAGAACCAACGATTAAACCACCGTGAACACCAAAGAACCAGAAGAATGGTACTAAGAATCCAATTGCAATGGCACCACCAAGTGAGTCAGAAATGCCTTGAAGTGGAATTTGAAGAGTTTTATAAGTCCATTGCAAGAAGTCTGAGCCAGTAGTTAATTTGAAGCCTGCGTAAATAAGCATTGAGCCCATTAAAATAATTCCTGAGGGAATCATAGCAGTAAATTGGTTAGAAACAGCTGCCGGGACTTGTTCAGGTAACTTAATAGTCCAACCTTTTCTCATAATTGCTGAATAAATCCAGCCAACTAATAACCCAATGATAATTGCGGCGATCATTCCGTCTCCACCTAGCCAAGTAATGTTAAATACACCTGCAACTGGAGATTCTAGGAATGTCTGTAAAGCATGTGGTAACTTATCAATATTTTCAGTTACAGCTTTAGCGCTCATTCCGCCATCAATACCATTAGCCATAGCGTTCTTCAATGGACTATCAATAGTTAAAGTTTGAAGCATTAAGAACGCAGCGCATGAAGTTAAACCTGGTGCTAATGGTTCGTATCCTTCATTTTTGACATAAATATAAGCAATACCAACTGATGCCCATAGAGCCATGACGTTAAAAGTTGTTGTATAGGCTTGGTTAAAGAAAGCCCCCCAACCGGAAGCATTAATTGCATTAGCTACAGCTGGAATAGGAATATTTCCTAAAATTAGGAAGATAGATCCGATAAGGATAAATGGTAAAGTATAAATCATACCATTTTGTAAGGCTTGAATTGCTTTTGTGTTAACAAATTTCATTACTGGGGGCAAGATATGTTTGTTAACAAACACACTAAAGCCCGATTGTTTTTGATCATTCATTATAATTCGTCTCCATTATTCTTTAAAACTTTTTGGAACCAATAAAATGATTTCTTTGGGATACGCTTTAGATCTTTTAAATCGTGATTTGAACGGTTAACGTAAACAGCACCATAACGCTTTTCCATATCGGCGTGTGAACTTGGAATGTCAATTAATCCCCAGCCAAGGTAGCCAAGAACTTTGGCACCATCTAAGAACATTGCATCTTTCATTGCTTTGATATGTTCTTCATGGTAAGCAATTCTCTCATCATCTTCGATCATATGCTCACCGTCCCAAGTTTCTTTTAAGCCGATTCCGTTTTCAATTGGGAAAACTGGGATCTTGTAATGGTTGTACATTGTCGTAATGGCGTTTCTAAAACCAAGTGGATCAATCGTCCAGCCCCAATCATTAGTCTTGAGATATTTGTTTTCAACACCGCCATAATTCATGTAACGGTTAGGTGCTGCATCTTTTGGAATTTTATCGGCGGAGAGAGTCCAAGAAGAGTAATAACTGAAAGCTAGGAAGTCAGCTTTTGCTTTTTTCATTTCTTCTTTGTCTTCATCAGTAATATCCCAGTTAATATGATGATCTTTTGCATACTGCATAACTTCTGGCGAGTAACCACGTCCAGTATCTGCATCATAAATATTAAAGTTCAAAAATTCTTGAACTTGCTTAGCAGCCCAAACGTCAGTAGCCTTTGAAGTTTCTGGATAAATTTGTTGGTAAGCTAGCATGCCGCCAATTTTTACATCATCATATTTTTCATGAATATAATTAGCTAAACGAATGTGGCTAATCATTGTATGGTGAAAGATTGTGTACATATCGTCTAAAGATTTATCGCCTTTTTCATAGCCAGAAATATTAAATACTTCATCTTGGAAGTAGAGATTATGCTCATTAAAAACAATCCAGTATTTAACACGATCTGAAAAATGATCAATCATCTTTTTACCAAATCTGACAAAGGCATCGACAACATGTCTTGACATAAAGCCGTTATATTCTTTAGCTAAATGTAGTGGCATGTCGAAGTGATAAAGACAAATCATTGGTTCAATACCACGTTTAAGCATGGCGTCAACTAGTTTGTCATAAAACTCAATTCCTTTGGGATTAAATTCCCCGTCTCCTTCAGGACAAACTCGAGACCAAGAAATTTGAATACGATACATATTCATATTCATTTCTTTCATTAGGTCTAAATCTTCTTCGTAGCGATGATACTCATCAATTGCGGTGTGCCAATCTGTTGTGTTTTCAGTAGCAGGTCGTACATCATAAACTGATAAGCCTTTACCATCTTCATTCCAGGCACCTTCAGTTTGCATACTTGAAACTGAATTGCCCCAGAAGAAGTCTTTAGGCATTTTTTTCTTATTCATAATATTCCCTCTTTGCAATCGCTTTCATGTTTTACATATATAAATATAAACTTATTTTCAGCAAAAGTAAAGCACTTTCATTTAAAAATATATACTTTTCTTAAATTAGATAACAAAAAAGGACTGAGAGCGTATTCTCAGTCCTTTTTGTGATGCTTTCAAACACATTTATTTAATAATAAAAAAGTGTCTATATAAAATTTAATGCTCTTTTTCAAAATCTGCAACAGCTCCACGCAAATTTGCTTCATTTTTTAATGTGCAGATATCTAAATTAGGTTTAATTGTCGCAATTCCTAAATTATTTCGTATCTTATCTACGGCATCGCTAAGAAGTGGAACTAATTCTGGATTTTGAGAAATTCCGCCGCCAATGATAATTTTTTCTGGATCAAAGCTGTGTTGAATATTATAAATTGCGGTAGCAAGAGCATGAATTAATTTGCCACGTTCTTCTTGTGCAACTAAGTCGTCAGTGTCAGCAAGTTCAAATACTGTCTTACCATCAAAATCTTTACCAGTTTTTTCATTGTAACGTTTAGCCATTGAAACTGGGGAGGCTAAGGCGCTAAGTTGTTGACCATCAATAATCATAAAGCCAAATTCCCCGCCATAAAGATGAGCACCGTGCCAAATCTGGTTATTAATGATGATACTACCGCCAACTCCGGTTCCAATAACTAAGAAGGCCATGCTGCTGCACCCTTTAGCAGATCCGTCAACAAGTTCAGCTAGAGCGGCACAATTTGCATCATTTTCAATACTTACTGGCAAGCCAAATTTCTTTTCTAACTCAGGTACAATTTTAAAGTTATGGATATAAGGAAGGGCACTGGCGCCTTCGATTACTCCAGTCTTTTTATTAACAGCCCCAGGAGATGAGATGGCAACTCCATCAATCTTATTTTTTGCTTTGATTTCGTTTACAGCATCAGTTAATTCTTCATAGAAATTATCTAAATTATCAGGTGTATCAATCGTAAAGACCATTTTTAGTTTTTGGTTTATCCAAGTAGCGATCTTGATTGTTGTACCGCCAATATCAATTGCAATTAAGTTCATAATAAATGTTTCCTCTCTTGTTTTTCTTCACTTTCATGCTAATTATAAATGAAAGCGTTGTCAATAAGTATATATTTTTAATGAACTATAAATAACGTTAAGTGCTTTGTTATAATAAATGCAATTGATATAAAGGGGAAGAAGCCATGAATACGCCATCATCAAGGCAGGGAAATTTAACTAGATATGCTGTTTATTTGGTTCTTTATTTAATAGTAATTGGAGTAAAGAAATTAACATTATTGAGTGACCGAGTAAATAAGATTGGATACTTTTTCTTTCTGATCTTTGCGCTTTTTACCTTATATTTCTATATCAGACAATTTAATCGCGAACAGCGTTTTTTTGAAAAAAAGCCAAGTATGCCACTTTTAGCAGATTACGGATTTATTGTGGGAGTTTCGATCTTAGTGATTCTAGGAAGAATTTTCATTTCATATTTGCAGGCTAAGGGAACAGTTCCGTTGATGAATTTTCAAGTAATTTATCAAAAGGGTGAGTGCAATCTCTTATTTTGGTTTTATATTTTTTCAATCGGAATATTGATACCGGCAATGCAAGTGTATTTAACTACCGGTTTTTTCTTTAATTATGGTTTTAGAGCCCAAAATATGACTAGCGGAATAGTTGGGATAATTTGCTCAGGCTTTTTCTTCGGAATTCTCAATTTTCAAACATCATTTACCTTGTTTATTATTAACAGTCTTTACGGGATGCTTCTTGCTTGGTCGTATCTATATTCACAGCGAATAATGATGCCGATTTACCTAGCAATTTTAAATGGAATTTTTATGGTTATCTTGGCATAACAAAAAGGAGGAACAAAAAAGTTCCTCCTTTTTTAGTTATAAGCGGATAGCGTGAATCGAACCCGCATCTTCAGCTTGGGAAGCTGACATTTTACCATTAAACTATACCCGCATAAGCAAAATGATTATATCATTTTTGCTAACGATGTGGCAACTGGTGTCGATCTAAATTATATTCTGAGCGATCAAGCAGAGAAGTGAAATTTTGAAATAGCCAGCGGCGCAATTCAGATGGCTTTAGAACAAGTGGCATCCGTTCATGAACAGGAAGTACAGTGCTATTAGAAGTAGTTGTTACCATTGAAAAGTCATCGCCTTGATAGATACCGGCAATTAAGGCCATTGGTTCATCTTTAGCTGTAAAAGATGAATGTTCATGATAAGTTTTATTGTTTGATGCTAGATAGGTTTGCTTGCTGCTTTCCCAGAATTCATTGGCTAGAATAATGCAGCGCTGCCGAGCAAAGGATGCGTCCCACATTGATGGTTTTTCTTCATAAAATCTTTCTACGCGTGCATTATAGATGACGCGATTTTTTTGAAAAGGACTTGGATAGCCCCATTTCTTTTCGACCAGTTTTAATTCATCTTCGCTATACAGCATGACTAGAGATGAAGATTTAGGATAAATTTGACTAACATTAGAAAATTTATCTTCAATATTTTTAGGAACTACTAATGGCAGTTTCAAGTCACTAATTAAGTAAGTTTTTATCTCCTTAAGAGAAGGCATTTCATAGTGACTGCACATAATTGATTTCTCCTTTCTGTTATGATTATTGATTGTTCTTGTAAGTTAATTTTAGCAACTTTTAAGTAAGTTTAAACAAATAAGGATTTTTGCTAGAATTGGAAGTAAAGTTAAAGATTAACAAATATTGGAGAAAATTATGACAAAAGAAATTTTATTAACTGGGGACAGACCAACTGGTAAGCTTCACATTGGTCACTATATCGGTTCTTTAAAAAACCGGGTTAAGTTGCAAAATGAAGGTAAATACGAACCATATATTATGATTGCTGATACTCAAGCGCTAACTGATAACGCAAGAGATCCTGAAAAAATTAAAAATAGTTTGATTCAAGTTGCTTTAGATTACTTAGCTGTTGGACTAGATCCTGAAAAATCTACTATTTATGTTCAATCGCAAATTCCTGCTCTTTTTGAGTTAACTGCATACTACATGGATTTAGTAACAGTTGCCCGTCTAGAGAGAAACCCAACTGTTAAGACTGAAATTAAGCAGAAGAATTTTAAGGATTCAATTCCAGTTGGATTTTTAAATTATCCAGTTTCTCAAGCAGCAGATATCACTGCTTTCAAGGCAACTGTAGTTCCAGTTGGGGACGACCAAGAACCAATGCTTGAACAAACTCGTGAAATCGTCCGTACTTTTAATAGAGTTTATGACACTGATATCTTAGTTGAGCCAAAGGGCTACTTCCCACCAAAAGGTCAAGGAAGACTCCCCGGCTTAGATGGAAATGCGAAGATGTCCAAGTCATTAGGAAATGCGATCTATTTGTCTGATGATGCAAAAACAGTTCAAAAGAAAGTTATGTCAATGTATACTGATCCAAATCACATTCACGTAGAAGATCCGGGTCAAGTTGAAGGCAATACTGTATTTACCTATCTTGATGTCTTTGCACCAGACAAGGATAAGGTTGCTGAACTTAAGGCACAATACCAAAAGGGCGGCTTAGGTGACGTTAAGATCAAACGCTACTTAAACAAGGTACTTGAAGAAGAACTTGGACCAATTAGAGAACGACGTGAAAAATTTGCCCAAGATCCAGATGCAGTCTACGAAATGCTCTTAGAAGGATCAAAGAAGGCTAATGAAGTTGCCAACCAAACTTTACAAGAAGTTAGAGAAGCAATTGGTTTAAATTATTTTGATAGATTGAATAAATAATTTAAAGAAGGTAAGGATAATGACAAGAGACAGGATTCCGTGGAAGCAATATTTTATGATGCAGGCCTTGGTTATTGCACAACGTTCTACCTGTGATCGTGCCCTAGTGGGTAGTGTCTTAGTTAAGGATGATCGCATGATTGCGACTGGCTATAATGGTAGCGTTTCGGGCCAGCCTCACTGCGATGACGTTGGTCACTTGATGGTTGATGGACACTGCGTTAGAACAATTCATTCTGAAATGAATGCTCTAATTCAATGTGCTAAAAATGGTATTTCGACTGAAGGTACTGAAATTTACGTTACTTATTTTCCTTGCTTTAATTGCAGCAAGTGTTTAGTACAGGCTGGTATTAAAAAGATAAACTATTATTACGATTATCATGACAATCCTTTAGCCTTGAAACTATTGCGTGAAAAGGGCGTAGCAATTGAACAAGTAACGCTTGATCATAAATATGTTCAGAGCTTAGCAGATAGATTAGAGAAGGCTGATAATGAAAAATAAGTTTATTGCAGTATTTTCATTGTTGGCTAGTTTATTAATGTTAACAGCTAGTACAAGTTCATTTGTTAGCGATCCACAAGGCCTATTTGATAATCAAACTAAAGAATTGGTTAATCAAAAAAATAAGAGTTATCAAGAAACTAAAACTAAACCAGAAATTCGTCTTCTAAGTTTAAAAAAGAGTAGCGATTTAAATCGAATTAGGCCTCTGAAAAATCAAATAATCATTGCAGCTGCATTGCAAGACAAAAAGAAAAATGTCCAAATTATTGTTGGTCAAAACTATCAAAATGTTTTGTCCCAAAGTAAATGTAGCAATATTATTCGCTATGCAGGCAATAAATTGAGAAGTAGTAAGCCAGAAACCTTTAATTCTGGTATTCGCTTAGTCTTTAATGCGTGTGCTACTTTAGTTGCGCAAAAAGACAAGCTGTCATATGATAAAAATTCGCTAACGCAAGATGAGCTACAAAAAATAGACCATCCGCAAAGCATAAATTTGGTTTGGGGCTTAGTAATTGCTGCTTTAATTAGTTTTGGGTTAGTCCTCTTTAAAAGCGTTCGCAAAACGAGATAGGACTTGACTAATTGTTAGTTAGCCGTTAAAGTATCAATAGAAATTAAATATTTAGAGCAAATAAACTGTTAGGTGAGACTCCTACGTGAACACATGCTGTCGCCCAGCAACATCCAGAGATGCCAACGGGTCAAACAGGGATCGTCGATATAAGGCCCTCCCCAGCCAGCTAGTTATATTTAATAACCTTACGTCACGTAGTGTTAAAACTGAACGACGAGTATAAAAATCGCTTGGATTTGAGCCGATGCAGTTTTTGCATCGGCCTTTTTTGTTTGTTTGCTAGGTTCTTAAGAAAGGATGTTGAAAATGTTAAAAATCAACACTTCCGGCACAAGACATACTACAGACACCAAGCTGGTGCGCCGGATTGCACGCGAAGATAAGTTTGCAACGCTGCAACGATTAAAAACCTCAATTAGTGGCCTACCAAGTAAAGATGCGAGGCAACGCTTAGAAAAAAATGGCCCTAATGAAATTGCAAGTAAACAAAAAAACACAAGGTTACAATTTTTATGCGAAGCCTTTATGACTCCATTTACAATTGTGCTTTTGTGTTTGGCTGTTTTATCTATTTTAATTAATTATGGCTTAAATATAAGCAAGCAACATAGTTTAAATACTGCACTTTTGATCATCTTAGTTTTAGTTATTTCAGGAATTTTAAGTTTTGTTCAAAACATTAAGATTAGAACAGCAATTCAAAATCTTCTTCATAGTATATCTCCTACTACAAAAGTTATGCGCGATTGTATGCCACAAGAATTAGCAACTAAGGATTTAGTTAACGGAGACATTATTTTGCTTCAAGCTGGTGAAGTAGTTCCAGCTGATGTGAGACTTTTGAAGAGTAACAACATTACTTGTTCAGCTACTTTCTTTACAAATGAGGGTAGCCCTATTCAAAAGAGTGAGATTAATTCTCTAAGTCAAAGAGAGACAAATAATTATTTAAACTATTCAAACATTTTGTATGCTGGTACAACAATTATTTCTGGTTCTGGCGTTGGCGTTGTTTTTGCAACTGGACAAAGAACCGTTTTTGGAAAACTAGCTCAAAATATTTCTAAAATGGAATTAAAGAAGCATGTCTTTAATTTTGATACTAAAAATTTAACTAGAGTCTTTATTGCTTTAGCTGCAATTATTGTTCCTTTGTTTTTGGTGATTAATGGAGCAGTTCACGGTAATTGGGCTAATGCCTTAACTTTTGCTTTAGCAGTGGTTGTTGGAATAACTTCTGATGCTGTACCAGTTTCTATCACAAGTAACTTACTGAAAAGATCATTGCACAATCCGAGTAGCAATCTGATGATGAAGAAACAAAATCAATCTAACTAGGAATTTCTAGAAAAAGAAATTCCTTTTTTAGTACACAAAATTATGGCGACATGCTATGTTATACTAGCAGTTAAAAGACTTATGAGAGGAAGAATAAAGATGGCTGAAAAGAAAACTTTCTATATTACTACACCTATTTACTATCCATCTGGAAAATTAACTATCGGTAATGCTTATACTACGATTGCTGCTGATACAATGACTCGCTACAAAAAATCTCGCGGTTTTGATACCTTCTTTTTAACAGGTACTGATGAACACGGTTTGAAGATTGAACAAAAAGCTGAAGCACAAGGTATTAAGCCACAAGAATTTGTAGATAAAATGGCAGCTTCTTACAAAGATTTGTGGAAGATGCTAGATGTTTCTTATGATCGCTTCATTAGAACAACTGACGAAGATCATGTTAAGGCTGTGCAAAAGATTTTTGAAAAATTGTTAAAACAAGGAGATATTTACTTAGGTGAATATACTGGCTGGTATTCAGTTGAAGATGAAGAATACTTTACTGAATCACAACTTGCCGAAGTATATAAAGATGATGATGGTAATGTTATTGGCGGAAAAGCTCCTTCAGGCCATGAGGTACGTTTAGTTAAGGAACCATCATACTTCTTTAGAATGAGTAAGTATGCTGATCGCTTGCTTCAATATTATAAAGATCATCCAGACTTTATCTTGCCGCATTCTCGTGAAAAAGAAATGGTAAATAACTTTATCAAGCCAGGTTTAGAAGACTTGTCCGTAACGCGTACAACAGTTGACTGGGGCATTCCTGTACCTAGTGATCCTAAGCATGTTGTATATGTTTGGATTGATGCACTTTCTAACTATATTACAGCTTTAGGTTATGATTCAGACGATGATTCATTATTTAAGAAATATTGGCCAGCTGATGTTCATTTAGTAGGTAAAGAAATTGTTCGTTTCCACACTATTTACTGGCCGATTATGTTGATGGCTCTTGACTTGCCACTTCCTAAGCAAATTTTTGGCCATGGCTGGGTCTTAATGAAAGACGGCAAAATGTCTAAGTCTAAAGGTAATGCCGTTTATCCAGAAATGATTGTTAAACGTTATGGATTAGACGCTCTTCGTTACTACTTGATGCGTGCAATTCCATTTGGTTCAGATGGGATCTTTACTCCTGAAGACTTTGTTGAAAGAGTTAACTTTGATTTAGCTAATGACTTGGGTAACTTGCTAAATAGAACTGTTTCAATGATTAACCAATACCAAGATGGTCAAGTTGCACCAGTTGCAGCAGAACAAGATGAATTTGCTCAAGACTTAATTAAGACAGCTCAAGAAACAATTGCTGAATATCAAAAGCAAATGGATGCTCTCCACTTCTCTCAAGCTTTAGACAGTGTTTGGAAGCTTATTTCTCGTGCAAATAAATATATTGATGAGACAACTCCTTGGACTTTGAATAAAGAAAGCAAGAGTGAAGAATTATCTAAAGTAATGTCTAATTTAGCTGAAAGTCTTCGTTTAGTTGCTATTTTAATTGCGCCAGTAATGACTCAAAGTCCAGTTAAGATGTTTGAACAACTTGGTCTTGACTGGAATAATGAGGAACAAAAGAAACTTGAATTTGGTGGTTTTGACTGGAATGTTAAGGTAACTGAAAAACCAACTCCAATCTTCCCAAGACTTAAGAATGATGTTGAAGTTAAATACATTAAGGAAGAAATGAAGAAGGCAAAGCCAAAGAAGAAGACTAGAAGCCAGCAAAAAGAAGAAAAGCATATCACCATTGATGACTTTGACAAGGTTAAGATTCAAGTTGGTCAAATTTTATCAGTAGAACCAGTAAAGGGTTCAAGCAAGCTTTTGATGTTTAAGCTAGACTTTGGCGATGGAAATGAGCGTCAAATTTTGAGTGGCATTCGTAAGTTCTATCCAGATGCAAGTGAACTTTTAGATAAAAAGGTGTTAGCGGTAACTAACTTGAAGCCACGTAAAATGTTAGGCCATGAAAGCCAAGGAATGCTTCTATCAAGTGAGAAAGATGGTCAAGTTAAATTAGCTATCGTAGGCGATGAACATGAAGTTGGAGCTGAACTAGGCTAATGGAAATTTTTGATTCGCATACACACTTAAATGATGTTCCGTTTAGAGGAAAAGAAGAAATTTACCTTGATCGGGCAAGAGAATTAGGTGTGGTAAAAAGTGCGGTTGCTGGACAAGATCCAGAATTTAATGAACGCGCAGTTGATCTAAGTCAACGCTTTGATAACTTATATGCTATTGTTGGCTATTGTCCAGATGTAGCTAAGGACTATGATCAAAAAGCAGAAGATAAGCTTGTCGAGCAGTTAAAAAAAGCTAAAACTGTTGCTTTAGGAGAGATTGGACTAGATTATTATTGGGATGAATCTCCAAGAGACGTTCAAAGAAAAGTTTTTGCAAAGCAACTTGATTTGGCTAATAGTTTAAAAATGCCAGTAAACATTCATACTCGAGATGCTTTTGAAGATACTTATCAGGTTTTAAAGGATAGTAAAGTTGGAGAATATGGTGGAATAATTCATAACTTTAATGGCGATCCGGATTGGCTTAAAAAGTTTCTTGACTTGGGGATGATGGTGTCATTTTCTGGCGTTGTTTCTTTTACTAAAGCAGTTGATGTTCATGCTTCAGCCAAAGTTGTTCCTTGGGATAAATTTTTAATTGAAACGGATGCGCCATATTTAACTCCAAAACCATATCGCGGAAAGCAAAATGAAACTGGATATGTACGCTATGTTGCAGAAGCAATCGCTAAATTACGGGACACATCCGTTGAAGAAGTAGCAAAGCATACGTTTGAAAATACGATGAGGGCATATGGAATCAAACAATAAGAAGCAATTTAATGCTGTAGTAGTTGTTGAAGGCCGAGACGATACTAAGCGACTAAAGCAGTTTTTTCCAGGAATCGAAACTATTGAAACTAATGGTTCAGAAGTGTCGGAACAAACTCTATCTGAAATACAGAAACTTTCAAAAACACGAGAGATAATTATTTTTACTGATCCAGATTACAATGGCGAAAGAATTAGAAGATTAGTGAGCCAAGCAGCTCCAAGTGCAAAACAAGCATTTATCACTCGTAAAGAAGGAGAGCCAACTAGAAGAGGTAATAGTCTCGGAGTTGAACATGCTTCAAAAGAAGCATTAGTACGCGCTTTAAGCGATTTGCATGAAATTCAACCAATAAAAAGCGATATTACCAAAGAAAAATATAATGACTTAGGATTAGCTGTTAGCCCAGAAGCTCGCCTCTTGCGTGAAAAGGTAGGAATTAAGCTTGGAATTGGTTATGGAAATAGTAAACAATTCTTTAAACGTTTAAAAATGTTTGGAATCACTTATGAAGAATTAAAGAGGGCAGTTAAAGATGTCAAATAGTATGCCGATTGCTAGTCCAGTGCGG
The DNA here is from genome assembly GCF_947539375.1 of Lactobacillus isalae. Classification (NCBI taxonomy): domain Bacteria; kingdom Bacillati; phylum Bacillota; class Bacilli; order Lactobacillales; family Lactobacillaceae; genus Lactobacillus; species Lactobacillus isalae. The sequence goes on from NZ_OX443569.1 coordinate 1,980,266, forward strand.
ACTCAAGCGATTGTTAATCGCTACTTTATGCATGCGAAAAAGAATTTAGGACAAAATTTTTTAGTAGATTTAGCAGCAATTAAGGGAATTGTTGAAGCCGCTGAAATTCAGCCAGGCGATCAAGTTATTGAAATTGGACCAGGAATTGGTTCATTAACTGAGCAGCTTCTTTTAGCGGGCGCCAAGGTTTTAGCTTATGAAGTTGATCAAGATTTGCCTGAAATTTTGAAAAACGAATTACCACAAAAAATTGATGGCGAAGAATTAAAAGATCGATTCAAATTAGTCATGAAAGACGTGTTAAAAGCAGATTTTACAGCAGATAATGATGGATTTCTTGATCTGAATAAGTCAGTTAAGATTGTTGCTAACTTGCCTTACTACATCACAACGCCGATCATTTTCAATTTAATTAAAAGTGATTTAGATTTCAGTAGCTTAACTTTAATGATGCAAAAAGAAGTTGCTGAGCGCTTAGTAGCTAGTCCTAAGACTAAAGAATATGGTCCTTTAACTATTGCTGTTCAAAGCAGAATGAATGTAAAACTGGCAGAAGAAGTTAAAAGTACTTCTTTTATGCCACGTCCTAAGGTAGATTCTGCAGTTGTTGTTTTAACGCCACTTACTGAAAAACCAGATATTAAAGACTACTCTTTCTTTGATCATGTCGTAAAAATGTGTTTTGCTCAGCGACGTAAAACACTTGCTAACAACTTAAAGTCTTTAATTAAAGATAAAGATGAACGCGAAAAAGTAATTAATGATTTAGGGCTTGATGTACGAGTTCGTCCGGAAGAATTAACGCTAAATCAATTTGTGGAGTTAGCGCATCTTTTAAAAGATCAGCAGGCATAAAACGTTTACAAATTGCAGACTTGAAAAAATATTAATTTTTTGATAAAATAAGGCCAAGCAAAGGAGTGACGTCCAGTGCCAACAACACTAATGGCAATTAAACATAATTTGGATTCTCATTTGGGTGAAAGCTTGGTAGTAGTAGCTCAAGCAGGAAGAAAGAAAGTAACACGCCGTAAAGGTAGGTTAACTAAGACTTATCGTGCAGTATTTGTTGTTGATCTTGATCAAGATCAAAATAACTTTGAACGAGTATCTTACAGTTACACGGATTTATTAACCAAGAACATTGAGCTTGAGTTTGATGAAATGTAAATAACAATAGAATAAGATTACGAACAATCACTAGTATTTTACGTAAAATGCTAGTGATTTTTCTTTAGGTAGAGTATATTTAAATTTAGAAATTTAATTTAGTGTTTAGGAAGGTAAAAGCATGAAACGTTCAGAAAGATTAGTTGATATGGTTAAGTATCTTTTAGCTCGCCCTCATACTTTGATTGCATTACCATTTTTTGCAGATCGCTATGGTGCAGCTAAATCTTCAATTTCAGAAGACTTAGCAATTTTACGTCAAACTTTAGCTAACGATCAAAACGGAATTTTGGAAACTGTAGCAGGGGCTGCCGGAGGAGTTAGATATATCCCATTTGTAGGCAAAAAAGAAGCAACTGACTATCTTCATGATTTAGCAGACCGTATCGAAGATCCTGATCGTATTTTACCCGGTAACTTTGTTTACTTATCAGATATTTTGGGTTCACCACAAGACTTGCAAAAAATTGGTCAATTGATTGCAACTAAATATGCTTATAGCAATGTTGACTATGTTATGACAATTGAGACTAAAGGAATAGCTATTGCCCAAGCAGTTAGTCGCTTTTTAAACGTCCCATTCGTAATGGTGAGAAGAAGACCAAAGATTACTGAAGGATCAACGATCTCTGTTAATTATGTCGCTTCTTCAAGTGAACGAGTTGAAAAAATGGAATTAGCTAAACGCTTACTCCCAGAAGGAAGCAATGTATTAATTGTGGATGACTTCATGAAGGGCGGCGGAACTTTAACTGGGATGGAAGAGCTAGTTAAAGAATTTAAAGGAACAGTTGCTGGAATGTGCGTTCTTTGTGAAACAAAGTATGCTTCTCAAAAAGTAGTAGATGATTATCAATCTTTGATTAAGATTACAGAAGTTGATAGAACTAAAAAGCTAATCAAAGTAAGACCAGGGAATTTCTTAGAGCAGACAGACTTCAATCGCTTTCCAAAATGATATACTGATAGGTGTTTAAATATAAAAATTGAAGGGATATAAAACTAATGAATAAGTATGTTGTTATCTTAGCAGCTGGAAAAGGTACCCGCATGAAGTCCCAACTTTACAAGGTGTTACACAAGGTTTGCGGTAAAACTATGGTAGAACATGTGGTAGATGCGGCTAAAGGAACTAATCCAGATAAAATTATTACTGTAGTTGGAAATGGTGCAGCTAGCGTTAAAGATGTTTTGGCGGGTCAATCAGAATTTGCTTTTCAAGAAAAGCAATTAGGTACTGGAGACGCCGTTATGGCAGCTAGCGCTTTGTTAGAAAACTTAGATGGTTCAACTTTAGTTGCTACTGGTGATACTCCTTTATTTACTGCTGAAACTTTTAACAACTTATTTAAAAAGCATGAAGAAAGTGGAAACAGCGCAACTGTTTTAACTGCGAAAGCTCCAAATCCATTTGGCTATGGTCGTATTATTCGTGATGAAGATGGTAATGTTTTAAGAATCGTTGAACAAAAAGATGGTACACCAGAAGAGTTAGCAGTAGATGAGATTAATACTGGTGTCTTTTGTTTCGATAATAAGGAATTATTCAAGGCTTTGAAGCAAGTTGGCAATGACAACGCTCAAGGCGAATATTACTTAACTGACGTTTTAGAAATTATGCGTAAGGCTGGTCAAAAAGTTGGTGCTTATGAAATGCCTGACTTCAGTGAAAGTTTAGGAGTTAATGATCGTATTGCACTTGCCCAAGCTACTAAAATTATGCAAAGAAGAATTAATGAAGAACACATGAGAAATGGTGTGTCATTCATTGATCCAGACACAGCATATATTGATAGTGATGTTAAAATCGGTAACGATACAGTTATTGAAGGAAACGTTGTTATTAAGGGCAAAACTGAGATTGGCAGTGACTGCTACATTACAAATAGCTCAAGAATTATCGATTCTAAGATTGGAAATCACGTAACTATTACTTCTTCAACTCTTCAAGAAGCCCAAATGGATGATAATACTGATATTGGACCTAACTCTCACCTTCGTCCAAAGGCTATTATTAGAAAAGGCGCTCATATTGGTAACTTTGTTGAAATTAAGAAGGCTGAAATTGGTGAAGATACTAAGGTAGGTCACTTAACTTACGTTGGGGATGCTACTTTAGGTAAAGATATTAATATTGGCTGCGGTACTATTTTCTCTAACTACGATGGTGTAAAGAAATTCCATACTAACGTTGGTGATCATTCATTTATTGGTGCCGGTGCTACTATCATTGCTCCAGTTAATATTGCCGATCATGCATTTGTTGCAGCTGATTCAACAATTACTAAAGATGTCGATCGCTATGACATGGCAATTGCCAGAGGAAGACAAACAAATAAGGCAGATTACTGGCATAAGTTACCGCTATCAAAAGATAAAGAGTGGGAATAAATTAAAAGAAGTTGTTAAATACAACTTCTTTTTTTGCTATTTGCAAGCGTAAGAGACGTTTTTTTGCTATTATTAAATATGGAATTGTAATTTTTCGGTGGAGGAAATTATGTCTCAATTAGACAAAGAAATTAAAATTTTTGCGCTCAACTCTAATAAGCCTTTAGCAGAAAAAATTGCTGACAAGGTAGGAGTTAAGCTTGGTAAGTCTGATGTTAAACGTTTCAGTGATGGCGAAATTCAAATTAACATCGATGAATCAGTTCGTGGTAAAGATGTTTACTTAGTACAATCAACTTCAGCTCCAGTAAATGATAATTTAATGGAATTGTTGATCATGATTGATGCTGTTAAGCGTGCTTCAGCTCGAAGCGTAAACTTAGTAATGCCTTACTACGGATATGCACGTCAAGATAGAAAGACTCGTGCTCGTGAACCAATTACAGCTAAGTTAGTTGCTGATATGCTACAAAAAGCTGGTGCTGATCGAGTTCTTTCGCTTGATTTACACGCCCCACAAATTCAAGGTTTTTTTGATATTCCAGTTGATAACTTGATGGGTGCGCCACTTCTTGCTGACTACTTCTTGAGTCATGATTTAGAAAAGGATGCTGTTGTAGTTTCACCTGACCATGGTGGTGTAACTAGAGCAAGAAAATTAGCAGAATTTCTTAAGACTCCAATTGCTATTGTTGACAAGCGTCGTCCAAAGGCTAATGTTGCCGAAGTTATGAACATTATTGGAGACGTAAAGGGCAAGCGTGCAATTATTATCGACGATATGATTGATACCGCTGGTACCATTACCTTAGCTTCTCAAGCCTTAATGGATGCTGGTGCAACTGAAGTTTATGCTTCTGCAACTCATGCTGTTTTATCTGGTCCTGCAATTGAGCGTTTGAACAATTCTCCAATTAAGAAGTTAATTTTAACGGACTCAATTAATCAACCTGAAGAAAAGGACTTATCTAAAGCTGAGATTGTTTCTGTTGGGCCTTTAATGGGAGAAGCAATTAGATTGATTCAAGAGCACAAGCCAGTTAGTCCACTGTTTAATACTCGTTTTCAATCACATAATTAATTGAATAATTACTAAGCGATACCAACAGGTGTCGCTTTTTTGTCCATTAAAAGCTATATCTTTAATTTAAAAATCTTGCTAAGCGTTTACATTTTTAGAATGATTAGGTTAGTATTAAACTATATAGTTTTTAGAGAAGGAACTAAAATACGATGACTACTTTATCTGATGTAGCAAAAAAAGCTAGCGTATCTAAAATGACAGTCTCTCGTGTCATTAATCATCCACAACAGGTTACACCTGAATTAAGAAAAATTGTTGAAAAAGCGATGGAGCAGCTGAATTATCATCCTAATTCAATTGCTAGTGCACTAGCTCACCACCGTACAAATGTAGTTAAGCTAGTAATTTTAGAAGATATTGACACTACTGAACCTTACTATATGAATTTGCTTTTTGGAATTGCTAAAGGCCTAGGTAAGAAACACTATACATTGCAGCTTGCAACAGACAGTGATGTTAGTGGCGGGGATGGGTATATCATAACTGGAGGAAGAGCCAATGATGCAAAATGGCTAGATCAGTTGAAAAAGCCGTTTGTTTTATTTGGTGAAAATCGTTATGGCTATGATTTTATTGATACCGATAATAAGTTAGGTGAGCAAATAGCGACACAGTATGCTCTTGATAAAAATTATCAGTCGATTGTTTTTATTGGTATTGATGAAAAGGAGCCTTTTGAATATTCAAGAGAAGCAGGATATATTAATACTTTGCAGAAACACAATATGATTCCTAAAATATTTAGGATTCAAAATCATAGTAGCTTGGCTGAGGAATTAATCATTAGCCATTGGAAAAAATTTGCACCCAATACTTGTTTTATTTGCGCTAGTGACCGGATAGCAGTTGGAGTAGTACGAGCCATTCAAAGAAAAAATGGAAATATTTCACGAGATTTTGGCATTATTGGCTTTGATGGCGTTTTCTTAGACCAAGTGTCTAATCCCAAGATAACTACAATCAAGCAAAATTTGTTTAAATTAGGAGAACTCCTAGCAGACATGATCTTGCAGAAAATTAATCAGGGGGGCGCTCAACAGGGAGAGGTTCTTATTGAACCAGAGTTAATAAAAAGTGAATCTACCAGAAATTAGGAAGCTAATGTTAGCTTCCTTTTTTGATACCGGTAACATCCAAAACAATGTGTAAGCGCTTAAAAAGATTGCTTAAAATAAGACTTATGGAGGAAGTTTATTATGAGACATTGGTATGACCAAGCAATTATTTATCAAATTTATCCTAAGTCTTTTCAGGATTCTAACGGTGATGGTATTGGTGACCTAAATGGTATTAGAAAAAGAATACCGTATTTAAAAGAATTAGGTGTCAATGCCGTATGGCTAAATCCAATCTTTGTCTCCCCACAAGTCGATAATGGCTATGATGTTTCAAATTATTTTGCCATTGATCCAAAAATGGGAACAATGGAAGATATGGATAATTTAATTAAAGAAATGCATGCAGCTGGAATTCATGTAATCATGGATTTTGTTTTAAATCATACATCTGATCAGCATCCATGGTTTCAAGACGCAATTAAAAATCCCGATAGTATTTATCGTGACTATTATATTTTTGCTGGTAAAAATAATCAGAGACCAAATAATTGGGGAAGTTTTTTTGGTGGAAGTGTCTGGGAAAAAGATCCTGCTGGGACAGGCCAATTCTATTTCCATCTTTTTGATAAAAGAATGCCAGATTTGAACTGGAAGAACCCTGAAGTTAGACATGCAATGAGTGAAATTGCAAAATTCTGGCTTGAAAAAGGAATTGATGGTTTAAGGTTAGATGCGTTTATTCATATTGCTAAGGCTGATTTAAGACAAAATTACCCGGTTAATAGTAAAGATGAAGAGCCTGTAATTGCAGAACCATTTTTTGCTAACTTACCGCAGGTTCAAAAATGGATGCGACCATTCTGCGAAGAAATAAAACAAGATTATCCTGATGCATTGCTGCTAGGAGAAGCCGCAAGTGCAAATGTTAATTTAGCAGTTGACTATACAAATAAAGATAATCACTTGATGGACAGTGTGATCACGTTTAGATACTTCACAGAAGATCAAAGTAAAGTTGATCCTAGTTTTTCAGCTCAATACCAGCCAAAACCTCTAGACTTAGTCAAATTTAAGCAAAATCAGACGGTCTGGCAACAAACTTTGAGTCAAATTTCTAAGCCAACCCTATATTGGAATAATCATGATATGGCTAGAATAGCTACTAGAATTGCCACAAATGATACACAAGCCAAAAGCTTAGCCATGCTAATGTATTTACAAAATGGTATTCCAATTATTTATTATGGCGAAGAGCTGGGGATGAAAAATCTAGAATTTGAAGATGTAGCTCAGTTTGAAGATGAGACAGTCAAGAAATTTATTGAAAGTGCGAAAAAAGCTGGAAAGACTAAGCAAGAAGCTTTAGAGATGGCAAGTAAAACTCATAAACTTCCCGCTAGAGGGCCAATGCCATGGGATAATGAGAAAAATAACGGTTTTACGGATGGAGAGCCTTGGCTAAAAGGGAAGAAAATTGATAAGACGAATGCTGCCGATGAAATAGCGGACAGCAGTAGTATGTTTAATTTTTATAAGAAATTGATCAGTTTGAAGAAAGAAACCTTGTTTGAAGATGGAGGATATTACTTACTGCCAACTTCAAACGATAGCTACGTTTATGAGCGTAATTTAGAAGGGAAAAAAGCCTTAGTTGCTGTTTCTTTAAGTAAAAATCCGATTGAGCTTGAAGTAAGTGCTGACTTTAAGCAAGAGAGACTAGCAGCAGGCGATTATCAATTAAAGGACGGAAAATTAACATTAGCTCCATATGCTGGAGTAGTATTAGAAAAAATTGGAGAGTAAAATATGCAACTTGCAGCTTTAAAACATAGAACTGAAAGTGAAGATTGTTCTGTTATTGATCATTCTCATGTGAAGATTAGACTTCATACGGCTAAGGGAGACGTAAAAAAGGTTATTGTTCATTATATTGATAACTATTTACCACCAGTTGATGCGACAGCTCTTGAAATGAAAAAGGCTGGTAGTGGCCAGGTAAGTGATTATTGGACTGCAACTTTAACAGCTCCATATCACCGAATTAAGTATACTTTTGAAGTTATTGGTGAAGACGGAAGCCATGTTATTTTTGGTGACCGTAGTATTGAGAACTTTAGCGATGAAAAGCTTAAAGAAGACGGTTTGTACTTTAAAGTTCCGTATTTCCATGATATTGATAAAATTAAAACACCTGCTTGGTTAAAAGATATAGTTTGGTACCAAATCTTCCCAGAACGCTTTGCTAACGGCGATAAAAGTAATGATCCAGCTAACGCCAAAGCTTGGAATCCAGACGACCATCCAGGTAGAGAAGATTTTTATGGTGGGGACTTACAGGGGGTCTTGGACCACTTAGATGATTTACAAAAGTTAGGTGTTACTGGCCTATATTTCTGCCCAATTTTTAAGGCAAGTTCTAATCATAAATATGACACAATTGATTATCTACAAGTTGATCCAGCCTTTGGTGATAAAGACTTGTTTGCCAAGGTGGTTAATGAAGCACATAAGCGCGGAATGAAGGTAATGCTTGATGCTGTTTTCAACCATCTGGGCGATCAGTCAATGCAGTGGCAAGATGTAGTTAAAAACGGTGAAAAATCACGCTTTAAAGATTGGTTCCATATTAATTCATATCCAGTTGAGCCGTATCGAAATCCAAGCAAGGGAGAAGGTAACCCACCTTATGAGACATTTGCATTTGAAAAGCATATGCCAAAATTAAATACTGCTAACCCTGAGGTTCAAGACTTTTTATTAGAAATTGCAACTTATTGGGTAAAGTATTTTGATATTGATGCTTGGCGCTTAGATGTCGCAAATGAAGTTGACCACCATTTCTGGAAGAGATTTCATGATGAACTGGTAAAAATAAAACCAGATTTCTATATTGTTGGAGAAATATGGCATTCAGCTCGTCCATGGCTTCAAGGCGATCAATTTACAGGCGTGATGAATTATCCATATACGCTTCAAATTGAAGACCATTTCTTTAAGCATAAGTTGAATGCAAAGGAGTTAAGTGAACATTTAACTGATCAATTAATGATGTATCCAGATGTAGTAGATCAAGCCATGATGAATATGCTTGACTCACATGATACAGCTAGAATTTTGACTTTAGCAAAAGACAATCAAGACTTAGCGCTCCAGGCTGTAGCCTATGAATTTGTTCAACCTGGTATTCCATGTATTTACTATGGAACAGAAATGGGGATGAACGGAGATAATGATCCAGATTGTCGTAAGCCAATGGATTGGAGTAAACTTGGTGGACCTGTTTGGAAGAGAGTTCATGATCTAGTAAAATTTCGTCTGGATCACCGTGATACCTTAAATAAAGGAAATATTAAGTTAACGGTAACAGAAAATGGTCTCTTAAAAGTTGAACGAACAGGAAAAGAAACAGTAAACGCTTACTATAATACTAGTGACCATAATGTAAAAATTGATAAAAAAGCAGCACTTAGCCAAAATTATCAAAACGGGGTTTTGGCGCCAGATGGCTTTTTAATGGAAGTAAAACCTTAAATTTATGATAAGAAAGAGCAGCAATAAGAGGCTGCTTTTTTTCTTATAATTTTTTGATACCGGTAACATGAAATCAAACATTGTGAAGCGCTTTCAGTAAATAGATAATAGACTTGTAAACAAAAAACCTCACAGAAGTGATGGAGAATGATGATGAAGAGAATTTTTGAAGTTGATCCTTGGAAAGTAACAACGCATGAATTTTCTAAGGAAGATAAAAGATTACAAGAAAGTATTACCGCAATTGGTAATGATTATATGGGAATGAGAGGAAACTTTGAGGAAGGCTACTCTGGCGACGCTCTTCAAGGAACCTATTTAGCAGGTGTTTGGTTCCCAGATAAGACAGTTGTTGGTTGGTGGAAGAATGGATATCCAAAGTATTTTGGTAAAACACCAAATGCACCAAGCTTTATCGGAATTGGAATTACTGTTAATGGTGAAAAAATTGATCTAGCTAAAGTAAAATTTAGTGATTTTGAATTATCACTTGATATGCACCAAGGTCTTCTGTCAAGAAGTTTTGTTTATGAAGGTAAAGATGTCAAAGTTAAGTTTGAGTTTGAACGTTTTCTTCATATTGTTCAAAAAGAAGCAGCTTTAATTAAAGTTAAAGCTACCGTACTTGAAGGACATGCAAAGATTGACTTTGATTCAACTTTAGATGGAACAGTTGTGAATGAAGATAGTAATTATGATGAACGTTTTTGGATTCCACTTGGTGAAGACAAGGATGCAAGAACTATTCAAGTTAAAACTAAGCCAAATCCATACGAAGTTCCTCAATTTACTGTTTTGCTTAAACAAGCATTACGCCATAACGGTGAAGCACTTCAAGGCGAAGTAACAACTGACGAAGCTAAGTTAAGTGAAAAGCTTTCAGTTGAATTAGACGAGGGTCAAAGCTATGACCTTGAAAAAGACGTTATTGTTATAACAAGTCGCGATGTTGAAGAAAAAGATCAAGCCAGTGTTGCCGAAGACTTAATGAAAAAGCTTCAAGCTAAGAGCTTTGAAGAGAATTTAGCTGATCACACGGCTACTTGGAAAACGCGCTGGGAAACAAGTGATGTTGAAATTGACGGTGACGCAGCTGCTCAGCAAGGTATTCGCTTTAATATCATTCAATTGTTTATGACCTATTACGGCGAAGATGAAAGATTAAATGTCGGTCCAAAAGGCTTTACCGGTGAAAAATACGGAGGTGCTACTTACTGGGACACAGAAGCATTTATCGTTCCGATGTATTTAGCGATTACTAAGCCAAGCGTAACTAAGGCATTGCTTCAATATCGTCATAATCAATTGCCAGGAGCTTATCACAATGCTAAGGAGCAAGGCCTTCCAGGCGCATTGTTCCCAATGGTTACTTTCAATGGTATTGAATGTCACAACGAATGGGAAATCACTTTTGAAGAAATTCACAGAAATGCTGATATTCCACATGCAATTGCAATGTATACCGAATATACAGGCGATGATAGCTATGTTAAAAACGAAGGCATGGATGTCTTAGTTGGAACTGCAAGATTCTGGGCAGCTAGAGTTCATTGGTCTAAATGGCGTAATAAATATGTAATGCATGGTGTGACCGGACCGAATGAATATGAAAATAATGTTAACAATAACTGGTTCACTAGTACCATGGCAAGATGGCTTTTGAAATATACTTTAGAGCGTTTGCCTCTTGCAACTAAGCAAGCGCAAGAAAGAGTTCATGTCACTGAAGAAGAAAAAGAGAAGTGGCAAGACATTGTTGATAAGATTTACCTTCCAGAAGATAAAGATTTAGGTATTTTCTTACAACAAGATGATTTCCTTGATAAAGAGATTCGTCCAGTAAGTGAAATCGAAGATCAAAGACCAATTAATCAACACTGGTCATGGGATAAGATTTTAAGATCACCATTTATTAAGCAAGCTGATGTATTGCAAGGAATTTATTTCTTCCCAGAAAATTACACTAAGGAACAAAAAGAAAAGAATTTTGATTTCTACGAACCTTTAACTGTTCACGAAAGTTCATTATCTCCTTCAATTCACTCAGTTTTAGCTGCTGAATTGGGAAAGAAAGATAAGGCTGTTGAGCTTTATGAAAGAACTGCACGACTTGATTTAGATAATTACAACAACGATACAGTTGATGGTTTGCATATCACATCAATGAGTGGTTCATGGCTTGCAATTGTTCAAGGATTTGCAGGAATGCGTTATGATCACGATCAATTGAAATTTAAGACTTTTATTCCAGATAATTGGAATCACTATAGTTTCAAAATTAACTACCGTGGTCGGTTGATTGAAGTTTATGTAGATCATCAAGAAACCAAGATTTCATTACTCAAGGGTAAAGATCTTGAAATTCTAGTTAACGATCAGAAAGTCATGCTTAAAGAAGGTGAAACTGAATGCTTAAAGGCTTAATTTTTGACTTAGATGGTGTTTTAACTAACTCAGCTGTTTATCACTTAACTGCTTGGAATAATTTGGCCAATGAATTAGGAATTAGCTTAACGGATGAACAACTTGACAGCTTAAGGGGTATTTCAAGAATGGATTCATTAAATCTAATTTTGAAATATGGCGGTCAAGAGGATAAATATTCTGAAGCTGAAAAAGAAAAATTTGCAGCAGAAAAAAATACTAAATTTGTTGAACAAGTAGAAAAAATGACGCCAGCAGATATTTTGCCAGGTATTCCTCAGTTGCTTAGTGATGCAAAGAAACAAAACTTAAAAATGGTTATTGCTTCTGCCTCAAAAAATGCACCTAAGATTTTAACTAAATTAGGAATTATGGATGAATTTGATGGCATTGTTGATCCAGCGACTCTTCATCGTGGAAAGCCAGATCCAGAAATTTATGAAAAGGCACAAAAGTTGATTGGATTAAATGCGGATGAAGTAATTAGCTTTGAAGATGCTCAAGCAGGAGTCCAATCAATCAAGAGTGCTGGGCAATTTGCAGTAGGGATCGGAGATAAAGAAGTCTTAAAAGAGGCTGATTATATTGTTCCAACTACTAAAGAATTAAAACTTTCAGAAATTGAATCAGTTTTTAATAAAAAATAAGAGGGAAGTAGGGAAAGAGAATGGTTGAAGTAGATTTAAACCATATCTATAAAAAGTACGAAGGAAATGATAAATATTCAGTAAATGACTTTGATTTACATATCAAAGACAAGGAATTTATCGTTTTTGTTGGGCCATCTGGTTGTGGTAAGTCAACTACTTTAAGAATGGTTGCTGGTCTGGAAGATATTTCTAAGGGTACTTTAGAAATTGACCATAAAGTAATGAACGATGTGGCACCTAAAGATAGAAACATCGCCATGGTATTCCAGAACTATGCTTTATACCCTCATATGTCTATTTATGACAACATGGCCTTTGGTTTGAAACTTCGTCACTATAAGAAGGATGAAATCGATAAACGGGTTAAACATGCCGCTGATATCTTAGGTTTGTCTGAATACCTTGATAAAAAGCCATCTGAATTATCTGGTGGTCAAAGACAGCGTGTTGCCTTAGGACGTGCAATTGTGCGTGATGCACCAATCTTCTTGATGGACGAACCATTATCAAACCTGGATGCAAAGTTACGTGTCACAATGCGTGCCGAAATTGCTAAATTACACCAAAATTTAGGTACTACTACAATTTATGTTACTCACGATCAAACTGAAGCCATGACTTTAGCTGATCGAGTAGTTGTTATGTCTGTTGGTCAAGTTCAACAAATTGGTACGCCACTAGAAGTTTATAACAAGCCTGTAAATATGTTTGTTGCTGGTTTTATTGGTTCTCCTCAAATGAACTTCTTTAATGTTCACTTTAAGGGAAATCGAATTAGCGACGGCAAAGGTTTAGACATCGAAATTCCTGAAGGTAAGGCAAAGATGCTTAAGGAAAAGGGATATGAAGATAAGGACTTAGTATTTGGTATTCGTCCTGAAGATATCCACTCAGAGGAAGCCTTCCTTGAAACTTGGCCTAACCAAACAGTTAAATCAACAGTTGTTGTTTCAGAATTGCTTGGTTCAACTATTCAACTTTATCAAAAAGTTGATGGTACTGAATTTGTAGCCATTGTAAATGCTCGTGACTACCATACTCCAGGCGACAAGGTAGAAATGGGATTTGATGTAAACAAGGCTCACTTCTTTGATAAGGATACAACGAATGCAATTCGTTAACTTGCAGGAGAGGACGCTTCTGCAAATATTTAATTAAGCTTACAACGAGTGTGAAATTTGGTTCACGGTTGTAATAATGTATTTAGCCAGTCATGGCTAGGAGGAAATATCATGAAGTTATGGAAAAAATTAGCTTTAGGTAGTGTCGTAGCTCTATCAGCTATCTCATTAACTGCTTGTGGAAAGAGCTCTAACTCAAACGAATCAAAGAACTCAGATAAACAATTAACTCTTTGGGTTGATACAGCTCGTGTTAGTTGGTACAAGGGTGTTGTAAAGGATTTTGAAAAGGAACACCCTAACATTAAAGTTAAGGTTACTCAAAACCCTAATGGTTCTGCTAATGCTAAGACTGACGTTGGTAAGGACCCTTCAAAGGCTGCCGATGTATTTGGTGTCCCAAATGACCAATTAGGTCAAATGGCAGATTCAGGTTACATCAACCCACTTTCACCATCTGACACTAAAGAAATTAAGAAGAACTCAGTTCCAGAAGCTTACAAAGGTGTTGAATGGAAAGGCAAGCTTTATGCATATCCATACGCAGAACAAGCTCAAACTGTTTACTACGACAAATCTAAGCTTTCACCAGAAGATGTTAAATCCTGGAAGACCATGACTTCTAAAGGTGTAGTTGCAACTGACTTTACTAATGCTTATGTAATGTGGCCAGTAATGTTCTCAGCAGGCACTAAGTTATTTGGTGACAGCGGAGAAGACGTTAAGGGTTCAACCATGGACTCACAAAATGGTGTAAACGCAATGAAGTGGTACGCAGAACAAAAGAACAACAAAGGTGTTATGCAAACTTCTAATGCGCTTAACCAATTAAAGAAGGGTAACGCTAATGCTATCTTAGATGGTCCATGGAATGCCGCAAACATTAAGAAGATTTTAGGCAAGAACTTAGGTGTTGCTCCATATCCAACTATTGAAGTTGGTGGTAAGACTGCTCAAATGGAAGCTTTCTTAGGTATTGAATGTTTTGCAGTTAACTCACATACTTCTAACGCTAAGAATGCCGCAATTTTGGCTAAATACTTATCAAACAAGGAAAACCAATTAATTGTTCACAAGAATGCTGGTGAAATTCCTGTAAACAAGGCAGCTCAAAATACTGCAGAAGTTAAGAACGACCCAGTTGCTAAGGCCGTAATTCAAATGGCACAACCAGGCTACTCAGTTCTTCAACCAAAATTGCCACAAATGTCAATTTTCTGGAATGACTCAGCTCCATTAATCAGTGGTGCATATGACGGCAAGATTAAGCCATCACAATACAAGACTAAGCTTGCTAAATTACAAAAGAGTATTTCTAAGAAAGAATAATCTTGATAAATCACATAAGCAAAGGTTTGATTAATTATGTTTAAGAAAAAACATGCTACGCCTGCGGTTACCTTAAAGGAAACATGGAAAGATGGAGATACCGCAACAAAATTAACATTCTTCATCATGGGCTTAAATGCTATTAAGCATCGACAATGGCTAAAAGGATTTTCACTTTTATTTACTGAAATCGTATTTTTGATTTGGTTCTTCTTAAGTGGAATTCATTCAATTGCTGGTTTAAGTAATTTAGGTGCAATAAAGACAAAACGAGTTGTATTCGATAAAGCTCAAGGAGTATATGTTACTCAGCAACCAGATAATTCAGTTTTAATCTTATTATTTGGTATTTTAGCTTTGTTTATCGTTGCTGGATTTATTTACCTATACATCATTAATCTAAAATCTAATAAGCATACTTTCTTATTAGAAAAGAGACATGAACATATTCCAACTAACCGTGAAGAGATTGCATCTTTGTTTGACCAAAGATTACATGCAACCTTGATGACAATTCCAATTGTTTTAATTATTTTATTTACTGTTTTGCCAACTGTCTTTATGATTTCGATGGCTTTCACTAACTATGATCGTCAACACTCGATTGGTTTCTCATGGACAGGATTTCAAGCTTTTGGAAACGTGTTAAGTGGAGACTTAGCTGGTACTTTCTTCCCAGTTTTAGGTTGGACTTTGATTTGGGCAGTGGCAGCTACAGCTACTACTTTCTTCTTTGGAGTTTTGCTTGCACTTTTGATTGAATCGAAAGGAATCAAGCACAAAAACTTGTGGAGAACAATCTTTGTAATTGTTTATGCTGTACCACAGTTCGTTTCTCTATTAATGATGGCACAATTCCTTGACTACCAAGGTCCATTGAACACATTACTTATGAACTGGGGATGGATTAGCCACCCAATTCACTTCATTGATAATCAGGCTAGTCCACTTGTCGCAAGAATTACAGTTATTGTGGTTAACATGTGGATCGGTATCCCAGTTTCAATGTTAACTTCAACCGCTATTATTCAAAACTTACCACAAGACCAAATTGAAGCTGCACGTATTGACGGTGCAAGTCCAGTACAAATTTTTAACCACATTACATTTCCACAAATTCTCTTTGTAATGTCTCCAGCTTTGATTCAACAATTTATTGGTAACATCAACAACTTCAATGTTATCTACTTGTTAACTGGTGGTGCGCCAATGAACAATAACTACAACGGCGCTGGTTCTACTGACTTGTTAGTAACTTGGCTCTATAACTTAACATTTGGTCAAGAGCAACGCTACAATGCATCAGCTGTCTTGGGTATCTTGATCTTTATCATTAGTGCAACATTCTCACTAATTGCATATCGTCATACTAATGCGTACAAGGAGGGCTAAAAATGAAGTCTTATCATAATCAAAGAAAGATTGCATTAATCTTTAGATATGTTCTATTAGCCATCTTGGCCGTTTTATGGATCTTCCCAATTATCTGGATTATTCTAGCTAGTTTTTCATACAACAATACAGGATTCGTATCTACAATTTGGCCAGATAAGTTTACTTGGCAAAATTATATTGGTATCTTTACTAACTCACAATATCCATTTGTTAACTGGGTATTAAACACATTATTTGTAGCTGTTATTTCAGCAACATTATCAACTTTTGTTACGATTGCGGTTGCTTACGTATTATCAAGATTACGTTTCCGCTTCCGTAAGCCATTCTTGCAAATTGCTTTAGTATTAGGAATGTTCCCAGGCTTCATGTCGATGATTGCTTTGTACTACATCTTGAAAGCCTTGAACATGTTAAACCTCGGTGGTTTGATCTTAGTTTATGTTGGTGGTGCAGGACTTGGTTTCTACATTGCTAAAGGATTCTTTGACACAATGCCACGTGCGATTGATGAAGCTGCTGAAATTGATGGTGCAACTAAATGGCAAGTCTTCATTCATATTGGATTGCCACTTTCCAAGCCAATGATTGTTTATACTGCACTTACCTCATTTATGGCTCCATGGGTAGACTTCATTTTCTCAGGTATTATCCTCTCTACCTCAGGAAATCCGAAGACCTACACAGTTGCCTATGGTTTGTACAATATGGTCCACTCATCAAAAGGTATGATGGCTCAATTCTTTACTCAATTCATTGCCGGGTGTGTGGTAATCGCTATCCCAATTACAATCTTGTTCATTGTAATGCAGAAGTTCTATGTTAACGGAATTACAGCAGGTGCTGATAAGGGTTAATCAAATTAAAGTTTATGTGAAAAAGGTGTTCTGCAAAGTGCAGGACACTTTTTATTTGAAGGAGAAAAATTATGACACCATGGTGGAAAAAAGCAGTTGTTTATCAGGTTTATCCTAAGTCATTTCAAGATAGTAATGGGGATGGAATCGGAGATATTCCTGGAATTATTTCCAGACTTGGATATTTAGAAAAATTAGGAATTGATGCAATTTGGCTATCTCCAGTTTACTTATCTCCTGGAGTAGACAATGGCTATGATATTTCAGATTATCAAAAAATAAACCCACAATACGGAACGATGGAGGATATGGATAATCTGATTAAAGAAGCTAAAAAACACCATATACGTATAATTATGGACCTTGTCGTAAATCATACATCGGATCAACATCCCTGGTTTGTAGAAGCAAAAAAGAGTAAAGATAATCCCTACCGTGACTTTTATATTTGGCGCGATCCTGTAGATGGTCATGAACCGAATGATTTAAAGTCTGCTTTTTCAGGTTCAGCTTGGAAATTTGACGAAAAGACTGGGCAGTATTATTTGCACTTTTTTGCGGATCAACAACCAGACTTAAACTGGAAGAATCCAGAATTAAGAAATAAGATCTATGACATGATGAATTACTGGATTGCTAAAGGTATTGGCGGATTTAGAATGGATGTCATTGAACTAATCGGCAAAGATCCAGATCAAAAAATTCGTGAAAACGGACCAATGCTTCATCCATATTTGAAAGAAATGAATGAAAACACTTTTGCTGGGAAGAATTTAATGACAGTAGGAGAGACATGGAATGCAACGCCAAAAATTGCCGAAGAATATTCTGATCCTGCACGCCATGAGTTATCGATGGTCTTTCAGTTTGAAAATCAGGGTTTAGATCAAGAGCCAGGAAAAGAAAAGTGGGATTTAAGACCTCTTGATTTAGGAGAATTGAAAAAGGTTTTAATTAAGTGGCAGACAGAAATTGATTTTAATCATGCTTGGAATAGTCTTTTCTGGGAAAATCACGACATTCCTCGTGTAATTTCTCGTTGGGGAAATGACCGAGAGTATCGTGTTCAAAGCGCCAAGATGTTTGCAATAATTTTACACCTAATGCATGGAACGCCTTATATCTATAATGGCGAAGAAATTGGGATGACTAATTATCCTGTTAAATCTATTGATGAGGTCGAAGATATTGAAAGTATTAATATGTATCATGAAAGACTGGCTCGAGGTTATAAGAAAGATGACCTAATTAAGTCAATTAATGTTAAAGGCCGTGATAATGCAAGACGGCCAATGCAGTGGTCAGATAAGGCTAATGCTGGATTTACTAGCGGGAAACCTTGGCTAAAAGTTAATCCAAACTATCAAAAGATTAACGTGGAAGCAGCGTTAGCAGATCCTGATTCAATTTTCTATACTTATCAAAAATTAATTAAGCTTAGACATGAAAATTCTGTTGTGGTTGATGGAGATTTTGAGCTGGTTGAAAATACTAGTGATAGTGTTTTAGCATTTTGGCGTAAATTAGGAAGTGAAAAGTGGCTTATTGTTGCTAATCTATCTGGTGAAAAACAAAAATTTAACTTAGATAATAATTTTAAAGAAGTTTTGATTAGCAATTATGAAAAGCAACGTAGTCTAAAGAATATTATTCTGAAACCATACGAGGCTTTTGCGGTCAAGGCATAAATAAAAAAGTACATTGATTTTTACAGTCAATGTACTTTTTTATAGTTATTTCTTTTTATTTGGACGTCTTAAGTAGCGCAATGTATTGTTTCTAATATACTTCTGAAATTCTTGATAAATAGGATCAAAGATTTGTGGCTCATCAGTTTCTTTAACCATTACTTTAGGAAAGAAGAAACGTTCATCTCCTTGAAGAGTACCATTTAAGGATTTAACTAAAGGACTTAACTCGGATAGTTCGACTAAACTACCATCAGCCTGCATAATTTCGATAGGGCTATGAGCATTTTTACCAGTGGGCTTGTAAGCATCATATGGCTCATCAAATGCAGAATTAGTAGCAGTGTAGTAGTTAGGATCAAAACCTGCTTGTTTAATTAAATTCTTTAATTTTGGTAGTAAGCTCTTAGTATCTTCGTTAATTTTGACGCTTTCAAGCGGATGACGGTATAAATAGCGCCTTGAAAGATCTGATAGAATTTGATCACCAGAATTAGTCCATAATAAAAAGTTAGTTTCCATAACTCCATCGTCCAAATTTAGATAATCGTCAAGTGTCCAGTTTCCTTTAAGAAAGGCTTCAAGTTGAGGAGTGACTTGGAGTTTACCTTCTTCATATATGATCTGAGCTCTTTCAAGTAAGTGGTGCAAGATAACTTCCATTGAACGATTAACGCGGTGAAAGTAAACTTGTTGGTACATTTGGTAGCGACTAATAATATAGTCTTCGACGGCATGAATTCCCTTATCTGTAAAGCAAATTCCATCGCGGTAAGGGCGTATTACTTCTAAAATTCTAGTCAAATCAAAACTACCATAGGTTACACCAGTAAAGTAGGCGTCACGAAGTAAGTAATCCATTCTATCGGCATCTGCCTGACTAGAAATTAATTTCACCACTTGTGGATTAGAGTAGGTTTTTGCAATTACACTAGCTACTAATTCTGGAAAGTTAGGGCTGATCTGTCTTAAAGCTTGATTAACTTCAGTATTCTTATCGGTAATGATTTGTTGCCCCATCTTTTCATGGTTAGTACCGAAGAGGTGTTCAAAAGTATGAGAGTATGGACCATGGCCAATATCATGTAGTAAGGCTGCACATTCGGCTAAAAGTCGTTCATTAGGATCCCACAAGCCGTCTCCAGGTTCTTTACTTGCATATTTTTCTTCAAAAATATCGCAAATTCGGCGTGTTAATTCATATACCCCTAGATTATGCTCAAAGCGAGTATGAGTTGCACCTTGAAAAACATAGGAAGCGGGCCCTAACTGTTTAATTCGGCGTAAACGCTGAAATTCTTTTGAATTAATGATATCTAAAATGACTTTATCTTTTACATGAATATAGTTGTGGACAGGATCACGCAATACTTTTTCATGATCCAGCTTTTTGCTTTGAAATTTTTCCATTTTTCTTATACTATTTTCTCGGATAATAAAATAATCTGTTAACTTTTAATTAACTTGATTATAACAATAATGCTACTGTAAGGCCATCTTAGTAAGGATGAAGGTGAAAAAGATGAATAAAGAAGTTGAGATAAAAATTACTAGTGAAATTCATCAAGAAGATGATTCAGCAATTTTTGAACGTGACGGCTTAGGAACAATTGAAAAAATTGCTGGTGGCTGGCGTATAAAATATAATGAAAAAAATAAAGAAGGCGATGTCGAAGTAAAATTATTAGTTAAACAAAATGAGTTAGTAATGCAGCGCGGAGACATCAAGGGCGATCATACACTAATGAAATTTGAGCCAGGAGAGAAGAAAAAATGTAAAATTATGGCTGCTGGTAAACAGATGAATTTAGTATCTTTGACCAATAAATTAGATTTTTCAAAAATTTCTCCAGGAAAGATGCAACTAAAAGTTGAATATGATCTCTTTTCTGGTCTATACTTAGTAGGTAACTATGCAATAAAGATTGAAATAATAGATCTTTAGCAAATTTAGATAAATTGATTACGTGAAAGGACGTGCCACTGTGGGGTTAGATGATTTTAAAGGCCAAAATAAAGACGAATTGTCAATGATCGAAGTTGCTCGTGCAATTTTACAAGATAGCGGCAAGCGAATGGCCTTTGCTGATATCGTTAACGCCGTCCAGAATTTTCTGGGTAAGAGTGACGAAGAAATTCGTGAGCGTTTGCCACAATTTTACACTGATATGAACACTGATGGTGAATTCATTTCAATGGGTGATAATGTTTGGGCATTGCGTTCTTGGTTCCCATATGAATCTGTTGATGAAGAAGTAAACCATCCAGAAGATGAAGATGATGTTCCACGTAAGAAGCACCACAAGAAAGTTAACGCATTTATTGGTGATTCTGACGATGATGACATTATTGACTACGATTCAGATGATCCAGAAGATGAAGATTTGGACGTTGATGATGACGATAATAATGAAGATGATTATTCAGATGATGATCTTGATGATGCTGATGACAATGAACTAGATGATGGTATCGAAGGACAACTATCTGAACTTCATCAAGATGATCTCGATGACGATGATGATTAAAGTACTTGACGGAAAGAGAATTTCCCTTTAGTATTTTGTATGGGCACTCTATGTGCATTTAAGCTCCCATGAATTTGGGAGCTTTTTTTGATTTTAACGAAGAATAAAAGAAAAGAGAGGAAGCACGGCATGACAAAGTATATTTTTGTAACTGGTGGAGTTGTTTCATCATTAGGTAAGGGTATCTCAGCTTCAAGCTTAGGACGTTTACTTAAGAATCGTGGTCTAAAGGTTACGATGCAAAAATTTGATCCTTACATTAACATTGATCCAGGTACAATGAACCCATATCAACACGGTGAAGTTTACGTTACTGATGATGGTACTGAAGCCGATCTTGATTTGGGACACTACGAAAGAATTGTTGACGTTAGAACAAGTAAGTATTCTAACGTGACTACAGGTAAAATTTACCAAGAAGTACTTGATAAAGAACGTCGTGGTGACTATCATGGTGCAACTGTTCAAGTGATTCCACATATCACTGACATGATTAAGAAAAAGATTATGCGTGCTGCCTTAACTACTGATTCAGATGTAATTATTTCTGAAATTGGTGGTACAGTAGGTGATATTGAATCAACTCCATTTATGGAAGCCATTCGTCAAATGCGTCGTGAAGTTGGTGAAGAAAATGTAATGTATATTCACTGTACTTTAGTACCATACCTTCACGCAGCTCACGAAATGAAGACCAAACCAACTCAACACTCTGTTGCTGAATTAAGGAGTATTGGTATTCAGCCTAACATGCTTGTTTTAAGAGCTGAAAAGCCAGTACCTCAAGAACTAAAAAATAAAATTTCTACTTTTACTGATGTCCCAGTAGATAGAATTATTGAATCTATTGATGCTCCTTCACTCTTTGACTTACCACTTGCTTTCCAAGATCAAGGGATGGATCAAAAGGTTTGTGATTTCTTACATTTAGAAAGTCCAAAACCAGAAGCAGATATGGAAGCTTGGAAGAAACTTGATGAACGTGCAAAGAACTTAAAGCATGAGACTACAATTACTTTAGTAGGTAAGTATGTAGAACTTGAAGATGCATATATTTCAGTTACTGATGCTTTGCAACACGCAGGTTACTTATACGATACCAAGATTAAAGTTAATAAGGTCCAAGCAGAAGACATTACTGAAGATAACATTGCAGACATTATGAAGGATTCAGATGGTTTAATTGTACCTGGTGGTTTTGGTACACGTGGACTTGAAGGAATGATTACTTCAATTAAATACGCTCGTGAACATGATATTCCATTCTTAGGTATTTGTTTGGGAATGCAAATGGCAAGTGTTGAATTTGCTAGAAATGTACTTGGATTAAAAGATGCAAATAGTGCAGAAGCT
This sequence comes from Lactobacillus isalae, assembly GCF_947539375.1. Taxonomy (NCBI): domain Bacteria; kingdom Bacillati; phylum Bacillota; class Bacilli; order Lactobacillales; family Lactobacillaceae; genus Lactobacillus; species Lactobacillus isalae. The sequence goes on from NZ_OX443569.1 coordinate 2,002,845, forward strand.
GATCCAGAAACTAGGGATAATATTATTGATATCATGGCTGATAAGCGTGATGAAGAAAATATTGGTGGAACTCTTCGTTTAGGTTTGTATCCAGCTACATTAAAGAAGGGTACTAAGACTCGTGCTGCTTACGATGATCAAGATGTTATTCAAGAAAGACACCGTCACCGTTACGAATTCAACAATGACTATCGTGATGCATTTGAAAAGGCTGGTATGGTATTTAGTGGAGTTTCACCTGATAACCACCTAGTAGAAATCATAGAAATCCCAGATAAGAAATTCTTTATTGCTGCTCAATACCACCCAGAATTTTTGAGTCGTCCACAAAGACCAGAAGGTTTATTCAAGGCATTTATTGGTGCAGCTAGTGGTCTTCCAGCACAACATTTTAATTAGGCTTTTCAAAAATTAAATTTCGGTAACAAGAGGGCCATAATATACGGGTTCTCTTGTTTTTTTTACGTTTTTCATTTAATATATTTTGTGATACATTTGGGTATTACAAATAGAGAAAAGGATTGTTTCCCCAATGAAACAGATGATTATTCATGGTGGAAAGCCCCTGAAGGGCGACGTATGGATTGGCGGTGCGAAGAATTCCACTGTAGCACTGATTCCAGCGTCAATACTTTCGCGGACTCCTGTTACCCTAGAAGGGGTTCCGCGGATTGCTGATGTAGATAATTTGATGGATCTACTTAGTGAAATGGATGTAAAGTGTGATTTTCATGAGACTACTTTACAAATAAATCCAGATGACATTAAGCGTAGTCCCCTTCCAGCAGGAAAGATTAAGAGCTTGAGAGCTTCTTATTACTTTATGGGTGCATTATTAGGTCGTTTTGGTAAAGCTGTAGTGGGCTTTCCAGGTGGCGATGATATTGGCCCTCGTCCTATTGATCAACACATTAAGGGTTTTGAAGCGTTAGGCGCAACTGTTGAAAATGAGAACGATCAAATTATTATCACAGCTCCTAAGACTGGGCTTCGTGGTGCAAAAATTCATTTAAAGATGCCGTCTGTCGGCGCAACAATGAACATAATTATGGCTAGCGTGATGGCTAAGGGACAAACTATTATTGAAAATGCAGCTAAAGAGCCTGAAATTATTGATTTAGCGACATTTTTAAATAATATGGGAGCCGTTATTCGTGGTGCTGGTACTGATGTAATTCGAATCGAGGGGGTTGAGGAGTTAAATGCTCAAACTCCGCACACTATTATCCCTGATCGAATTGAAGCTGGAACCTACGTGGCTTTAGCTGCATGTATTGGTGATGGAATTAGAATTCACAATATCATTGAAGAACACCTTGATTCGTACTTGGCAAAAGTAGAGGAAATGGGTGTAGTAATTGACTCTGATGAAGATTCACTGTATGTGTATCCAGCAGGTGACTTAAAGATGGTTCAGGTTAGAACTGACGTCTATCCAGGTTTTGCAACTGACTTGCAGCAACCACTTACTCCGCTTCTTTTAACAGCTAAGACTGGTGAAGGTGTAGTAATTGATCAGATCTATCCTAAGCGAGTAGGACATATTCCTGAACTTCAAAAGATGGGTGCCAATATTCATGTTGAAGATAACATCATCTTAGTTCATCCAACTCATCATTTACATGGAGCACACGTCAGTGCTGGTGAAATCAGAGCAGGAGCATGTTTAATGCTTGCTGGTTTAATGGCTGATGGCGAGACTATCATTTCAAATGCAGGTAATATTTTGCGTGGCTATGATAGAATTGAACAAAAGTTGCGTCAATTAGGTGCAGAAGTATCTGTAATTGATGTTTAAAGTTTTTGAATAAAGTAAAAAGGACTTGGAAAATTCCAAGTCCTTTTTATGTGGTTTTAAGAAAAAATTTTAATTAGTGTTGTACCTCAATTTTTTCTGGTGCAGCAGGGATAGGCTGCTCTTCTAAGCCAGATTTTCCTTTAAATAGGAGGTTGAGGATAGTAGCACTTAAGCTAGCTACAACAATACCATTTCCAAGGAATAACTGAATAGTTTCAGGTAAAGATTGGAAAACTTGCGGATAAACGGTAACACCTAATCCTAAACCAATAGAAATAGCTACGATTAAGATGTTGCGAGTATCATCGAAATCAACTCGCTTGAGCATCCGCATTCCTTGGACGGCGATCATAGTGAACATTACTAGCATTGCACCGCCCAAGACAGAATCAGGAATAATAGTTACTAAAGCACCAAATTTTGGTAATAAACCCATTAACATTAAGAATCCAGATGCCCAGTAAATAGGTCGTTTAGTAGTGATGCCTGATAATTCAAGCAAACCAACATTTTGAGAAAAAGTAGTATATGGGAAAGTGTTGAAGATACCACCGAGAATTTGAGCTAAACCCTCAGCACGGTATCCTTTCTTAAGATCATCACTTGAAATATCTTTGTGTAGCAAGTCACCGATAGCAAAGAAGACACCGGTTGATTCAACCATTGAAACTAGTGCAATGATAATCATGGTTAGGCTAGATGACCACTCAAATTGTGGCATACCGAAATAAAATGGTTGTGGTAAGTGAAACCAAGAAGCTTGTGCAACTGGGGTTAGCGATACCATCCCAAGCGTACTTGCAATTAAGGTTCCTGCAATTAATCCAACTAAAACGGCAATTGATTTGATGAATCCCTTACCCCAAACCTGTAATGCCAAAATAATTGCTACAGTTATAAAACCAGTTAAAAGATTTTTAGGATCACCAAAGCTCTTAGCAGCAGAATTTCCTCCACCGAGATTTTGAATAGAAACTGGAATTAAGGAAAGACCAATAACTGTGATTAAACTTCCTGTTACAACGGGTGGAAAGAGTTTCTTTATTTTTGAAAAATAACCAGCAACTAAAAATACGAAAATACCTGCTACAATAATAGCACCGTACATTGTACCGATAGTAAATTTTTTACCAATCATTTGAAGTGGAGCGACTGCTTGAATTGCACATCCTAAGACAACTGGCAAGCCAATTCCAAAGTAACGATTACGCAAGAGTTGAAGTGCAGTGGCTAAACCACACATAAAAATATCAATTGAAACTAGGTAAGTCATTTGTGTGGAGTTAAATTTTAATGCTGTACCAATTAAAAGAGGAACAGCGATAGCTCCGGAATACATCGCCAATAAATGCTGCAATCCTAATAAAGCTGCTTTTTTGTGGTTAACTTGCATATGCTTCATTTATTTTTCTCCTACAAAATGTACTTGATTATTTTCAAAGTTAGCAATTCTAGCTAAAGCTTCAAGGCGATAACCATGTTCTTTAACCCAGTCGCTACCACCTTGGAACTCTTTGGCTACCACCACGCCGACGCCTGCTACAGATGCATCTGCTTGTTTGGCAATATTAAGCATTCCCTTAACAGCCTCACCATGTGCTAAGAAATCGTCGATAATTAATAAATGGTCATCACTACTTAAAAATTTCTTTTCAACACAAATTTTATTGTTAACCTTTTTGGTATAAGAAAATACGTCAGCCCAGTAAACTGCATCATTGAGAGTAGATGGCTTTTTCTTTCTTGCAAAAACCATTGGAACGCCTAATTGATAAGCTGCCATAATACCAGGTGCAATTCCTGAAGCTTCGCAGGTAAGAACTTTAGTGATTTTTTCGCTTTCAAATAAACGTTTGAATTCTGCTCCTACTTGCATCATAAGTTCCGGATCGACTTGATGATTAAGAAAAGAATTAATTTTTAAGACGTCACCGTCTAGTACTTCACCATCTTTGCGAATCCGTTCCTCAAGTAATTTCAATTTTTTCCTCCTGCATAAAAAAGACTTCTTCTACCCGTGAATTAGGGTAAAAGAAGTCTATTGCAGTGCTACTTATGACATCGATTACCTATAGTCCAGAATTAATTGGTTCCGGGTAGAAACTGTCGACCTTATTACGACGATATATAGATATTTTGATATTTAGAGTGTAGCAGAATCATTTTCCGAACACAAGTGCCTTTTTATGGATAAATCATTCTGAAACTGCTTTTTTCTTTTTTAAAGAAAGAATTGCTTCAAGAATTCCATATGTAATTCCAGCAAGTGGCCAAATAATCCAGCTTTGACTCCAATTTTTGCTAATGAAACTATAAGTAAGATAGATAAAAGAAATAGTCATCCAAAAAATAGTGGCATATTTTTCAATTATTTTTTTATTGGCTTTTTTCTCAGTAGTATAGTCTTCTATTTGCAAAATAATATTAAAACTATCACGAACAATATTAGTTTTGACTAAGAAAAAGACACCAATTCCTACAAGAAAAATCGTAGCAGTTGAAAGACCAGTCATTAGGTCATCGATTCGGCTATTTGAAAGAGACCCAATAAATAAAGATCCCGTCATAAGTGGAATGGCAGATAAAATACAGAAAGTAATGCCAATAATTTTTAGAACTAGGTGCTGATTTTCATATTCTTTACTTGACTTAAGAACTTGCTCTTTTGTTTCTTTAGAAAGATTACATTCTTCATACTCGAAATTTTCGTGAACTTTTAGCCAATGATTTCCCGCAATAAAGAGAGCCACAGCTGCTGCAACTAGAAGTATTAAAACAATTACGCCAATTCCTGTCGCAAAATTAATCGATGAAGTTAAGATATCTAATCTTGTTAGACTGATTAAGATTAATAAAGTAATTGGCGAGAAAATACATAACATGACGCCAATAGCAATTAACGTAGAACTGCGTTTTCTAGCGGATAAGAAATCTTGAACCGAAGATTGAGATAAGTAGTTTTTTTGAGACATAAGTATCACCCTCTTTTGTATATAAAAGCTGAATAGTATAGTTTTATTTTAATTTTATATAACAAATTATCAAAGTGCTATTTTGCTGCTTGTGAAGTTACTAAGAAAAATTAATGATTGACCAATTGAATTTTTCTTAGTAAAGTTTCTAGTAAATAGGGATGAATTGTTTTTAGAAGGAGAAAATTGTGGCTAAGACTAATCTAAATGATTTTGACAAGATTATCGTGCTTGATTTTGGTAGTCAATATAACCAATTGATTACTCGTCGAATCCGTGATTTTGGTATTTATTCAGAACTTTTGCCTCATGACTTGAGCATTGACAAGATTAAGAAAATGGCACCTAAGGGAATCATCTTTTCAGGTGGTCCAAACAGTGTTTACGACGAAGGTGCGTTAAAGGTTGATCCTGAAATCTTTAAGCTTGGTATTCCAATTTTAGGTATTTGTTACGGAATGCAGCTAATGAGTTACGACTTGGGTGGTAAGGTTGAAAAGGCTGATAATTCAGAATACGGCCGTGCTGATATTGAAGTAACTGATCCTAATGCAGTATTATTCAGCGGCTTACCAAGAGAGCAATACGTTTGGATGAGTCACGGTGACTTAGTAACTAAGGCTCCAGAAGGCTTTACTGTAACTGCTAAAAGTAAGAACTGTCCAATTTCTGCAATTGCTAACGATGAAAAGAAATTCTATGGAATTCAGTTCCATGCCGAAGTTCGTAATTCAGAATATGGTTTAGATATTTTGAAGAATTTTGCATTTAATGTTTGTGGCGCAAAAGCTAACTGGACTATGGATGATTTCATTGACATGCAAGTTGACGAAATTCGTGAAAAAGTCGGCGATAAGAAAGTTATCTTGGGTCTTTCAGGTGGTGTTGATTCAAGTGTTACAGCAACACTTTTGCACAAAGCAATTGGAGATCAATTAACTGCTATTTTTGTTGATCATGGTATGCTTCGTAAAGACGAAGGCGATCAAGTAATGAAGGCTTTGAATAAGGATCTTGGCGTTAATATCATTCGTGTTAATGCCCAAGAACGTTTCTTGAATAAGCTCAAGGGAGTAACTGATCCTGAACAAAAGCGTAAGATTATCGGTAAAGAATTTATTGAAGTCTTCAATGAAGAGGCAAAGAAGTTAAAAGATGTTGATTTTTTAGCTCAAGGTACTTTATATACTGATGTTATTGAGTCAGGGACTAATACTGCTCAAACAATTAAGTCACACCATAACGTTGGTGGACTTCCGGAAGACATGCATTTTGAATTAATTGAGCCTTTACGTAAGTTGTTCAAGGATGAAGTGCGCGTTCTTGGTGAAAAATTGGGTATTCCACATGACTTAGTATGGCGTCAACCATTTCCAGGTCCAGGTCTTGGCATTCGTGTATTGGGTGAAGTTACTGAAGATAAACTTAAGATTGTGCGTGAAAGTGACGCAGTTTTACGTGATGAAGTTAAAAAGGCTGGATTGCAAGAATATATTTGGCAATACTTCACAGTACTGCCTGGTATCCGTTCAGTTGGTGTTATGGGGGATGGACGTACTTACGATTACACTATTGGTATCCGTGCTGTAACTTCAATTGATGGGATGACTGCTGACTTTGCTCAAATTCCATGGGATGTTTTGAGCAAGATCTCTACTAGAATTGTTGATGAATGTGATCACATTAATCGCGTAGTTTACGATATCACCAGTAAGCCACCTTCCACTATTGAATGGGAATAAGCGGACAATGTAATTTGAATGGTAAACCTTGATTTAAAAGCATTTAAAGGAATGAAACCAGCTCAAAAATAATAAAAAAAGATAAGGTTGTATGCCAAAAATATAAATAGGGATGCATGGTAAAACCTTTGTAATAGCAGTAATTGGAGAAGATGATATTTGATTCGAAGAAGTATCATGTTTGCCAAAGTATGCCAAAATAAGAAGCCTTTAGTATAAAAACTAAGGGCTTTTATTCATGTAATTGATTATACTTATTTCCCCATTTTTCCATTTCTAGAATTAATGGAGTAAGAGTTTTACCTAATGATGTTAATTGATAACTGGTTTTAGGCGGCACGGTTGGAAAGATCGTTTTAGCAATAATTTGATCGTTTTCTAATTCTTTTAATTGCAGTGATAACATTCGTCTTGAACAATTAGGCATCAACTTCTGCAATTCATTGAAGCGACAGTTCTTTTCTTTGATTAAATGATAGATAATTACGCTTTTCCATTTGCCTGAGATAATTTGAAGTGTGCTTTCAACAGGACAACCTTCGGCACAATTATAAATATGATGTGGCATTCTCTCACCTCGATATAATAATTCATTTTAAATCTTTATATTGGATCGAGCTAGGGAAGAATTTGTTACTTAGTAAGAAAAAATTCACTTCTTGTTTTTATTTATATTCCACTTACAATTAATTAGCAAATAGAAAAGGAGATAAAAATGAAAGCAATTGGATTTAAAAAACATTTGAAAATTGATGATCCTGAAAGCCTGATTGACTTTGAAATGAAAAAGCCTACTGCTAAGGGACATGATTTGCTGGTAAAAGTAAATGCAGTATCAGTCAATCCAGTAGATATTGGAGTAAGAAAAGGAGGACATTCAGTTTTAAAGACTCCAAAAGTAATTGGCTGGGATGCATGTGGTGTAGTTGAAGAAGTAGGATCTAATGTTAGCCTTTTTAAACCTGGTGATCGTGTATTTTATGCAGGTTCATTTATTCGCTCAGGTAGTGATAGTGAGTATCAACTGGTTGATGAAAGAATAGTTGGTCATGCTCCAGAAACTTTAAAAGATAATGAAGCAGCCGCAATGCCTTTAACCTCTCTTACCGCGTACGAAGCCTTATTTGAACAAATGGATTTAACCTGGAATCAAGAGAATAATCAACATAAAACAATTTTAATTATTAATGGTGCTGGAGGAGTAGGGTCTGTTGCAACTCAACTAGCACATTTAGCAGGGCTAACAGTTATTGCTACTGCATCTCGCCCAGACAGTATCAAATGGACACAAGATCATGGTGCTGATTATGTAGTAAATCACCGTGAAGATTTGGTAAAACAAGTGAGAAAATTAGGTTTCAAGTATGTTGATTATATTTTGGAATTAAAAGATTTAGATGGTCACTGGAAAGAAATGTGTGAATTAATTAAGCCTGAAGGACACATTGTTTCAATTACTGAAAACTATCGTCCAATTAATTTGAGATTGTTAACTAAAAAGAAAGCACACTTTTCATGGGAATGGATGTATACAAAATCCTATTATCAAACAGATGATATGATTACTCAGCATGATATTTTAGACAAAATCGCGCAAATGTTAGATAGTGGTAAACTTAGATGCACTATGACTAAGTCATTAACACCTTTGAATGCAACAAATTTACGCAAGGCTCATAAATTAGTGGAAAGTGGTCACATGACTGGAAAAGTTGTGATTTCTGACTGGGAGAATAATTAAGATAGTTCTTACAAGCATTAATTGTTTGCCAGTGACCATTAGTTTACAAGCTAGGGGCCTTTTTTTGCTTTTTTAAGACTAATGCTAGACTGGTAGAAATTAATAAAAACAATGAATAGCATTTTAATTATTTTTAGTTGTGTTAATCACTATATGTTTACAAACCTAGTGTAAAATACACCAAGCAAAAAAAGCCCCAACTTACGTTGGAGCTTTTTTCTATAACCAATCTTAACTACTGTCTTAATTAGCTAACGGGCTAACCGTTATTTCCTCATGACTCATATTAGACTTTTTATGAAAGAGAATCGATTAGTTTAGTTAGTATTGATATAAAAGTATTGATTCTTTGATTATCAGAATATCATTCACTGTGTCGATTGAATCTTTGAAGAAGACGATTTCCTTCCCTAACTCTGTGTTCTGCTAACTTTTCTATGGCACTTCAGATTTAATAGGCTTTTTATAGTGTTTAATTAAATTCAAGCTTATTTGCTTCATCGATCTTAGTTAGGAAAGATGAAATATCAGTAATAATATCATTGGTGTATGAAACATTAATCAGATTAGCCCAATTTTTTCTAAGGAAATAGTCGTCAATGTCGTATCTAACTTTAGTTAAGTATTTGTAGCTAATAAATAGTAGTTCAGAAAAAATCAAATTACGTTTTTGTGGCTGCATAACGAAATCCAGTAATAGATCTTTTCCAGAACCCTTAATAAAGTGAAAAAATTCGCAATTGATATGTCTAATCGGATGAAAAGGATATAAGATTTGAGAACTTAGTACTTGTTTTTCAAATTGTTTAAGTAGTTTTTGGTCTTTTTTACTAATTTCATAACTATTGTTATGTAGATTAATCATTGCATATCAAGTCCTCTTCTTAGTTTTGCAACTAAAGTATATAAATTGAAAAAAGTAAAAACAATGAATGTTAACTAAGTTGAAAAAGAAAAACTTTTTATACTAAAAGTAAAAAGTTATTTTACTTTTGACATAATATTTTTAATAATTAAGAAATAAAAAGTTACAGACAGTAAATATTCAAGAAAGAGAAGTGAGGAATTAGTTTGAGCGATATTAGGGTACAGAATACAAAGAATAATTTAAGTGCTGCTCTTTTAAGCTGTTTAGAAAATAAAAGTGTTTATGAGTTAAAAATAAAAGATATTATTGATAAGGCTGGCGTAAGTACTAGAACGTTTTATCAATATTATTCTGACGTACATGACTTACTAAGAGATACAGAAGATAGCTTTGTTGCAGAATATCTAAAAAATGTTGAAAAAGACCGTGATTCATTAGGTGATCTTGATCTAGACATTCCTTTCGAGGATCAGTTAGAAAATATTTTAAATGCAACAAAAAATACTATTGAATTTTGTTATGCAAATAAAAAAGAAATTCAGATTTTACTATCTGATAATGGTGATATGCACTTTTATAATATGATTTTCCACACTGGTTGTGAGGAAATTATGAAGCGTATGAGCCAGATGAAGCATATTGATGAGTTAAAGATGAACGAAAAAGAAGAAATGAGAATGATGATTAGTATCCAGGTATTTGTTCATAGTATCATTGGAATGGTAAGGGTTTTACTTGAATACAGCGATAGGCTGGCTCCATATGATGTTCGTCAAAGTATACTTACATTCTTACGTGAATCACCGATAGCTTCCATGAATATGAATAAAAAATAGATAGTATAAATAATTTATAGTATATTAGGCTGACCTACACGATAGTTGGCTTTTTTACTGGCAATTGAGAAATAATTGTACTTAAATATGAGTAGCATGAGAATAATAGTAATTAAAAAACTCAGTTTTAGGGGATACGTCAATGAAAATAGAAATTCCAACTATGAATGGATTCATTCCGGATTGCTACAGTAAATTTGCTAATGAAGATCAAAAAATTGAAGGGAAGCCTAGTAGATCTTTCCCAATTTTTATTACTGATGCGTCTGATAAGGCAAAAACTTTAGCTGTGTATTTTAGAGATTTTGATTCAGTTCCAGTCTGTGGATTTACTTGGATTCACTGGTTAGCTGCCAATCTTCCGGTTCAAGATGTTCCAGCTAATATTAGTCATTCTAAGAATAGCAGCCTTGATTTTGTCCAAGGAAATAATAGTAATATTAGCAAGTTTTTGAGTGAAAATTCTGGCCCAGTTGAGGGCTATACAGGTCCGATGCCTCCTGATAAGACGCACTATTACACCTTAACCGTGTATGCATTAGATACAAAACTTGATCTAAAAGAAGGTTATTGGTTAAACGACTTTTTGCGTGAAATGGAAGGTCATATAATTGACAGTGCGACTATTTCAGTTCCAAGTAGAGCAAAGTAAAAGTCAAAATCAAAATTACTAATAAATATGCTATAATTTAGATAAAGAAAAAGGAGATCATAAGATCTCCCATGCAGCCCGCTTTAAGAGCGGTGGCTAAAGTTATAAAGTTGACAGGCGCCTACTCAATAAACTCGCCAAAGTTATGAATTGAGCGGCGTTTTTGTTTGTTTTTTGTTGTGATGATCGATATACGTCAGCAAAGCTAACATAAAGGTACCAAACAACAGCATCAACGAGATAGCTTCGTATACGCTCATTAGACTGAACCCTTTCCAATTGATGTCGGACCATAGGCCTCGCCTCCAGGAGGAAAAACAGCCACCGATCATAAAACTTTCTGCAGATATAATTATAGCGAAAATTTGTTTGCAACAGAATATAGACTAGTGAAAAAGCTCGCGATTAATTTCGCGGGCTTTTACTATTAAACTTATTCTGCTTTTTCCTTAATGAAAAAATATGTAAATAGACAATAGATTACAATTCCTAAATAAAAAACATTCGTAGCGCTAAAATTAGGTTCAATAAATCTACTAACAATGTAATCTATACCTAAAATACAAAAAATATAGATCCAGCTTCCGTAAACAAATAATTTGTGTAAGTTAGACGGCAGATGCTTTCTGTATTTAATTAAAAGAGAAAGATACCGAAGTTGCGCTATATAAGATATAAAGAAATATGTGGCGCCACTGAAAATTGAGAAAGTTATTCCCCAGGCAATAAGAGACACTGTCCCATTAGAGTTGCTGAGACCACTCATTACTGGTCCAATAATACCTAAGACTGCTAGGATGCAGGATAAAACAAAATATTTATCATTAGTATGGTGAAATGATTGAATAGTAGACTTTAATCTCTCTTTCTCTTTCATAATGTCAAAATTTTGTTTATTTAACTGCTTAAATTCACGCATAATAAGAAAACTATAAACTAGAAGACCACATGCAATTGCAAGAACTACAATGGTTGCAGCAAATCCAATAAGGGAAATGATTAATTGCATTTTATCACTGGCACCTATTAGGAACCCTGAAAGAGCACTGCAAAAACTAATACATGCTGGACTGAAGATAGCAAGAGCTATTGCCAAAGCACGTAATTGTGAACTCTTTTTGGCAGTAGACAAATATTTTTGAACTAATTCATCAGGTAAAATAGGTAATTTATCTTCTGCGGGAATATCTACTGTTTTAATTTCAAAAGATGGAGCACCACTTTTTAGTAAATAATCTGTGGTGACGCCAAATAATTCTGATAAGCTAACGATTTTTTCGATATCGGGAATTGATTGATCGCTTTCCCATTTTGAAACGGCTTGGCGACTAACATTCATTTTTTCAGCTAAGCCTTCTTGAGAAAGATTATTCTTTTTTCGTAATTCCGTGATTTTTTGACCTAATCTCATATGGATTGTCCTTTCCTTGTTGATTGATTTCAATTTATTAAAAATCGCGGTTGCAGACAACCACTTTTTGATTGCATTGTAGGCAACTAATAGTTGCGAGAGGAAAACTTATAGTGATTAATCTTAGTTAAGTAAGCTATTCTCTGGTGTTGTGTAGAATTTGTGACACCACCAAAATGAATCCAATGTCGATCTTGCATCCCTAATTGCTTTAGAGTTTTGTTAACAAAAATTCGTTTAATACCATTTCCCAAAAAGAGTTTGACATAAAAAGTTGGTGAAGTTGAAGTGGTGAGGACATAAGTATGTTTAATGTTAGTTAATTCGCCGTGAATACCAGTTTTGCTTACAGTATGGGATAATCCTTTTCCTTCTTTCATAACTTTATCAATAAAGCCTTTAAGCATTGCCGGGATACTATTCCACCAAAGTGGAGTAATAAAAATTATTGCGGAAGCTTCTCTTAAGTAATTTAAGTATTTTGTTACTAGAGGATCATGAGTTTTACCAGTATGAAATAAACGTAATTCTTCTTTGTCATAAATAGGATTAAATTGTTCTTGATACAAGTCAATTACTTTAAAGCTTTTATGCTTATGTGCTAAATTTGATTTTACTGATTCTAAAATTGCATGGTTAAAACTGTTTTCATAAGGATGACAATAGATGATTAAGAAATCCATTTTAATCTTTTCCTTTCAAAAGTTGATCTAAAGTGTATTCCACTAATTGTGCGTCATAGCGAGTAATTTTATTTTTAATTAGTAATGCATATCCTTGAATAAAGGACCAGATTTGAATAAATAAATCTTGATCAGAAAGAGTAGTTGATGAATTAAGATTAGTAATTAAAACTTTTACTTTCTGCAAAAAGGGATATTGATTAGCATTTGAATATAAATCTAGTGCTGACAATTGGTAGAATAAGAAGTCCATTTGGTTGGGATGCATAGTTATAGACTGACAAATATATTTAGCGATAATGAGTAACTGTTGCTTAGATGAATAATCTTCATTTAATGGGATCTGCTCAATAAATCGTTTAGATAATTGGATTACTGTTTTTTGAAATAGTTCATTTTTATCTTTGAAATGTCTATAAAAAGCACCTGTTGTAAGTCCCAGTTCCTTTGTAAGTTTGCGTAAACTTAAGTTTTGATACCCATTAGTGTCGATTAGATGAATGGTTTGATTTATAATTTTTTCTTCGGTTGTCATTTTATCTTCTTTCTTGATAACAGAGTTATCTTTTTAGGTCTATAATAACACTGTTATCATGACAACAAAAGATAAATAATTTGTTATAATACACGCTAAGGAAAGTAAAAACACAATTCGGTTGGTAGTCCGAATGTATGATTTATTCATATCAGTAACCTTCCCTCCTAGGATGTCCCTCTTTCCTCTTATTTTTAGGAGGGTACATAGTGATTAAAGGTGTATTAACTATTATTTTTGATGAACCATTCTACAAAGCAATTTTTGAGCGATTCGATGGTACTCAGTATAAAGTGGCTCAAGTTAATATGGGAACTTCATTGCCAACGATGCCAAAAATAATTAACTTGGTGAATGAGCATTATTCTGACTTACGATTTAGCAAATCAACTCTAGATCAGGAAGTAATGCATCATATTAACCCCAAAAGAGCTCAAAGATTAGCGCATAAAGAAGTTCGGGAACGTGGAATTGGTACTAAAGCTCAACAAGCTTTAAAAAAGCAATTTGAGAAATCGAAAATAACTAGAAAAAAGATGAATAAAGATAAAAAACGTGAAATGCAAAAAGAGCGCTTTTTACAAAAACAAATTAAACGTCGAAAAAAACATCGAGGTCATTAATCAACAAAAGCTCGCAATTAATTTGCGAGCTTTTGTTGATTAATATGCTATAATTTAGATAAAGAAAAAGGAGATCATAAGATCTCCCATGCAGCCCGCTTTAAGAGCGGTGACAAAATTATAGTTTTGGCAAACGCCTACTCAATAACTCGGTCAAAAGTTATGAATTGAGCGGCGTTTTTTATTTTTTGTTGTGGTTATCGATATATGTTAGCAATGCTAACACAAAAGTACCAAACAACAGCATTAACGAGATAGCCTCGTATACGCTCATCTGGCTGAACCCTTTCCATTTGATGTCGGACCATAGGCCTCACCTCCGGGAGGAAAAACAGCCACCGCTCATAAAACTTTCTGCGGATATACTTATAACGAAAATTTGTTTGCAACAGAATATAGACTAGTGAAAAAGCTCGCGATTAATTTCGCGGGCTTTTTGTGTACAAAAAATTATTCTTGGCCAAAGCAGCTAAATTAGATAGTGAAATTTCAGTAGGATTGATTAACCAAGTAGAAAATGCATTCCATAAACTACCGACACTTAAAAGAGCAATATATTTCATTTGGATTGAATTATATTCGTTACCTTGGTAAGAAATAGAGGGATGCTGGTTGTGAAAATCCATGAAGTACTGTGGAAAAATAGAATTGAATTTGTTTAAAATTACCGACGATAGATTTGCATTAACTAAAATAGTTAATTGGGGAATGTATCGTTTCCAAAATTCAAAAAGTAAAGTGATCAGATCTTCATAATTTTGGGGATTCTCTTTATTAGCATAAGTAACCCAATCATTAAGTAACTGATCAATATATGTATTTAATAAATTTTCTTTATTTTTAAATAAACGATAAAAGGTCTTTCGTGACACACTTGCACCAATAGAAATATCCACAATCGTAATTTCAGAATATGGTTTTTCCTCTAATAGTTTAAAAAAGCTTTTTAAAATTTTTTCTTTATTTTGCTTGGACATTCTATTTCTCATCGCCTATTACTCCTAATTTTGACACACTTCTATTTAAAGTGAGACACAATTTAAGTTTTCACTGAATCTATTGTCAAATGAAAAATTTCCTCGTATGGTGATAGTACAGTTAATGTCACACGTGTGTCAATAATTTTTAACTGTAAATGACATGGTTAAAACTGGAGGGAAAAACAATGTCAAAGACAAGAAAAATTATTGGCTTTGTTGGTTTAATACTTGCAATGTTCATGGGAGCACTAGATGCAACCATTGTTAATATCGCTCTGCCTGATATCATGAAAGACCTAAAAACAGGTTTAACGGATACTAGTTGGGTAGCAACAATTTATGTTTTGGCAATGGCAGCATTTATTATTACTGCTTCTAAGTTAGCAGATATTTGGGGTCGAAAGAAGGTCATGTTAATAGGAGTTGTTCTATTTGGTGGTTTCTCTTTCGCCTGTATGACAGCTAATTCATTGAATCTATTAATTATTTACCGTTTCTTTCAAGGAATCGGCGGTGCAATTTTAACCCCAATTGTTTTACCAATGGGTATTGAACTATTTGGTAAAGAGAATACGAGTAAGATTACTGCGTTAATGGGAGCTTTTAGCGCCTTAGCTGCAGCTGGCGGTCCTGCTATTGGCGGTTTTATTATTAATTATGAAAGTTACCATTGGATCTTTGGGATTAATGTTCCGATTGCGATTGTTGCTTTCTTAATGATCTTAATTGGAACAAATGAATCATATGATGAGACAATCAGTAAATCTATTGATTGGTTAGGTGTAATCTTTTTAACTGCATTTATGGGCTCTCTATGCTTTGGCTTGCTAGAAGGTAAAGAATATGGCTGGACTTCAAATATCATTGTAAGTTGCTTTATTGGTAGTCTGATCAGTTTGATTTTATTTATCTTAGTTGAAGCTAAAGTTAAATCACCTGTTGTTAATTTGAGTTTATTTAAAGAAAAGACATTTTCATCATCTTGCATTATTTATATGGTCTTTGGTTTTGCTATTATTGGACCATCCTTGATTTTGAATTATTTCTTACAAAACGTGAAGAATTATTCTGCATTACATTCCGCTTATTTAATTATTCCAGCATCATTGGCAATTGCAGTAGGGATGCCTTTAGCTACTAAAATGTATAAGACTGTTAGTTCTAAGATGTTAATTGGAATTGGCTTAGTCATTACTGCTGGTGGTTTGGCTATGCTGGGTATGATTAAAATCAATACTAACCAGGATATAATTGTTAGTTGTAATATTATCATTGGTATAGGACTTGGCTTTACGGCTATTGCTTTGACATCATCAGTTAAGTTTTTACCTGTACAAAAAACGGGTATTGGTTCAGGAGTAGTCAATGCAGCTAGATATGTTGGTCAAGCAGTAGGGATGGCTTTATTAGTTACTCTACTTAATAACAATGTTGTGAATGCAAAAGATAGTATTAGGGATGTTGCATACACTCAAATTAGAGAAAAGAATCTTTCTCCTGAGGTTAAAAAAGTGGCTCGTGAACAAATTAAGATTGTTTTTAAGAATTCTAAAAATGATAACAAGATCAGCAGCAAGCAAAAACAAATGAAAGCTAAGATTAAGAAGGCTGCTAAAAAGACGATTGATTTACCTTTACCTAAAGCAGGAACAACCTACAGAAAACTATATTCAGCTAATAACAAGTTGAATAGTGGTACTAAGAAATTAGGAGCACTGCCACTTCCACAATTAAAACAAGATGTGCAGCTTTTAAGTAAGGGACGTCAAAAGATGGGAACGGCCATTAAATTACTAGCACAAAAGCAGCAATTAGTTTCTGCGTTAGATAAAATTAAATCTAAGAAGAACAGTGAGCTGGCAAATGCTTTTGCAAAGGTATTTAATCTCACTAGTCTCTTAACGATTATTTGGCTACCTTTATGTTGGCTGACTGATCGAAAAGAGGATATTGAATATTGCTAATTTTCCATCTTTGATAATAGCATGGTAATTCTAGTATAATTTCCTCTAAGGAAAGTAAAAACACGATTCGGTTGGTAGTCCGAATATATAATCATTAACTTTATATCAGTAACCTTCCTCCTAGGATGTCCCTCTTTCCTCGCAATTTTTGAGCGATTCGATGGTACTCAGTATAAAGTGGCTCAAGTTAATATGGGAACTTCATTGCCAACGATACCAAAAATAATTAACTTGGTGAATGAGCATTATTCTGACTTACGATTTAGCAAATCAACTCTAGATCAGGAAGTAATGCATCATATTAACCCCAAAAGAGCTCAAAGATTAGCGCATAAAGAAGTTCGGGAACGTGGAATTGGTACTAAAGCTCAACAAGCTTTAAAAAAGCAATTTGAGAAATCGAAAATAACTAGAAAAAAGATGAATAAAGATAAAAAACGTGAAATGCAAAAAGAGCGCTTTTTACAAAAACAAATTAAACGTCGAAAAAAACATCGAGGTCATTAATCAACAAAAGCTCGCAATTAATTTCGCGGGCTTTTTTGACAAATATATTATAGTTTAGATGAAATAAGAAGATTATAAGATGGCCTTGTTTAGTCCGTTTTAAGAGCAATGAGTAGCACTTTTATTTAAAATTCTTAAGTGACTAAAAATTTTTTTAAGATAAGATGCTTGATTTTTATCCAACAAATATGAAGAAAATATGCGGATGAAAAAGATAAAATCCAAGTGCCAAAAAGTGTCAAAATAGAATGAGTTTCTGCATGATACTGCATATTTAATCTACGCCAAATCAGTTGGTTCCAGAAATACATTAGATAAATAAGCGCGATATGCGTAAACAGCCAAGAAATGAAAATTTTTTAAGCTTTTTTGAGAATTTTTCTTAACCTGATGTAAATAGAAAGCAGAAATTAGTGCGATTACCCTTAGACAATAAAATGTCATTGATGGTTTATAGTAGGGGGCATTATTGAAATTAACCGGATGACCAAATCTATGTAATTCAATATTGGTCCAGACAAAACAACCAATAAAAAGCAGTGCAATTAGCCACCATACTTTAGTAATAAACTTATTGTAATAATGTTTAAACTGCCATGCTAAAACTTCGTAGACCCCATAAATAAAGAAGAAAATAAAAACACGATCTAGTAAATACCAATCGTGTTCATGAATACCATGAAAAACATAATAATCATAAAAATAAAGCCATGCGAAGTAAAAAAATAAAAGTAATAATAGCTACAATAAGTCCTCTTTTACCATTGTGCTTAACGAAATAACTAATTGCCCAAAATAATGGCATAAGAATAATAAATTGGAGCATCATTGTGTTATACCATAAATGCGGTGCGGCATTACCATTAATAAATTGCCAGCAAAAAGAAGCTAAATTATGATAATGATTTACTTGTTGGAGCCATGGCATTCCTAGTAGGTAAATTAAAGTCCACCAGAATGTTGGTACAAATAGGTTTGACCAACTATTACGTAAATAATGAAAATAAGAGAATTTTCCATGTTCGTCATTAGTTCGAATAGTCGTATACAAAATACCGAAGATGAAAGCTGGGGCCGTGTACTTTACTAAATTATAAAAGATGCCAAAGATATCTTGAATAGAATTTGGTTGGAAAGTTTTCATGATTAGGGACATAATCAGTTGTGACATAACTGCTGTACAAGCAAATACTTTTAAATAATCACCGATATCAGCATTAGAATTTGATGTTTTCATTTATATATTTCTAAATAATTGTAACTATTTTGAATTAGGATAATTTTTATTTCCACCATAATTATATTCAAAAAGGAGTTATCTTTGTAAAGTATCGTTGTAAGTAGATACTAGTAAACTATAGTAAAATTATTGATATGATAAAGTTAAAAGAGAAAACTTATATTAAGTAAGGTGGAAGAATTTTTGAAAAATAAAAAAATTCTAAAAAGAGTTAATTATTGGGTTGTGATTGGAATAGTTTTAATAATAGGTATGGGTATTTATATATGGTGGAATAATTCTAAAAAGGAAGCCCCACATCATCAATTAAAGCCCCAACCCGCTGTAATTGATAACACTAGTACTCGGCCCGCTTCTTACACAACTAAAGAATTCAAAAATTTATTATCCCAAAATTACCCCGATATTTATAAAAACTTGAATTTTAAGCAAAAACCAACTTTCTATGTGATTCCTGGTTTGATTCAGTCAGCAGCAATTAAATATACTCCTCCTGATCGGGGACAACCAGGCATTGCATATGATATGGATCCGCAGGGATTAGCAATTATTGATCATAAATATTTAATTATTTCAGCTTATAGTAAAAGCAAAACATTTGATTCAGTTCTTTGGGTATTAGACTTTAAGACTGGACGTTTTATAAAAACGGTTGCCTTAAATAATATTGATCATGTTGGTGGGATTGCTTATGATGAAGATCACAAGCGTCTATGGGTAGCCACTATTAATCAAGAGCAACGGGCACAAGTTCAATCTGTAACCTTGAAAGAAATTATAGACTATAATTTAAAAAAGCAAAAAAAGCCGATTAAATTTGAACATGGTACTAACTTATCAGTACCTCTTCGAACATCATATATGACCTATCATAAAAATAAACTCTATATCGGCTACTTCGATAAAGTTCAAGGTGGTCAGCTTTTTGCGTATAAACTTGATAAAAAAGGATTATTCAAAAAGGATAAAATGCAGGATGGCTTAGCTCTTCCTAGCGAAAATTGGGCAACTTACTCTAAAATTCAAGGAATCAGTTTTGATAAAAATGATATTTTACTATCTACTTCATATGGTGATTTAAATTCTCAGCTGTTGATCTTTAAAAATAAATTGAATAAACCAAATTATAATCTTGATCTTTCAGAAGCGGATAAAACCATTCTTTTACCTCCATATATGGAACAAATTATCGGTAAAGATGGTGAAATTTATATGTTGTTTGAATCTGCTACAGCATTATATCGTCAAAATCCTAATTTGCTGCATATGGATCGGGTAATTAAGTTAAAAGTTAATTTTAAAGGTCTGGAAAATAGTAAATAAGCAATATAGTTATCAATAAGTAATTACATTTCTGCCGAAATATTAACTTTTTCTAAAAATTATTATAAATGAGAACATCCTTTTTCTTGGAGTGAAGATAATTAGCAAGGTGAAGAAGGACTTTAGGTTAAGAAAGGGTATGGCTTTTTTATACAAAACCATAAGTAATAAAAAGATCGTGAATTTGCGATCTTTTTATTTATTTGCTAATGTATTTGTATCTGATACATTAGCAAATGGAGAGGGAGATAAAAATGAAAGATACTAAATTTTCAGTAGCAATTCATATTTTGATTATGTTGGCTACTAGTAATCAATCTTTAAATTCCGATGATCTTGCTCAAAGTGTTGGTACTAATGCTAGTTATATTCGAAAGATTATGGCACTTCTAAAAAAAAGCCAAATTATTGCTAGTCAGCGAGGAAAATCTGGTACTAAATTATTAATTTCTCCTGATAGATTAACTTTGCTTGAAATTTATGAAGCAGTTGAAACGGATTCGCCGCATATATTTCAAATTCATCAAAATGCTAATCCAACTTGTCCAGTGGGAAGAAATATTAAACAAACAGTTTTCCCATTTTTAGAAGAAGCGGAAGAACAGTTACATCGATCATTAGCTCATGACACACTACAAGAGATAATTGAACGTCTTGAAGAGAATGAAAATAGGAGGAAAAATTATGAAAGTAGCACAATTGACTAAGTATAGTAAAAAAGATCCCCAAATTGAAATTAATTCAATTCCTCTTCCTAAATTGAAACCTAATGATCTTAAGATAAAAGTTACTTATGCTGGGGTCAATCCATTAGACAATTTAATTGCTCATGGAGATGTAAAATTAATTGTTCCTTATAAAGTACCAGTAAATATGGGTAATGAATTTGTAGGTAAAGTTACTCAAATTGGAAGTAATGTCAAAAAAGTTAAAGTTGGTGATCGAGTTTTTGCTCGTATGCCCCTTGATAAGATTGGTGCATTTGCTGAAGAAGTGGTAATTGATGCTAATGCTGTAGCCACAGTTCCTGAATATTTAACTGACAAAGAGGCTGCTACAATTCCTTTAACAGCTTTGACTGCGATGCAAGCTTTAGAGTTAATGCATGCTAAACCTGGTCAGACACTTTTTATTTCAGGAGGGACTGGAAGTTTTGGTGCAATGGCAATTCCAATTGCTGTTGCTAAAGGACTTAAGGTAATTACAACTGGTAGTGCTCAAAATAAAGAAAATGTTTTAAAGTTAGGCGTTAGTCAATTTATTGATTATCGCACACAAGATTATACCAAGTTACTATCAAATATTGACTTGGCAATTGATACTTTAGGCGGTAAGGAATTAGAAAAGCAAATGTCTATCTTAAAACCCGGTGGAATAATTGTTTCTCTTAAAGCAATGCCAACGGCAGACTTTGCAAAAAGAATGCATATGAGTAAGGCTAAACAGTTGCTTTTTAAGCTTGCTAGTCGAAAAATTGTACAAATGGCAAATAAGTATCAAGTTCATTATCATTTTATTTTTGTTCATGCAGATGGTAAACAATTACAAGAGGCGGCTGATATTCTCGCTAGAGCAGAGGTTCACCCGATTTATGGAGATATTTTTACCTTAGAACAAACTAAAGCGGCCATGGATAAAGTCGCACATGGTCATAATAAAGGTAAGGTATTACTAAAGATAGCGAATTAGTAAAAAGCTCGTACTTTGATATGAACCCCGAAATTCGGATAGAATTTCGAGGTTTTTATTTTGAAAAATATGGTGTTAATTTGTGTAAAGAAAAAGGAGATCATAAGATCTCCTTGTAGATTAGATTTTTGTTATTATTAGTTATATTCTTACTTATTACCATATTAATCCTATAAGCGAGAAAATAATTTCACTGACTAGTACTAACAACACATTCGTTAAAATCCCTTTAAATGTAGTTTCTTTATGAGGATCTTTAATGAAAATTTTAGTTGAATGATAGACTAGAGGGATAGTAAGTAAGCTTCCTAAAGCAAGCATAGGCATATAGTGCAAGACAATGCTTAGAATTAAAAAGGTATATGCTAAAACGTAATATATGCACAAAATAATTAAAGCGTTTTTGCGGCCAATATAAAATGGGAGAGTTTTACGTCCAATTTTTACATCTTCTTCTACGTCACAAATATTATTGGCTAGCATTACATTAGCAATGACAAATATTGCAGGACAAGCAACTATAATTGCTTTGGCCCAAAATAAATTATCAAAGGGATGAATATTATAAATATTGATATAGAGCCCCAAAAGAGTGATATTATAGCCCATTGTAATCCCAGAAGCTGGTTCACCGAAGGGAGTTTTCAAGATAGGATAGGGACCGCCTGAGTAGCAATAACCAATTAAGTAGCTAAAGAAACCAATTAAAAGAATTATCCAGCCAACTTTAAAGCTTAGTATGATACCAATAGTGGCAGAAACAAGAATTAATAAGATAATTACATTTCTAGCCCATCTTCGGGAAATATTAAACTTTTCTAGAATATTGTTATAACTAATAACGTGATTTTTCTTATAGCGAATATAATCAGTGTATTGATTATGCCCATTAACAGCTAAATGAAAAGAGATTACAGCTAGAAAAAGCCAAAGGCAATAAGCTAAATTAAAATGGTGGTAATAGTAACTAGCCATTAGTGAACCAATAATATATGGTAATGCTGAAATGATAATTGTTTGTATTTGAACAAGTGCGTTAAATTTTTGAATTATAGAATATTTCTTCATAAGTAATCCTCTGAAATAGTGGTTACTTAGAATTATAGTTCAAACTTTACGTTAGTATAAATATAATTTCACTAATAGCGTCACTTGATATTGAAATAGATCCTCTTTTGTTTACATATATTGATTTTAAGCATAACAAAAAGACCAGCGAATTGAAACGTTCACTGGTCTTTTCATTATTTAGCAATCTTATGTACCTTATGTGCAATAACCATTTCTTTATTACGGTCAGTGTAAATTGCATCTTTTAGATAATTTAAAGGTTGTCTCAACAAACCTTTATTAGCTTGGAACAAGAAGTCTGCGTGATGATGGTTTAAATGACGCAGATATCTTTTGGCATTTTTAATCTTAGTATGATGTTCTAAGGCGAGTTTTGGCTCAAAGTCAGTGATTTTGTGCTCAGCATTATATACTGGCTTAACTTTGTGATGCCACTTATCGATATGGTGGGTATTATGTGCACCAATTTCTTTACTTGCCTTAACAATGTCTTTTTTAGTGGCTAGGTTATCTTGATGCTTTAACTGTGAGTTTTTGTCATAGTAGTAATTTCCAAGGCCATCTTGACGATAAAGTTGTAAATTCTTTAATGACTTATCTTTATTATCAACAGTTACCTTTAGAACATCGCCATTTTTATGATTCATAAGATACATATCATGGTCAATTGTGTAATTATCTTTCATGACTAAAATATCCACCTCTTTTATTTATATCTGAATGATATTATAGCTACATTTCGAAAGAAAGTATAGTGATTAACTCAAGGTTTTAAGGAATTATAAATTTAGTTAATCTTTATTAATAATAAAAATGATGGATATACAAAAAACAGTTAGAAATTAATCTAACTGTTTTTAGCGAAAAGTTAAATATAGTAATTATTGATTATTGTTCTTTACCGTCAATAATTACCTTAACGCGTGGATTTTTAGGACTCTTAGCCTTAGAAATAACGCCCTTGTTAACTAAATCTTCAATTTGATCAGGATCATAACCTAACTTAGTCAAAATTTCCTTGTTGTTTTCCCCTAAGTCAGGAGCCTTATCGTAAACTGGCTTGTAGTTTGAAAGAGTAAATGGTAAACCAATAGTCTTAAAGTTGCCACGATTACCACCTTGATCGATAGTAACAATAGCACCATCCTTGTTTAGGTCAGGATCGTTTTCAAGTTCATGCCAGTCAAGAACAGGACCAACAGGAACACCAGCGGCACCAAGTTCTTTAGTTAGAGTGTATTTGTCATATTGCTTAGTGTATTCTTCGATTAGTGGGTAAAGTTCTTCCTTATGTAATTGACGGTGTTGCCAATCAACGAATCTTGGATCAGTTTCCCATTCTGGGTGACCCATTGCTTCACAAAGTTTATCCCACTTCTTATTTTCGTTTTGTACAACAATATAAACATAAGCGTTTGGATCAGTTTCCCAGCCTTTTGCTTTATAAGTCCAGCCGATAACTTGACCACCTTCAGTGTTTTCAGCACGTGGAATGGCTTTACCCCATTTCCAGTCAGGGTAAACGGCATAGTGAGGAAGAGCACCTAAGTTATCTAACATAATTTGATCACGTAATTTAATACGGCAAAGGTTTAATACAGCATCCTGCATTGATTGGTAAACAAAAGTACCTTCGCCAGTATGTTCGCGTTGTAATAAAGCAGCTAAAATACCAATGGTCAAGTGCATACCTGAGTTTGAATCACCTAAAGCAGCTGCTGATTGAGTAGGAACATTATCTTTTCCTTTGTTCCAACCAGTAGCAGAAGCAGCACCACCAGCAGATTGAGCAACTGGTTCGAAGGCCTTAACATTTTCAAAACGTGAGCCTTGGTTAAAACCTTTTAATGAAGCATAAATTAATCTAGGGTTTAATTCATGAAGCTTATCCCAGCCGAAGCCATTTCTATCAGCAGAACCAGGAGCAATATTTTCTACGAATACGTCGGCTTTCTTAATTAAGTCGTACATAATCTTTTTACCTTCTGGAGACTTGATGTCAACAGTTAAAGATTTCTTGTTTGCGTTTAATTGCAAGAAATAAAGGCTCCAAGAATCTTTAATATCAAGTAATTCATTTCTAGTTGGATCACCAGTATTAGTACGTTCAATTTTAATAACTTCAGCACCTAACCATGCTAAAAGTTGTGTACATGAAGGGCCAGATTGTACTTGCGTCCAGTCAATAACCTTAATTCCCTTTAACGGAGCATATTCATTTTGTTCATTTTTTTCGTTTTCACTCATTTTAATTACTCCTTATCAATCTTTTTTTGTTCAGCTTCTTCAAGAGGCTTTAAGTTTAATTCTGGGTTCAAATTACCAATGTGACCTGATTCTTTACCCATTGATGGATCAATTTGAACATTAATGATACTTGGACGACCAGATTCAACAGCTGTAGCAAAAGTATCTTTCATTTCTTGATAATTAGTTACATAGTAGTTGTCACCGCCAAAGGCTTTAGCGATTAGATCATATCTAGCAGTTGGATCAAGGGTAGTTGGACCTAGTTGATCAGGAACTACATTATCAACACCGTTATAGATACCACCATTGTTAATAACAACAACAGTAATAGGTAAGTTGTAGCGGCACATTGTTTCAACATCCATACCGTCAAAACCAAATGCACTGTCTCCATCTAAGGCAACAACATGCTTGCCAGTTTCAATAGCAGTTGCGATAGCATATCCCATGCCAACGCCCATAACTCCCCAAGTACCTGTATCAAGTCTGTGGCGAGGAAGTTTCATACCGATCATGTCACGACCAATATCAAGTGTATTTGCACCTTCACTTACAAGGTAAGTATCTGGATGTTCTTGGAAGTAATCGTTAATAGGTTCAATAGCACCGTAATAGCCAAATTCTGGGTTAGTTTCACCAGCTTTAATTCTCTTAGCAAATTTAGCATCATTCTTAGCAGTGTCTTGAGCAATAGCATCAAGCCAATCAGAAGGTACTTTATAGCCAGTTGCAGTGAGAGCTGGAACTAACTTGTTTAAGATAGAGGTTAAGTCACCTTGTAGTGGAGCAGAGATCTTTTGAGCAGAATCGAATTGAGTTGCATCAATATCTAATTGAATGAATTGAGCATTAGGATTAAATTGTGGTGCATCTCCATAAGAAAGCATCCAGTTCAATCTTGCACCGATTAAAATTACAACATCTGCATTCTTTAATGACAAAGAACGAGCGGCAGCTGCGGAGTGCTTGTCATCATCAGGTACAACACCTTTAGCCATAGACATTGGCAAAAATGGAATATCTGTCTTATTAATTAATTCTTGAACTTGTTTTTCAGTTCTATCATAGGCAGCTCCTTTACCAAGAATAATTAAAGGCTTCTTTGCTTGTTTAATGATATTAACTGCACGATTAATTGCGTCATCACTTGGTTCTTGTAATGGAGCAGGGTCAACTAATTTGTAAACCCCCATATTCTTTTCACCAAGATCGTCATTAAGTTGAGCGATAGTGTCAGCTGGTAAGTCAAGATAAACACCACCTGGTCTACCAGAAACAGCAGTACGAATAGCGCGTGCGACAGCTAAACCAACATCTTGTGCTCTATCAACACGGTAAGCTTTCTTGCAGAATGGCTTAGCTACGTTATATTGATCTAAGCCTTCATAGTCACCTTGAGATAAATCAATAATATGACGTTCTGAAGATCCTGAGATCATAATTAATGGAAAACAGTTTTTAGTAGCTTGAGCTAAGGCAGTTAGTCCATTCAAGAAGCCTGGAGCAGATACAGTCATTGCTACACCAGGTTTTTTGGTTAAAAATCCTGCAGCTGCGGCAGCATTTACGGCTGAGTCTTCGCGACGAAAGCCATAATATTTCATTCCTCTTAATTCAGCTAATCTTGCTAAATCTGTAATTGGAATCCCCACAACTCCGTATAGGTTATTAATACCATTTTTTTGTAAAGCGTCAATTAATAAACTGGCACCGGTTCTATTTAAAGAGTCATCTACCATAACGTAACCTCCATGGTAACGATAGTTATTATCTTAGTAGAGCGCTATTCCTCCATATCGAATGCGTTCACCTAATTTATAGACTTTTTTGATTTTTTTAGCAAGAGAAAAGTTTTAAAAAAACTTTTGTATCAGCATAAAAAGCGCTTTCTTAATAAGATATATATTCAAAAAACTACTATAAAATTAATTCCAGATATGGCATGTAATGAATGGAAATTAAAAATAACTAATTTAATCGAATTGAAAAACTTTTTGCTTGCTAATATTTGTATTAAGTTTATATTTAAGATGTGATGAAAAGAATTTCATCGGGAATATTAGACTGATCGAATTATAAGCGGGGTATTAAAGATGGTTAGTATCTTAATCAATGATATAATCCCAATTTTGGTGATTATGTTACTAGGTTATCTCTGCGGAAAGTTTTACTTTTTTGATAATGATCAGAGACAAGGACTAAACAAATTAGTTCTTGATATCGCATTACCAGCAGCTTTATTTATTTCAATTGTTAAAGCTACCAGAAAAATGTTTGCGCAAGATATCGTATTAACGTTAATTTCCATTGTTGGTGTTGTTGGACTCTTTATGCTAAGTTACTACTTAGATAAATTGTTTTTTCACAGAACTACTCAACAAGCTGCGGTTTGTGCGTTAATTGCTGGTTCGCCAACAATTGGTTTCCTAGGTTTTGCTGTTTTGGATCCTATATATGGTAATAATGCAACGACTAACTTAGTTATTGGTATTGTATCCATTGTAGTTAATGCAATTACTATTCCTTTAGGATTAGCACTAATTAATAAAGGACAGGCAGCTACTAAGAAGCAGGCAATTTCTGACCCCAATAATAAGGGAACAAAAATAGAAGTAGAGGATATAAAAGGCAAAGGCATAAAGAAAACTAAAAAGAAGGTTATGGTGACTATTCCTGATGGTATTCCAGTTACTGATGCTGAAGCAAAGGCCTTGAAGGAAAAAGGGATAGAGCGTGAAATTGACTTGGCGCGAGCTGAAATTGCTGACCATGCAGCTGAGCCTCATCAGTCCATGAATCCAACTTTGAAGTCTGTTATTAATGCGATTAAGCAACCTGTTGCTGCTGCTCCATTGATTGCGGTTATTTTGGTTTTAATAGGTATTAGAATTCCAAATTCTTGGGCTCCAACTTTTGATTTAATTGCTAAGGCCAATGCTGGTGTTGCTGTATTAGCAGCTGGGTTGGCATTATCTACAGTTAAGTTTTCAATTGATAAAGAAGTTATATGGAATACATTTTTCAGATTATTCTTAACACCTGCAGTAATTGTTGCAGCTGCTTATATCTGTGGTATGGGCTCTGATCCTACTAAGATTTCAATGCTGTGTTTGGCAACTGGCTTGCCACCAGCATTTTCGGGAATTATTATTTCTAGCCGCTACAACATTTATGTTAAGGAAGGTGCAAGTTCAGTCGCAGTTTCTACTGTATTCTTCGCAGTAAGCTGTATCTTCTGGATTTGGCTATTACCAATCTTGGCACATATGTTCTAAATGAAATTTTGTATATAACCTAAGAGACAGGAAATTAACCTGTCTCTTTTTGTTAGGAATTAAAGATGATTGATAATAAAAATTTGCTGAAGCTCTTGCGATCAGAACTTAGAAAAATGAATGATAGTGAAAAAATTAAATTTTTAACTTATAAAAAAGATCGTAGTATTATTGTGGAAAAGACTGGGAATAGGTTTGAAGTAATAGAAGATGGTTATCGCAAAATTGTTTGGGATGATCTCACTGAAGTGGAAACTTTAAAAAGAGTAAAAAAATTACAGAAAATAGAGTTTCCTAGGAGTAATAAATTATATTTAGCTAAAGAAAAGTAGAAAAGCCAGGCTTTGAAAGCCTGGCTTTTCTACGCTATTTAATTTTGATATCGCCGTCTTGTGTAGAAGCCGTTAATACATTAGAGCTATTTGGGTTTTCAACGAAGAAGTCATTAGAAGAGCGATTCTTAACTTTAATATCACCGTCACTTATATTTAGTTTATAACCAGTAAAACTAGATAGAGTTATCTTTATATCACCATCATCTGTGTTAACTTTAAAGCCATTTTTGCTACTTAATTTGTTAATTTTGATATCACCATCGTTTGTATTAATTTTTCCACTTGGAGCTTTTAGGTTATTAATATCAATATCGCCATCATTTGTATCAATAGATATTGAATTGGTAGTTGCAATATTTTCAACTTCAATATCGCCGTCATTAGTGGATAAAGTCATATCTTTCAAAAGCCGCTTAGGTATCGTAATGGTAATTATAGGATCCCCATTAACATGGTGGACACCAGAAGCCGATTGTTTAATAGTTAATATACCGTTTTTTCTATTAACAGTTGGTTTTAAATTTTTAGGGCCAGCATATTCGACTTTATATTTATCTCCGTATTTAACAGAAATAGCAGAAATAGCTGCCGAAACTGCAAGTTTATTGAAACCTTGATTACTGATCGTGGTTTTTATTTCTGGTTTACTATCATTATGGTCTGAAACAATAATACTACAGGCTGAAAGTAGGATTACTAGTGAAGATAATAAGGGTATTAAGATAAACTTTTTATTATTATTTTTCATAATAAACTCCTAAGATAATAGTTAGATTTAATTATCTTATATTTACTAAATGAAGTAAATTCAAATGAAAAGTAGGGGGATTAAGTTAATGAAAAAATTACCACCAATTCAAAAAATCTTAGAAGCTTATACCGCAATTGTGGATAATCATGTACATTTGACTGTAGGTCAGGCAGAAGTAAGTTCATCTAATGAAGCAAAGAGATATACAGTAATCTGGGATAATGATGTCTATCGTTCAAATGATAATGCGACTTATTGGCAAGGCTATGCAGGCTATCCTGTGATTGCAGTTTTGATGCTACAAGGAAAATTACCGTATGACCAAAAATTAGCGGAAAATTTTAAAGCGGTTGATTGGAACACAATAAATAAAAAATATAAACGTAACTATGAAGAAGCAGCCACTGAAGTTATTAAAGAAAAAGGACTTAAAGAAAATGAAGTAATGGCGGAGCTTGGGGCTGTTTATGAAGATTTGAAAAAGTTACCAATTATAATTAAGCGTGGGTCTCTTAGACCGCCTAAAGATAGAAAATAATTAAGGATTAGCTTTTAATTACAGTTGCTTAAATATATTACTGAATAGTCTATTTTACATGGGATAAAGTTTTGATTATTAATTTTTCTATTCTACTCCTTATTTTCTATCCAGTTCTTATATATTTGAATTAGATCTGTATTAATAGGATCTTTATCAGCTTTAGGGTTACCTTGATTTTTAACCATGATCATTCCTGCCAAAACGTTAGGATCATCGGGAAAATCTGGTCGATCATTAGCAATGACAATATTAGTAGGATAACCATAGCCAGCATTACGTTTTTCTTTTAAATAACAACGGCAGTTTATTTCAAGTTTTGTTCCTGGATTTAATATTCCTAGGCTTTTAAATCCTTTAGTTAAATTGAATAATAAGTATTCTGGTAATTTTAAATCTATATTACTCAGATCCTTACAATCTTTCATGTATACTACAGGACGATAATAAAATGTTCCATTGCTATCAACGCTTTGTTGAACACCGTAGCGATGAAATGTTCCGATAACTTTAACACTTTCGTAAGTTCCTTGCATATTATGTTTCCTCTTTATCTTTTTAGATTTATTTTTCACATTATTATATACGCAAAGAATACTAATAATTTTTTATTAATTTTTGTAAAAATATTTAGTTTATATTCCCCGAAAATAAAAGCTGGGAGAAGATAATATTCTAGATCATAAAAAAACGTTGAGCATAAAACTCAACGTTTTTTTACAAATTAATCAAGTAAATCGTATTTCAAAGTCATTAATCCATGACCTTCATTTACCATATTACCTAGTAATTCAACAGTGTTGTTGTAGACAACATCAGCCATCTTTTGGTTTGCTTCATTAAGCTTATCTTGAAGTTCGTCGCCAGAGTATTTTTTGGCTTCTTTATCAGTTTCATGTTGGATTTTATGGCACTGTGCAAGACTCTTTTGTTCAAAATCAGCTTCTAATTCACCATAAACGCGGAAATTGGTGTCACCTAATTGTGCAGTTAATTTGTTTAACCAGAAAATTTTGTTTAAGTTAAATTTAGGACCAGTTTGAAAGCTTGCAGGAGTAGTGGTGATATTAGTATAGAAAGGAACCATGCTATTAAAGGTATTTGGACCGAATGCTAACCATTGAACACCGGCGATTTTTTCTGGAACATCATTTCTAATTTGTAAAATATGGGTCTCAAAGTTTCTATTAATACCAATTGGACGGAAGGTCTTCTTTTGTTCGGCATTTCCTTGATCACCGTATGCATCAAAAGGAGTGTCTTGGTAGTGGGAACTTTCTGCCCATTTAATATCTTCAATGCTGATTTTACGGTTAGCATGGCAAATGAATGGCTGATCTTGATCGCTTGGTTCACCGCCAAATTCAGGATCAAAGTAGTTGTGAATGTACCAAGCACGAGGGTTATTGTAGTGAGCGTCTTTGATTGTTGATGAACCAAAGATATGACGTAAATTGTAGCCTTCAAGATCTGGATTTAAGTGGTATTCTTCAATTAAATCTTTGAGATCCTTGGACGATGCAAAGTCATCGTCATCAAAGTAGAATTCATCAATGTTTAAACGGTTAGGTGCAATTACGTAAGCATCATCTGGGATGCGACGAGCTGCCCAGTGGTGGCCACCAATAGTTTCAAGATACCAAATTTCATTTTTATCAGAAAATGCCATACCGTTCATTTCATAGGTACCGTATTTTTCAAGTAAGTAACCTACACGTTCAACACCTTCGTATGCAGAATGAATGTAAGGCAAGGTCAGAGTGACAAAGTCTTCTTCACCTAAACCACCTTCTTCAAGCAAGGGATCGATTCCTTGAATACGTGAGTTAGTAGTAATTGTTTCAGTTGCAGTCATAGCAATATTATCTGAGTTGATACCAGCAGCTGCCCAGATTCCATTTTCACCAGATGCATCAGGTGCACTAGTGTAGCGGAGAGGGTTAGGAAGAAGATCTTCGTCATCAATTTTTTGGTGGCTAATTACGCTTTCGTAGTGCTTAGGTTGATCTTTTGGCATTACAACGTCGAATCTTTCAGGAATAATAGTACGACCGCCATCTTCACTCCGTGCAATCATGGTTGAGCCATCAATAGTTGCATCTTTTCCGACTAAGATAGTAGTACATTCGGTTTGCTTCATTAGAAAAAACTCCTTTTCTATTAACGTATTTATTTATATTTTAAAAGATCTTTCTAATGTAAAGCAAACCTTGAGACTAAATTTACTGTAAATATACGGTATAATTTGATTAAAACTAAAATAATCTGAAAGCATGGGAGGAATTAATCGATGAATTATGGAGAAAAGGCACCAGTACTTTGGGATGCAATTAAGAATGAAGAAAAAAGACAAGAAAATACTATCGAGTTAATTGCATCAGAAAATATTGTTTCCGATGCTGTCAGAGAGGCACAAGGATCTGTTTTAACAAATAAGTATGCAGAAGGCTATCCTGGCAAGCGGTACTATGGTGGTTGTCAGTATATTGATCAAGTAGAACAATTAGCGATTGATTATGCTAAAAAATTATTTAATGCTAAATACGCAAATGTTCAGCCACATTCTGGTTCACAAGCTAATATGACAGTTTATAATGCTTTGCTAAAGCCGGGAGACACAATTTTAGGCATGGGAATGGATGCTGGCGGTCACTTAACTCATGGCTCAAAAGTTAATTTTTCAGGTAAGATTTTTAATTCTGTTAGCTATGACTTAAACCCTGAAACTGAAGAATTAGATTTTGAAAAAATTAGACGAATTGCGTTGGATAATAAACCTAAGCTAATTATTGCTGGAGCTTCTGCATATAGCAGAATTATTGACTGGCAAAAGTTTCGTGAAATTGCGGATGAAGTTGGAGCTTACTTAATGGTAGATATGGCGCACATTGCAGGCCTAGTTGCTACTGGCGTACATCCAAGTCCAATTCCAATTGCTGATGTGGTTACTACAACTACTCATAAAACTTTACGCGGACCACGGGGTGGAATGATTTTATCTAATAATAAAGAATTAGGTAAAAAGATTGATTCTGCTCTTTTCCCAGGTACTCAAGGTGGTCCATTAGAACACGTAATTGCAGCAAAGGCCCAAGCCTTCTATGAAGACTTACAACCAGAGTTTTCTAATTATATTGAGCAAGTAATAAAAAATGCCCAAGCTATGGCAGTAGAATTTAAGAAGAGTGAAAAGATTCGCGTCGTCTCTGGTGGAACCGATAACCATTTAATGATTATTGACATTACTAAAACTGGTGTGACAGGAAAAGATGCACAGAATTTACTTGATTCAGTAAATATTACGACTAACAAAGAATCAATTCCTGGTGACAAGAGAAGTCCATTTATTACTAGTGGTTTGAGAATTGGAACACCAGCAATAACTAGTCGTGGATTTAAAAAAAATGATGCAAGAGAAGTTGCTAAAATTATTATTAAGGTTTTAGACAATCCTGAAGATAAAAATGTACTAGCGGAAATTAAAAGTAGTGTTAAGAGCTTAGTAGATAAGCATCAAATTAAATAAGCGAAAGCAATTAGTCAGATGATTGGCTAATTGCTTTTTTGTGACTATACTATGTTTAGTTAACGTTTATTAAAAAGGGATGATCAAAATGGCAAGTATTCGTGATATAGCGAAAATGGCCGGAGTTTCTCCAGCAAGTGTTTCAAGAATCTTAAACAATGATTCAAGTTTTAGTATTAATAAAAATACTAGGGCGCGAGTAATTGAAATTGCTAATCGAGTGCAGTATTCAAAGAAAAAGAGTGAACGTGGTCCAAAGAGCGCAGGTAAAAAGATGACTATCGGCCTAATTTTGCGTCATGATGCCAAGACTGAATTAAGTGATCCTTACTTTCATGAAATACATGAGGGAATTGAAGAAGAAGCTGCTAAGTGGAGGCTACATGTTGAAGTAGCCTTTACCATGCATGAAAAAAATAAAGATTGGGCAAGCTTAAGTGCATATGGAGCGGTCATTATGGTTGGAGAAATGACTGCTGATGCAATTTCTCAAGTGAAAAAATACAACCAAAATTTAATTTTGATAGATGCTACGCCAAAAGATCCAAATATTAGTTATATTTGTAATGATTTTGTTGAAAAAACATATGAGATATTGAATTATCTTTATTCTTTAGGACATAGAAATATAGCTTATATTGGCGGTAGATCAAGTATTGTTGATAAAGAAGGAAAGACTATTTACCAAGCTGGCGATGCTC
The DNA here is from genome assembly GCF_947539375.1 of Lactobacillus isalae. NCBI lineage: Bacteria > Bacillati > Bacillota > Bacilli > Lactobacillales > Lactobacillaceae > Lactobacillus > Lactobacillus isalae. The sequence goes on from NZ_OX443569.1 coordinate 2,036,856, forward strand.
GCGCAAATGCCTACCATAATTGGATGAAGATAAAGGGTTTAATGGAATTTGACCAAGCTTTTATTACTAATTGGTCTACTAAAGAAGGTTTGCAGTCAGCAGAAAAAGTTTTAGAGTTAAAGTCGCGCCCATCGGCAGTTGTTGTTGGTAGCGATCCAATGGCTTTAGGTGTTTATAAAGCTTTTAGCAATCATCAGGTAAGCATACCAAATGACATATCAATAGTAAGTTTTGATGATGTTGAGATGACCCAATATCTGACTCCGACCTTGTCGAGTGTCTATATTAATGCTGATGAAATGGGAAAACTGGGTGTAAGATTAGCTAAAAGTATGATTAGTGAAGAAATAGGAGCTAGCATTACTGTTACTGTGCATAGTCAGTTAAAAATTAGAGAATCTATTGCAAAGAAAAAATAATTTTTATTATCCTCTTGTGTAAACATTTACTAAACATATATAGTTATAATTGTAAACGGTTACAGATGATGGAGGAACAAAAATGAAAAAATTCCTAGATTGGATGCAGAAAAAACTAGTACCACTAGCAAGTATGCTCGGAAAAAATAAATACTTAACAAGTTTGCGTGATGGGATGATGATTGCCTTTCCAGCAACAATGTTTGGGGCAATTATGGTAATTTTACAAAATCTTCCTCAAACTTTTGGATTCGCTAAGTTTTTGTCACCTGGTGTTTTAAAATTCTTCAATGATTTCTTTGCACCGGTTGGAAATGCAACGATGAATATTTCTGCAATGTTTATTGCTTTTGGTGTTGCTTATCAATTAGCCGGACACTATAAACAATCAAAGGTTTTTGCAGGTGCAATTTCATTATCATGTTTCTTAATGATGACTTTAGTGGGTACTGATAAAACCCAAGGAGCATTTTTCCCAATTACTCAGTTGGGTGCCCAAGGGATGTTTGTGGCTATTATAACAGCTCTCGTTTCAAGTGAAATTTATTGTCATATTAGTATGGCAAACATCACCATTAAGTTACCTGATTCAGTTCCACCAATGATTGGTCAATCATTCGTAGCAATTATTCCAGGTGCAGTTCCCTTATTGCTTGCTAATATTATTCGCTATGTCTTTACTTTCACACCATACAAGGATGCAATTGACTTTATTTATAAAGTATTGCAACAACCACTTATGGGGTTAGGAGATACATTGCCAGCAGTTTTAATTGCAGTTTTCTTTACTCAATTGTTCTGGTGGTTTGGAATTCACGGTACTTTGCTTGTAAATTCAATTATTCAGCCAATTATGGATTCTTTGGCATTGCAGAACTATAACGCTTATCGTAATGGAGTTGCTTCAGCACACTTACCACATATTATTAACACTACTTTTATGGGTGTCTTTGTTTGCCAAGGATTACAATTAGGTGTTGCTTTACTCTTTGCCTTTTGGCTAGGAAGATCAGCACGGATGAAGACAACAATGAAGACTGTTTTAGTCCCATCGATCTTTAACGTTTCTGAACCTATGACTTATGGACTACCTGTTGTGTTGAACCCTGTGATCTTTATACCATGGATTTTAGCACCAATGGCTTCAACTGCTATTTCATATTTTGCAATAGCAATGGGCTTAGTACCACGTCCAATCGGTGCAACAGTTGTTTGGTCAACGCCGATCTTTATTTCAGGCTGGCTAGGAACAGGCTCAATTGCAGGAGCGATTTTGCAGATTATCGATGTAGTTGTGATGACTTTGATTTTTATTCCATTTATGAAAGCATTAGACAAGTCATATCTTGTAGAAGAAAATAAAGCAGCAATTAATAAGTAGAAGTGTGAAAAATAATGAGACTTGATACATTAACATATACTTATCATTATAAGGCTCCCAAAAGTAAGTTATATCAGACTTTGATGGAGACACAACTTCAATATTTTAAAGCACATAATAAAAAGATACAGCAGCTTCATGAAGGAGACCGGATAACTACTAATCTAAAGACTAAGTTACAGAAACTAGATTCTGTGACTACAATGGAAATTAGTAAAATTGTTCCTGAGAAATTTTTTCAATTAGTTACCCAGCAACCTGATAACCATAATATTACTCAAACTTTTGAATTTAGAAGAGATAAAGCAGGAAAAGAAGAACTAATATATTCAGAAAAAACGCAGTTAAACAATGCAAGAGGATATAGTTTCTTTTTCTTAACAGCTGTTTTATATAAGTACTTCTATAATCGTGGGATGAAGAAAAAGATGCAATATTTAGATGATTTAGCTCTTGGTAAGGTTGAGACAAATGATTGATGTAATTGATAATAAATACTTTTATTTGCATAACAAGGAAGTTTCTTACTTATTTGACTTATTACCTAACCAGCAATTAGAGCATTTATATTATGGCGAAGATTTAGGTGAGTTATCTGGTGAAGATTTAGACTATATATCCCTTCACCCAAATAAAGCTTCGGGAACAGTAAAATATTCAAAAAAAATAAAAAACTTTACACTAGCTGATCGAATGCAGGAGTTTCCAACATACGGTACAAGCGACTTTCGTGAAGGCGCCATAAGTATTGAATACCAAGATGAGTATTTATATCCTGATTTTAAATATGATCATTTTAAAATCACAACTGGAAAGCGAAGAAGTTTAGATTTTCCCGCTTCATATGGAAAGGATAGCGAAAATCTAACTATCTATTTAATCGATAGTGAGCGGCAATTAGAATTGCAACTATCTTATAGTATTTTCGAAAATTTGTCTGCGATAGTACGTAAGGCAACTATTATTAATCGAAGTAAGCGAGATATTAAAATCACAAACTTGCAAAGTGCAGTTCTTGACTTACCAAGTGATAATTATGACTTTCTTCAGCTGTCTGGTGCCTGGATAAAAGAAAGGCATATAGTGCGTCGACCTTTAACGCAAGGTATCGCGAAAGCTGAATCTCTTCGGGGAGCGTCAAGTCATCAGGAGAATCCCTTCATTGCTCTTGTGGATAAAGATGTAACAAATGATAATGGAAATATTTACGCTAGTAATTTGATTTATTCTGGTAATTTTATCAGTCAGGTAGAGGTTGATGAATGGGGACAAAGTCGCTTGATGACAGGAATTAATCCTGCGACCTTTACTTGGAAATTGAGCCAAAATCAAGTGTTTTCTACACCAGAAGCTGTCTTATTTTACAGTAATCAAGGTTTTAATGGCTTAATGAAACAGACCCATAATTTTGTTAAAAAGCATATTATTGATCAAAAATGGCAAAAGCAAGATCGACCGATTGTGGTTAATAATTGGGAAGCAACTTATTTTGATTTTAATGAAGCTAAATTACTGAATCTTGCCAAAGAAGCTAAAAATCTTGGGATTGAGTGTTTTGTTCTTGATGATGGATGGTTTGGCACACGGAATAGCGATAATAGTTCATTAGGGAATTGGACTGTGGATAAGAAAAAGTTTCCTCGAGGATTAGATCATTTTAGTACACAGGTGCATAAGCTGGGGATGAAATTTGGGTTATGGTTTGAACCAGAAATGGTTTCAGCAGATACTGACTTGTACAAATTCCATCCCGATTGGGTCGTTCGACATCCTTATGGTCGCTTCTCAGTAGGGAGAAGTCAGTATGTACTGGATTTTGCTAACCCAGAAGTCATTAACAATATCTATAATCAGATGGAAAAGGTAATTGAAAAAGCTCATGTTGACTATATTAAATGGGATATGAATCGAAATATTACTGAAGCCTATTCCCCCTACTTAAAGAAAATCGGCCTTGGTCAGGGTGAATTTTTCCACAGATATATTCAAGGAGTTTATAAGTTATATGCAAAGTTATTAACACGTTTTCCAAACTTGTTGATAGAAGGCTGCGCTAGCGGTGGTGGTCGTTTTGATTTAGGTATTTTATTTTATAGTCCGCAAATTTGGCCAAGTGATGATAGTGATGCAGTTGAAAGACTAGATATTATGTCGGGAACTTTACTTGCGTACCCATTATCTACTTTTAGTAATCATGTTTCACAGGTTCCAAACGATCAGGTAAAAAGAATAACAAGTTTGAAGTTTAGGCAGAATCTTGATTGTTTTGGTCCTTTAGGATATGAATTAGATTTAAATAAATTATCGTTAGAAGAAAAGATTCAAATTAAAGACGAGATAAAATGGTATAAGAAAAACCGTAAGCTACTAGTTAACGGCAATTTCGATCAATTGTTGAAATTTGATCCTTCTCAAAACACTTATGCATGGAGTGTAAGCGACAATAATAGCCAAATTATTGGATTCTATCGTAAACTTGCGCGTCCTAATGAAACTTTAGATCAATATCTCCCTCTTAAACATTTAAAATTTCAGCAGCAATATTTGATTAATCAAACGCAAATAGTATCAGGCAAAGTTTTACAGAGCTTTGGATTACGAGAACCATATCAATTCAATGCTTCAAATCCTAATACGGCACAAGTTAGTGGCGACTTTCAATCTTATCTTTATCAAATAAAGGCTATTGACAGAAAAAACTAAGCCCATTACAATATAATTAAATTTTTTGAGGAGTACTTAATTATGAATACACAAGCTAAGTTTATTAAGAATAATCGTTGGCAAGGCCAGTAAATCAGGTTGTTAGCTAGATACAACCTGAAGAATTCAGATTGTATCTGTGCTGGCTGTGTATTTATTGTGGTCTGCATGGAACAACATGCAGACCTTTTCTTTTATAATCAAAGCAATAGGGATCTGCATGGAGTCAGATTCCTATTTTTTTGGAGAAAAATTATGAAAAGAATGTATGGACTAATAGTAATTTTAATAGCTTTTTTGACAGTAGCTTTTTTTGGAGAAAATCATCAGCAAGAAGCTAATAAAAAAATTCCACAAGTTGGCGTTTTGACCTTAATGCATCACCCAGCTCTTGACGAAATATATCGAGGCTTCAAGGCAGAATTAAAATCGTCTGGTTATGTGAATGGGAAGAATGTTCGAATTGATTATCAAAATGCTAATAATGACCAAAGTAATTTGCGCACCATGGCTACGAGATTAACTGATGAGCAATCTGATGTACTGGTTGGGATTACTACACCTGCTGCACAAGCTTTAGCAAATACCACTAGTAAAACGCCTATTGTTTTAGGTGCAGTAACAGATCCGAAGGCGAGTGGCTTAATAAAAAATCTAAGACATCCTGAAGCGAATATAACCGGTGTGTCAGATGCAGCTCCCGTTAGTCAGCAATTAGATTTAATCAAAGAATTTATGCCAAATCTAAAGACTTTAGGAGTAATTTATACTTCAAGTGATTCTTCTGCTGTTAGTGGTTTTCATGAAATTGAACGTGAATGTAAAAGAAGACAGATAAATTTAAAGTCTTTCTCAATAGCAAACAGCAATGATCTTAATCAGGTATCAGAGCAAATGTTTAGTCAGGTAGATGCGGTAATTGTGCCAACTGATAACACAATTGCAGGGGCAATGGAGACTTTAGTTAAAAATGGAAATGCGGCTAAAAAGCCTATTTTTCCAGCTACTGCAACTATGGTTAAGCAAGGAGGCCTTGCAACGTATAGTGTTAACCAGTATAAGCTAGGAAAGATGACTGGAAAAATGACCGTTGCTCTTTTAAAAGGAAAAAAGGTCAGTTCATTGCCTATAGAGAGAGTTAAAAAAGGAGAACCTGTAATTAACTTAAAAGAAGCAAAAGAACTGAATTTACAAGTACCGCAAAAGTTCTTGAGAGAGTGTCAGAGAAATGGAGTTGTATATAGATGAATTTAATCGTATCTGCAATTGGGCAAGGATTATTATGGGCTTTGCTTGGTTTAGGACTATATTTAATATTTAGAATTTTAAATTTCGCTGATATGACAGTTGAGGGAACATTTCCATTGGGAGCAGCAGTTGCTGTAGCCAATCTTGCTCATGGAATTTCGCCATATTTAGCTACTTTCTTAGCACTAATTGCTGGAATGGCGGCAGGACTAGTGACTGGCTTGCTTTATACTAAGGGAAAGATTCCAATTTTACTTGCCGGAATTTTAACTATGACTGCAATCTATTCCATTAATTTACGAATTATGGGTGGTTCTAATATTTCGTTAATTGGTAAAAAGACGCTACTTAATAATGAGTTTTTAAAATCTCTACCCCAATATTTCAATAGTGTGGTTTTAGGAATTATAGTTGTAGCAATTATTACGATAATTTTAGTTTTCTTTTTAAATACAGACTTTGGTCAAGCTTTTATTGCTACTGGTGATAATCCTAAGATGGCTAAATCATTAGGAATTCATACGGATTCAATGGTAATTATTGGGTTAATGCTCTCAAATGGAATCGTAGCTTTATGCGGAGCTTTGATTGCACAAAATAATGGTTATGCAGATATCAACATGGGAATTGGAACTATTGTTATTGCGTTAGCTTCAATAATTATTGGTGAGGTAGCATTTGGTGAATTAACGCTAAATCAAAGACTAGTGGCTGTGACGTTAGGAAGTATTATTTATCGCTTGATTTTATTAGCAGTCTTACAATTAGGATTTTCAGCTAATGACTTGAATTTAATTTCTTCTATTGTTTTGGCTATCTGCATGATGCTACCGCAATTAGAAAAAATTGTACATTTGAAAAAGCCGATAGAAAGAGGTGTGAAGAAGCATGACTAAGCCAATTTTAGAATTAAGAAATGTTAAAACTACTGTTAAGACGGCTGATGGTGAAATTGTTCCTATTTTGAAAGGGATTAATCTAGAAATTAGGGCTGGTGATTTTATTACAATTATTGGAACTAATGGTGCGGGCAAGTCTACACTCTTTAATACTATTGCAGGGAGTTTAAGACCTGATAGTGGAACGATTTTTCATAATGGACAAGACATTACTAAGATGAGTGAAGAAAAACGGACGCAATTTATTGGACGCGTCTTCCAGGATCCTAAGATGGGAACCGCGCCAAGAATGACAGTAGCAGAAAATCTTCTGTTAGCGACTAAGAGAGGTAAACGAAGATTTTTAAAAATCAGAAAACTCAAACAAAATTTACCACGTTTTAAAAAGCTAGCATCAGTTATGAACAATGGCTTAGAGAATCGCTTAAACACCTTTGTAGAGGGACTATCAGGTGGTCAAAGACAAGCTTTAAGCTTTTTAATGGCAACAATTGAGAAACCTGACATTTTATTGCTAGATGAACATACTGCTGCTTTAGATCCCCACACTAGTGAAAACTTATTATCGGTAACGGATAAGCAAATTAAAGAAAATAAGTTGACTGCTTTGATGATTACGCACCATATGGAAGATGCTTTAAAATATGGAAATCGACTTTTAGTTTTAAAAGATGGAAAAGTTAAGGCAGATATTGATGAAGAAAAGAAGAAAAATTTAAAAGTAAGTGATCTTTATAACTACTTTGAAGATTAATTAGAAAGCTAGAGCTAGTTGTCGGTTCTAGTTTTTTTAGTTAAAATAATTTTTAACTGTTTTAAGTATATTTTTAATGTTTAAAGAATGAGTGGGAAAAGCTGTGAATAATAAAATACATAAGATAAGCCTGTTTTCAGCGATAATGCTAGCACTTAATTCGTTAATTGGATCTGGATGGCTATTTGGTGCAGGTTCGGCTGCTAGAATTGCAGGCCCAGCAGCTATTTTATCTTGGATAATTGGTGCGGTTATTATTATTTCTGTTGCCTTAACCTATGTTGAACTAGGAACTATGTTTCCAGAAAGTGGGGGCATGAGTAAATATGCCCAGTATAGCCATGGGCCAATGCTTGGGTTTATTGCTGCCTGGGCTAATTGGATTTCTTTAGTGACCTTAGTGCCTATGGAAGCTGTAGCGGCAGTTCAGTATATGAGTACTTGGCCGTGGAAGTGGGCAAATTGGACGCATCACTTTATGCAAGATGGAAATATTACCACGCCTGGCTTATTAGTAGTATTTGCGTTTATGATTATTTTTACTCTGATTAACTTTTGGTCAATTAAGATTATGACGCACTTTACTAACTTGATTTCTGTCTTTAAAATATTGCTGCCGACACTTACGGTTATTATGCTATTTGCATCAAGTTTTCACCCTGAAAATTTTGGACATAATGCTCAAACCTTTATGCCGTATGGAAGTAGAGCAATTTTTGAAGCAGTATCAGGCGCAGGAATTATTATGTCTTATGATGCCTTTCAGACTGTTATTAACATTGGGGGAGAATTAAAAAATCCCCGTAAAAATATCGTACGTGGTGTTTTAATCTCTATGTTTATAACAGCAGCAATTTATATTTTGCTCCAAGTAGCCTTTATCGGGGCGATAGATCCAGCAATGCTGGCTAAAAATTCATGGCATGGGGTTAATTTCGCTTCTCCATTTGCAGATATTGCAATTCTTTTGGGAATTAATTGGCTAGTAATTTTGCTTTATATGGATGCATTTGTCTCTCCATTTGGAACAGGAGTAGCTTTTGTTGCGACTGCTTCTAGAGCACTAGCAGCAATGACGCATACTAAACATTTACCAGCGTGGCTAGGTAGACTTAATCGTCGTTATTTGGTACCTCGGTTTGCGATGATTGCTGATCTAATTTTGGCAACGATTTTAGTTAGTGTTTTTAGAAATTGGAATTTATTAGCAACAGTTATTGCGTGTGCAACTTTGATTGCTTATTTAACTGGACCAGTTACAACGATCACATTGAGAAAGATAGCACCGAACTTAGAAAGACCTTATAAGCCTGCGTATATGAAATGGTTTGCGCCACTTACCTTTGTCTTGACTAGTTTAGCTATTTACTGGACAATGTGGCCAACAACTATTCAAGTTATTTTTGTAATTGTTTTAGGAATTCCGGTTTATTTCTATTATGAAATTAGATATCAAAAAAGAAATTTCAAATCACAGTTTAAGCATGCTGCCTGGCTTTTAGGATATTTAGTGTTTATTTCAATTATGTCTTATTGCGGAAGCGATGGTTTTGGGGGCCAAAATTGGATTGCATACCCATGGGACTTTTTAGTAATTGTAATTGCTTCATTAATTTTCTACAAACTTGCAATTGATACTGGTCTAAAAGAAATTGATCCTGCTGCTATAAAAGTAAATGAAAAAATTAAGCTTGAAGATGAGTAGGAATTAATGGCCCTACTAGAAAATAGCTTGAATTATAGTTTGAAAGGTGCTATTCTTAACTAGTCGTAAAATAATCTATGATCTGAAATATTGGTCATGGCAAAGGAGTATTAAACAATGAGAAAAGGGATTCATCCAGATTACCAAGAAGTTGTTTTCATGGACTCAGCAACTGGTGCTAAGTTCGTAGCTGGTTCTACTTTAAAGCCAGAAGAAACAATTGAATTCGAAGGTAAGACTTATCCATTAGTTCGTGTTGAAGTTTCTTCAGATTCTCACCCATTCTACACTGGCAAGCAAAAGTTTGCACAAGCAGATGGTCGTATCGAAAAATTCAACAAGAAGTACGGTATGTCTTCAAAGAACTAATAATTCTTGGTTTTTACCAAAAGAGCAGCCCACTTTGGACTGCTCTTTTTTCATGCTTAACGTGGTATAATTCTTAATGATATGCACGTGACCTTTTTCTTACAAGTAGAAGTAAGTATAATAGGGTTACATGCAATTTTAAGTAGGAGTAATTTATATATTATGAAAATGCAACTTGCTGAGATCGCTAAAGCATTAAATAGTTCGGTTAATATGGGAGAAGATAAGGTCATCACATCTGTGGTTTTTGACTCAAGAAAAGCAACTCCCAATTCTTTGTTTATTCCCTTAGCTGGAGCAAGGGATGGACATGATTTTGTATCTAATGCAATGGCAAATGGAGCAGAAGCAACCCTGTGGAAAAAAGGTCACGAAGGAAAGCCGACAGATGTACCAGTTATTGAGGTAGATGACCCCTTAACTGCACTTCAAGCTTTGGCTAAATATTACTTGGGTAAAGTTAATCCAACTGTTGTGGGAATTACTGGATCAAATGGGAAGACTACAACTAAGGATATGGTTGCGGCTGTTTTATCTAAGAGATTTAACGTTCATAAGACACAGGCTAATTTTAATAATGAAATTGGTGTACCAGTCACGATTTTAGAGATGAAGCCATCTACTGAAATTGTAGTACTTGAGATGGGGATGGATCGTCCTGGACAATTACATCATTTAAGTGAATTGGTAAGACCTGACGTTTGTGTAATTACCATGATTGGTGAAGCTCACATCGAATTCTTTGGTACTAGAGATAAAATCGCAGACGCTAAGATGGAAATTACTGACTTCTTAAAGGAAGACGGTAAGTTTATTTATAATGGGGATGAACCTTTATTAGAAGAGCGTGCAGCTAAGATTAAGCAAGATAAGAGTACCTTTGGCTTTAGAGAAGAAGACACCATTTTTGCGACTACATTTAGGTCTTATATGCATCATGCTACTTTTGAAGTTAATGATTCAAAGAAGCAATTTAAGATTCCAATGATTGGTAAGCATAATGTCTCAAATGCTCTTGCAGCAATTAGTGTGGGACGTCATTTTGGTGAAAATGATGACCAAATTGCCCAAGCTTTAGCTAACTTTACCCCAACTGCAAATAGAATGCAGTGGAAAAAGGGAGATGTAGGCGAAGCAATTATGGATGATGTCTATAACTCAAACCCAACTGCTGTCAAGGCAGTTACGACATCATTTGGTCAAGTAATGGTTGAAGATGGTGGTCGTAGAATCGCAGTTCTAGGCGATATGTTAGAACTTGGGGACGAGTCTGCAGATCTTCACGCTTCACTTGCAGATGCCTTAGATCCAGCAATTATTAACGAATTATATTTATACGGTCCAGAAATGAAGAACTTATACAATGCACTTGTTGATAAGTATCAAGCAGCTAATTTGCACTATTATCCACAAGATGAAATGAACCATATGATTGATGACTTAAAGAATGATATTAAGCCAACTGATATTGTAATGCTAAAAGGATCACATGGAATGCATTTAGAAAAGGTTTTAGACCGTCTAATGTAGGAAGGAATTATATTTTTGAAATTTTCTGAAATGAACTTAAAACCTGAGATTTTGAAAGCAATTAAGCGCTCAGGTTTTGAAGAAGCTACACCAATTCAAGAAAAGACTATTCCATTAGTTTTAGAGGGAAAAGATGTAATTGGTCAAGCACAAACAGGTACTGGTAAAACTGCTGCTTTTGGTTTGCCAATTTTACAAAATTTAGATAAGCAACATGACTCAATTCAAGCTATTATCATTGAGCCTACTCGTGAGCTAGCTATTCAAACACAAGAAGAATTGTTCCGTTTGGGCCGTGATGAAAAGGCTCGTGTTCAAGTAGTCTATGGTGGAGCAGATATTCGCCGCCAGATTCGTGCTTTAAAGCAAACTCCAGCAATCTTAGTAGGAACTCCAGGACGTTTACTTGATCACTTGAAACGTGGAACAATTGATATTTCTAAAGTAAAAACAATTGTTTTAGATGAAGCCGATGAAATGCTTGATATGGGATTTATTCAAGATATTGAAAGTATTTTAAATTATGCTTCAAGTAAACATCAAACCCTGCTTTTCTCTGCAACAATGCCAAAACCGATTTTACGAATTGGCGAAAAGTTTATGAATGATCCTGAAATTGTAAAAATTAAGGGAAAAGAATTAACAGCTAATTTAATTGATCAATATTTTGTAAGAGCAAAAGAAAATGAAAAGTTTGACATTTTGTGTCGCTTGATTGATGTTCAAAATCCTGATCTAGCTGTTATTTTTGGAAGAACCAAGAGACGCGTTGACGAACTAACACGTGGCTTGCAGGCACGTGGCTATAATGCTGCTGGAATTCATGGTGATCTTTCTCAAGCTAAAAGAATGAGCGTTTTGAAGAGATTCCGTAAGGGTAAATTGGATATCTTAGTAGCAACAGATGTAGCTGCTCGTGGATTAGATATTTCAGGAGTTAGTCATGTTTACAATTATGATATTCCACAAGATCCAGATTCTTATGTTCATCGCATTGGTAGAACTGGACGTGCTGGGCAAAATGGAATGTCTGTAACTTTTGTTACACCAAATGAAATTGGCTATATGCGTACTATTGAACAATTAACGCATAAAAAGATGATGCCACTTAAACCACCAACAGATGAAGAAGCATTTAAGGGACAATTAAGTGCAGCCAACAAGAAGGTGGCTGAATTATTAGATGGTGATCTTTCTAAATATACTGAAGAAGCATCTCAACTTCTTGATGATTATTCAGCAGTTGATTTAGTTGCTGCATTGTTAAAGAATTTGTCTAAAGATGCTGAAAGTGTAAAGGTTAAGATTACACCTGAAAAGCCACTACCATTTAAATCAAAACATGGTAATAATAACCATCATTTCAAACGTAATTTTAAACGTGGCGGAGATCGTAATGAAAGATATCACCGTAAGCCAAATGCTCGTCGTGGTGGTAGAAAGCATGATTTTGTAATTAAGAAAAAAGACTAGTTTTTTAATCAAGAGCTGTAGTTGCTACAGCTCTTTTTTGTAATATAATGTATCAATGTGTGAGGTAAAAATAATGATTAGAGGCGTAGGTATTGACTCAGTCGAAGTTGAACGCATGAAAAAGATTGTTGAAAAAGGTGATAAATTTGCCAAAAGAGTTTTAACTCCTGAGGAATTTGCCCAATATCAACAATTAAAAGGAAAACGAAAAGTGGAATATCTTGGTGGACGTTTTTCATTAAAAGAATCTTTTTCCAAGGCAATGGGGACTGGTCTAGGTAAATATATTGGTTTTCAAGATATTGAAACATTATGGGACGATTTAGGACATCCAGTAATGACGTCAACTAAATTTTCTGGAAATATTTTTCCTAGTATCACACATGATGATCATGAGATTATAACATTTGTAGTTTTGGAGGAATTAAAATAATGGTTCCAGGTATTCATCGCCCAGCTGTAGTAAAGGTTAACTTGGGCGCAATTAAGAGAAATCTTGAAAACGAAATGAAGCATCTTGAGTCTGGACAAAAGATGCTTGCAGTTGTGAAAGCCAACGGTTATGGCCATGGTGCAGTTGAAGTGGCTAAAGTAGCGGATAAAGTTGGAGTGGCTGGTTTTTGTGTTGCAATTTTAGATGAAGCCTTAGAGTTAAGACACGCAGATATTACAAAACCAATTTTGGTTCTAGGTGTAGTTTCTCCCGAATATGCTCCAATTGCTGCTGTGAATGATGTTTCTTTGACTGTGCCAAACTTAGAGTGGCTTAAAGAAGCAGAAAAATATTTAGAAGAGTCTAACTTACAATTGAAGATTCATATAGGTGTAGATTCAGGAATGGGTAGAATCGGATTCAATGAAGATGAAGATTTCATTGCTGCTAATGAATTTTTAGAGAATAATGATCACTTCTTTATTGAAGGGATGTTTGCTCATTTTGCTTCTGCCGACAGTAATGATGAGACTTACTTTAAGCATCAATGCGAGAAATTTAATCACATGAAGAGTTTACTTACTGTAAAGCCAAAGTGGATCCATGTTGATAATACTGCAGCAAGTATTTTTCATGATGGAATTAAGAGTGATTTGGTTCGTTTTGGAATAGGAATCTATGGCCTAAACCCTTCTTCTAATCCTAGTTCACCTGATTTAACATCAAATATTGAGTTGGATCCAGCATTATCGTTTGAAAGTGAATTAACGCATGTTAAGACAATTCATCCCGGAGACGGTGTTGGTTATGGCTCAACCTTTGTAGCAGATAAGGATACCGTTATTGGAACTGTTCCAGTTGGCTATGCAGATGGTTTTATTAGAAAATTCCAAGGCTTTAAAGTTAAAGTAGGAGATACATACTGTCCAATTGTTGGCCGCATTTGTATGGATCAATTTATGGTTGAAATGCCTAAGAAAATGCCAATAGGGACTAAGGTTGTGATTATTTCTGATAATCCAAATGATCCAAATAATATTAAAGCTGCCGCAGATTACGTTGATACTATTCACTATGAAGTTGCTTGTTTGTTAAACGATCGCTTACCACGTGTATATTACGAAGATTAAAATAAAAAGAAAAGCTCGATTAACCAGATTGATTGGTTAATCGAGCTTTTTATTGATTAGAATTAATCTTTTAATTCACCAGGTTGTTCTGCACTGCGGATTGTTAAACCAGATTGAAGATCTTCAATCTCGGCAACAACAAATCCTTTCTTTTCAAGACGATTTACAATTGCAGTCATAGTTTCGCGAGAAACACCAATTGGAAGGGTGAAAAGATTACGACGTACTAGTTCTCCAGTTTTAACATCTAGAGTTAAACACCCAGCAATATTACTGTATTTAGAAATAATCTTAGCCATTTTAACTAAGTTACCACGATCGTTATCTGAAAGAATAGTCAAAACATAAGAACCATTTTTAATATTCCAGGCATCAGAAAGCATGTCTAATAAACGAGCGTGAGTTAAAATTCCATAGAAGTGGTTTTCTTCATCCAATACAGCGATGTATGGGAGGTCTTTAATGTTAAAGAATACACGGAAAAATGGTGAATTTACTTTGATAGTTTTAGTAGCGTTTTTAAGTAGATAAGTTACAGGAAGATTCATATCTCCGCCTTGAGACTTATGACGGTAGATGTGCATTTTATAAATGTTCCCACGGAAAATAGTACCTGTATCGTCTAAAATAGGAACACAACGAAAGCCAGAGTCTTCTAAGATTTTTAATGCTTCGGCAAGAGTAGCTTTTTCGTTGACTGTAGTTAAGTAGTCTTTTTTATAAACAAGAGATTTAATTAGCATGATTTGCCTCCATACATCTGAAATTTACAAGCCATTATACCATAGTTTTATATAAAAATTAAAGTCTGATTAAACAACTTTAATTTGAAAAAGAAAAAAGCATCCACACACAATGTGAATGCTTTTTGGATAGGAAAAGTCTTAATTATTGACGAACTTTTACGCCAGTTTCTTTGAAGGCCTTGTCCATAACTTCTTTCAATTGCTTTGCAGAAGCTTCCATCTTAGCTTGTTCGTCAGCGTTTAATGGCATTTCAATAACTTGTTCCAAACCGTGACGACCAACAACTGCTGGAGTACCAATGTGAATGTCGTGTAAGCCGTATTCACCGTCCATAGGTACTGAAAGTGGAAGAACTCTGTGTTCATTGTTCAAGATAGCCTTAGTAATGAATGCTAAAGCAGTACCGATACCGTAGAAAGTAGCACCCTTCTTGTTAATAATATCGTAAGCCATGTCAGCAACTTCCTTGTGGATTGCTTCAAGCTTGTTTTCACCAACTTCTGGGTGAGCCTTTACCCAGTCGCTAACTTTTACGCCACCAACATTGTTGTAGCTCCATACTGGGAATTCAGTATCACCGTGTTCACCAAGCATGTATGCGTTAACTGAACGTGGGTCAACGTGTTCCATTTCACCGATAACTTTTTGAAGACGACCAGTATCAAGTGAAGTACCTGAACCGATAACACGATCCTTAGGGAAACCTGACATTCTCCAAGTTGCGTGAGTTAAGATGTCAACTGGGTTAGCAGCAACTAAGAAAATACCATTGAAGCCAGATTCAACGATTGGTTCAACGATTGAAGATAAAATCTTTAAGTTCTTGTTAACAAGGTCAAGACGAGTTTCACCTGGTTTTTGTGGAGCACCAGCAGAAATAACTACTAAGTCAGCGTCTTTTGCGTCTGAGTATTCTGCAGAGTAAATAGTCTTTGGTGCGATCCAAGGAGTTGCGTCTGCTAAGTCAATAGCATCACCTTGAGTTCTTTCTTTAACGATATCAACGATACCTAATTCTTGGGCGATACCTTGTTGAACTAATGAGAATGCGTAAGTAGAACCTACAGCACCGTCACCAACAAGAATAATCTTATGAATTTTTTCTTCTGACATTTGCTAATACTTCCTTCCATATTAGTGATTTATTTAACAATAAAGATTATATCATATTGGAATTTAAAAATTAAAAATATAAATTTAAAGATCTAATTAATTATTTGTAAGTAAGCCTGTGCTATAATCTCAAGAGCAACAAGGATATACATAATTAAATATTTATTAAAGAGGATGAAAAAGAATGAAGTTAATCGCTGGTTTAGGTAATCCAGGTAAAAAATATGATCAGACCAAGCATAATACTGGTTTTATGGCGTTAGATCACTATTTAAAAGAAAATAGTTTAGATTTAGATAAGGATAAGTTTGAGGGATTATGGACAAAGCAAAAGATTAACGGCGAAGATGTAATTTTCCTTGAACCTCAAACTTTTATGAATGATTCAGGAAAGTCGATTGCGCAAGTTGCTAATTTCTTTAAGATTGCGCCTGAAGATATTTTAGTTATTCATGATGACATGGATATGCCAATTGGAAAGATTAGAATTCGTGCAAATGGAAAATCGGGCGGTCATAATGGAATTAAGAGCATTATGGCTTGTTTAGGAACAAATAATTTTAATCGTTTAAAGATTGGAATCCGTCATCCGCAAAAAGAAAGTGTTGTTTCTTGGGTATTAAGTCCTTTTAATGATGAACAACAAAAGTTAATGGATAAAGCTTTTGAAGTAAGTGAAAATGTCATTGATGATTTTATTAAAGGGAAAGATGCCCAATATTTAATGAATCAGTATAATTAGAATGAACATTACAGAATTACTTAATAAAGATAAAGATTTAGAAACATTCATCAAGCAAGCTCCAGCAAAAAAAAGATCTCTTTTAACTGGAATAAATTCTGGAGCTTTAGGTGCTGTTTTAATGCAAATGTTGAAAACTTGGCAGCACCCGTTAATTTTAGTTGAAGATAGCGAAGAAAAAGCTCAAACTCTTTTAGATGAGTTAGGAAATTTGTTGCCAGATGATATGATTTTTGGCTTTCCGGTTGATGCCACAATTGCTACACAAACTGCTGTAGCTTCACCTGATGAACTTAGTCAACGATTGCAGACTTTGAAGTTCCTGAATGAAAAAAGAGCAGGTATTGTCGTTGTAACTCCACAAGCTTTGCAGTATAAATTGAGCGATCCGCGAGATTTTGCTAAGACTAAGCAGGTATTTAAACCTGAAGCAGAATTTGATTTAGATGAAGTAACTACGTGGCTTACGCAAGCAGGATATCGTAGAGAAAGTATTGTGGCACGTCCTGGAGAATTTGCACGTCGAGGCGATATTCTTGATATTTATCCCCTAGACCAAGAAAATCCTTTTAGAATTGAATTCTTTGGTGATGAAGTTGATACGGTAAAAGAGTTCGATGCAGCAACGCAGCGAAGTTTGGAAGAAAAAGATAGTATTTCAATTGGCCCAGCTTTAGATAGAGTTTTTTCACTTCATAATCTCCATGAAGCAGTAAAAAAGATAAAACAAGATATGGATAAATCAATTGCTGAAGAAGAGAATGTTAAAAATCATTTTGTCAAAACAATTGATTTATTAGAAGCAGATGGTCTTCCTGAAAATTATGCTTTTTTGATTGATTATTTACTGCCAAAGTCTTTCAACTTAATTGATTATTTAGATAAAGATGGTCTACTTTTATTTGATGATTGGCAAACAATTAAAAAGAACGTTGCAGATGTAGACGCTCAGAATGAAGCTTTTATTTCCGAAGAAATAAAAGCTGGTGCAATGCTCGATAGTCAAAAGTTACGTCATAACTTTGAAAGGGTAGTTCAGAGGGCAAAAAAGGCACAAGTTTTATTCTCGCTTTTCCAAAAAGGCATGGGTAGGTTAAAGTTTGATCAAATTCTTAACTTTACTACACGTGAAGTGCAACAGTTCTTTAGTCAGATGCCATTAATTAAAAGTGAACTGACGCGCTTTGCCAATGAGAAAAACACGGTTATTTTGCAGGCCGATTCTGAAACACGTGCAAAGCAAATTGCTCAAAATTTGGTTGATTATGGTGTTGATCTTCCAATTGTTAAATCGGATCAAGTTGTGGAAAAGAAAGCTCAAATAGTTGTTGGCGATTTTGCACACGGTTTTGCTATTCCTAGCTTGAATATAGTTTATCTAACAGAACGAGAACTATTCAATCAAAGACCGCACCATCGAAAGAGAATAAAGACTCTTGAAAATGCCCAACGTTTACGGAACTACAACGAATTAAAACCAGGAGATTATGTTGTCCATGTCAATCATGGTATTGGACGTTTTGAGGGAATTAAGACTTTAGATGTAGATGGGAAAAAGCGCGATTATATCACAATTACTTATCAACATCATGACCAGCTATTTGTTCCAGCTGATCAACTAGGCTTAGTTCAAAAATATGTAGCTTCCGAAGGGCGAGTTCCACACATCAATAAGTTAGGAAGTTCTGAATGGGCCAAGACTAAGAAACGTGTTCAATCAAAGGTTGAAGATATTGCTGATGATTTGATTGAATTATATGCAAAGCGTGAATCTGAAAAAGGATTTGCTTTTAGTCCTGATGACGATCTGCAAAAAGAATTTGAAGATGCTTTTCCCTATCCTGAAACGCCTGATCAATTGCGTTCAATTAGAGAAATTAAAGCCGATATGGAAAGTCCCAAACCAATGGATCGTCTTTTAGTTGGGGATGTTGGCTTTGGTAAGACTGAAGTTGCTCTTAGAGCGGCTTTTAAGGCTATTCGAGATGGAAAGCAAGTCGCATTTTTGGCACCAACAACTATTTTGGCGCAACAGCACTTTGAAACAATGCAAGATCGATTTAAAGATTTTCCAGTTAATTGCGCACTTTTGTCACGATTTCAAACTCCTGCTGAAGTTAAGGAGATTATTGAAGGCGTAAAAAGTGGCGAAATAGATATGGTTGTTGGTACACACCGTTTGCTATCAAAAGATGTGCAGTTTAAGGATCTTGGATTGTTAATTGTTGATGAAGAGCAGAGGTTTGGCGTTAAGCATAAAGAAAGACTAAAAGAGCTGAAAGCAAATATTGATGTTTTAACTTTAACAGCTACGCCAATTCCGCGTACTTTACACATGTCGATGGTTGGCGTAAGAGACCTTTCTGTAATGGAGACGCCACCAACTAACCGGTATCCAATTCAAACATATGTCATGGAAGAAATGCCAAGTGTAGTTCGTGAAGCAGTTTTAAGAGAAATGAAGCGCAATGGACAAGTATTCTTTTTACATAATCGAATTGACGACATTGATAAAGTTGTTAGCCGACTCGAAGAATTAATTCCAGAAGCTAAAATTGAATATATTCATGGACGCATGAGCGAAAATCAAATGGAAGATATCATGTATCGTTTTTCAAAAAATGAATTTGATATCTTAGTGACGACAACAATTATTGAAACTGGTGTTGATATGCCAAATGTTAATACGATGATTGTGGAAGATGCAGATCATTATGGCTTAAGTCAGCTTTATCAATTACGTGGACGAATTGGTAGAAGTGCCCGTTTAGCATATGCTTATTTCTTATATCAACCAAATAAAGTTTTAACAGAAATTGGCGAAAAAAGGCTTAGCGCAATTCGTGACTTTACTGAATTAGGGTCAGGCTTTAAAATTGCAATGCGCGATTTGTCAATTAGAGGGGCCGGCAATATGTTAGGAAAGCAGCAGCACGGCTTTATCGATAGCGTCGGGTATGATTTATATGCTCAAATGTTAGATGATGCAATTAAGAAACGTAAGGGTAAGAAGGTTGCTGTTAAATCTAATGCAGAAGTTCAGTTTAATTTAGAAGCATATATTCCCGATGATTACATTGCTGATCAAGAGCAAAAGATTGAATTTTATAAAAAAATCAAAGGAATTAATGATCAAAAGGAAGCAGAACATATCGCCGATGAATTGATTGATCGATTTGGCGATTATCCCCTAGCAGTAGAAAATCTACTAAATGTGTCTGCTATTAAAGCTGATGCGGATTTAGCGCAGGTTGTTGCAATTACGCAGAAATCAAATGATAAATTGCAGGTTATTTTTAATAATCGTGCTAGTGAAGAGTTAGAGGGTCCAAATATTTTTAAGGCCTTAGAACATGTATCTTTAAGAGCACGGATCAATATGGATCCACAAAAGAGATTAAATGTCATGCTGGAACTTGAGAAAAATATGAGTACCAGACAATTATTTAATGAACTGCATACTTTCTTAGAGGCAGCCAGTGACATTGTTCAAAGATAAGGAGAAAGTAATAATGAGAATTGATAAATTTTTAAAAGTTTCTAGATTAGTAAAAAGACGTACTGTTGCTAAAGAAATGGCTGATCAAGGAAGAGTAAAAGTTAATGATCGAGTAGTAAAGTCTAGCTACGATGTAAAGATCGGTGATGTTATTGAAATCGGATTCGGTACTAAACAATTGAAAGCTCGCGTACTTGACTTAAGAGAAACAACTAAGAAGGCTGAAGCAAGCGACTTGTATGAGCTAATTGATTAATGACAAGGGAAGAGTAAGGTGTTATATTAATAACAAGTGGTGATATAATTAAGATTTAGAATAATGAAAAGGCAGGGACACGCAAATGCAGAGAGGGCCACGACTTTATAATGCCTTAAGCGATGAAGAAAGATTGGCACGCTTGCGACGCAAGGCAGCTAGGAAAGAAAAAGAGGTTCATCGTGTACGGAAGAATCGAATTATTGCTTGTTTTGCAATTGCAATTTTGATTTTTGGACTGCAATTAATTATGGTTCATGTACAAACAGGTAGAATTAATAGTCAAATTCAAACGAATAAGACAGAATTAAACCAAGTTAATAAGACCAATAAAAAATTAAAATCACAAGTTGCAGATTTAAAAGATCCTGATTATGTGGCTAAAGTAATTCGCTATAAGTTCTATTATTCTAAATCTGGTGAATCAATTTATACTCTTCCTGAAAAAGAGGAGGATTATTAGTGAAGTTTCCAATTGGATTAAGACTTAACGCTAAAATTAACAATATTACCAAACTTGGATTTTTTGTAACGCTTCCTCACCATCATCATGGATTGATTTTTTATAAAGACTTTGGTGATAAATGGGAAAGTGCAAAAAACAAGTATAGCATTGGAGATGAAGTACGAGTGGTGATTATAAACAATCACCAAGGAAAAATTTCACTATCATTAAGCCAAGTGAACAATCCCGATTTAGTTGATCCAACTAATGACTTTAAGGATAGTGAAGACTTTACTCCATTAGTAAAATTAGTAGCAGATTCTACTAAGAAAATAGCAGATTTAAAGAATTCAATTGAGCAAAGTGACCAATAATGGTCACTTTTTTAATCTAAAAATGACAAAATTTACAGATTTTTTTACTGAAAATAACATCGAAATTAAAAATAAAAAATTTTTACTAGCGGCTAGTGGAGGTCCTGATTCGGTCGCATTATTACATATGCTAGTTGATTTTTTGCCAAATCCGTCGGAGCAGTTAATTGTTGCTCACTTAGATCATTGTCTAAGAGAAGACAGCTATTTAGAGAGTGAACTTTTAAAAAAACTAGCTGCGATTTTTAAGGTAACGTTAGTAGAAAAGAAATGGCCAGTTAGACTCCATCCTCAAACTGGTATCGAAGCACAGGCACGAGCATATCGGTATAGCTTCTTAGCTGAAGTTGGTAAACAATGTCAGGCAGATTATTTACTTACGGCGCATCACGGTGATGATTTAATTGAAAATATTTTATTGAAATTTATTCGCTCAGGGGATGTGGAGGAGATGAATAGTCTGCAAATCGTTGGAAGTTTTGCTTCTATGAAGATCTTGCGGCCATTAATTAAGTATTCAAAAGATGAGCTTTTAGAATACGATAGGCAAAATAAACTAGACTTTATTGAAGATAAAACTAATTTTGAAGATGAAACTTTAAGGAATCGGCTTAGACACCATGTTGTTCCTTTACTGAAAAAAGAAACCGATTATTTAGTAGAGAATGCATATCGTTTTAGTCAAGAAGTTACTCTTCTTTCAGAATGTCAGAACAGTTTGTTTAAAAATTTGCCTTCCCCGCAGAAATTTAATCATTGCTTACGCGGAAAAAAGGAAGACTTAGCTGGTCTAAGTAAAAAGCAGTTAGCAGCATTTTTTGATTATTTGGTGTATAAAAAATGGCATCAAAGAATTCATTTTGATGAGATTCAGGATGATAAAAGTTCAATTTATAATAAAGAAAATTTGAAATTGATTTTTTATCAAAACTATTATTACTTGATAAATAAAAAAGAGTTAAGTCCAATTAGTTATGAAAAAAATTCTGTAAAATTGGATGAAAAATTTTCTTTTAATGGGAAAGTATATTTAATCTCGTTGAATAAAAAAACGCAAAAGTTAGCTGGATATTTTTATGAGAAGAAGGGAGCTAGCTTAAAATTTGGAAGTTTGCCACAAGGTAGTAAATTAAAACTAGCAGATGGAAGTTTAACAAAAGCTAAAAAAAAATTCGCTGAAAATGGGATTCCATTAGTAGTTCGACCATATTGTCTAACTGTTTGGCACGATAAAAATCCTGTTTATGTTGAAAATGTATATCAAAATCAGGAATACAATTCTAATTTTGTTCGCTATAATGTATATATTTATCCTTAAGTTTATGCAAAGTTCTATGGTAAAAGCGTAATTTGTGGTAAAATCGTTGGAGTAATTCCAAGAAGTGTCGCGGAGGTTTATAGATGAAAAATAGAAGAAATAGACTGCTTTCTAACGGTCTTTTCTATATCATAGTATTCGTGATCCTCTTGGCTGGAATCAATTGGGCTGTAGGTGGCTCAGGTAGTAATGGTTCCACAGAAAATATCCGTTATTCTCAATTAGTAAAAGATTTAAAAGCGGGTAAAGTCAAGAGTATCAATATACAGCCATCTAATGGTGTATATACGGTTACTGGATCTTATAAGAAAGCTCAAAAGGCAAATAATCAAAATAATAATGGATTTGGACTTATCCCAAGTTCACAAAGTAGTAATGAAGTAACGCGTTTCAGTACTACTATGCTTCAAAATGACTCAATGGTTAAGAACGTTTCAGATCTTGCCCAAAAGAGTGGAGCATCAATTTCTGGACAAGGTGAGTCTCAATCTGGAACTTGGATTTCCACTATCGTAATGCTTGTTCCAACCTTGATCTTTATTGTCATGCTTTGGATGATGATGAATCAAGGTGGACAAGGCCGTGGTGGTGGCATGATGAACTTTGGTAAGTCACATGTTAAGCCACAAGATCCAAGTAAGAATAAGGTCAGATTTTCAGATGTAGCTGGAGAAGAAGAAGAAAAGCAAGAATTAGTTGAAATTGTTGAATTCTTAAAGAACCCAGCAAAATATACTAAATTAGGTGCTAGAATTCCGGCTGGTGTCCTCCTTGAGGGTCCTCCTGGTACTGGTAAAACCTTGCTTGCACGTGCAGTTGCTGGAGAAGCTGGCGTACCATTTTACTCAATTTCTGGTTCAGACTTTGTTGAAATGTTTGTTGGTGTCGGTGCCTCTCGTGTACGTGACTTATTTGAAACTGCTAAGAAGAATGCCCCAAGTATCATTTTCATTGATGAAATTGATGCCGTTGGACGTAGACGTGGTAGCGGCGTAAGTGGCGGTCATGATGAAAGAGAACAAACTTTAAACCAATTGCTGGTTGAAATGGATGGTTTTGAAGGTGATGAAGGTGTCATTGTTATGGCAGCTACTAACCGTTCAGATGTTCTTGACCCTGCACTTCTTCGTCCTGGTCGTTTTGACCGTAAAGTTTTAGTTGGTCGTCCAGATGTTAAGGGACGTGAAGCTATCTTAAAGGTTCATGCTAAGAATAAGCCTTTAGCTCCAGATGTAGACTTAAAAGAAGTAGCTCGTCAGACTCCAGGGTTTGTTGGTGCTGATCTTGAAAATGTTTTGAATGAAGCTGCATTAGTTGCTGCTCGTCGTAACAAGACTGAAATTACTGCTTCTGATATTGATGAAGCAGAAGACAGAGTTATTGCTGGACCAGCTAAGAAAGACACTGTTATTTCTCCTGAAGAAAGAAAACGTGTTGCATATCACGAAGCAGGACACGCAATTGTTGGTTTGGTCCTTAGCGATTCTAGAACTGTTCGTAAAGTTACGATTGTACCTAGAGGCCGTGCGGGTGGATACAACATTATGCTTCCAAAAGAGGATGAAAATATCATCACTAAGAAGCAATTAATGGAACAAGTTGCTGGTTTAATGGGTGGTCGTGCTGGTGAAGAAGTAGTCGTTGGTGATAAATCTACTGGTGCTTCAAACGACTTTGAACAAGCTACTAACATCGCTCGTGGTATGGTTACTCAATATGGTATGACTGACGTTGGTATGACTGAGCTTGAATCTCCAAGTATGCAATCACCTTATGGAACTAAGCCATATAGTGAAGCTACAGCTGCTAAGATTGATGAAGCTGTTAAGGAAATTCTTGATGAAGGTCACAAACAAGCTATTGATATCATTAAGAGCCACCGTGAAACTCACAAGTTAATTGCAGAAGCTTTGCTCAAGTATGAAACTTTAAACGAAAAACAAATTCTTTCATTATTTAAGACTGGTAAGATGCCAGAAAATGATGAAAACGAATTTCCAAGTGAGTCTAAGGCTTCTACTTATGAAGAAGCAAAAGCTGCAATGGAAAAGAAGGATCAACAAAGAGAAGAAACTGAAAATAAGGATGATAAAGAAGACATTCATCCACTTCCTGATGATCATAAGAATATTGATGATATTCCACTTAATCCACCATCTGAAAAGAAAGATTCTGATAAACACAATTCAGATGAAAACAAGGATAATTAAGAGTTTATTGTAAGAGTAATGTTTATACTCCTTTCTAATACTGAAATTACAGATTTTAGAAAGGAGTTTTTTGGTATTAAGAATGAAATATTTAAGTAAAAAAGACAAAAAGATTTTAAAATTAAGCTTAATAAGTTGTTTAACAACTATAGTACTCTTTTTCCTTTTATCTACTTTGACAGATTGTAATCCAATCTTTGGGGGAGTTCTGTATAGTGGGGATTTGCCAAACCAATATCTATCCTTTTTTCAATATTATCGTCATTTGATGCTGGGTAATTGGAGTAGTGCGGGATTCAGTTTCCTTAATGGTTTAGGTGGAGATATGGCTGGTAATATTGGCTACTATCTTCTTAGTCCATTAAACTTTATTATTTTTCTTTTCCCAGCAAGCAAGATGAATATTGCTGTCTACATCATTATTCTACTTAAGTTAGGATTGATGAGTGGAACATTTACTTGGCTTAGCCTGAAGTGGTTTAGGTTTAAGTATCAGGCATACCCTATTTTCTTAGGAATTGCATATGGGTTGAGTGGCTACTCGATTGCTTATGCTGGAAATGTCATGTGGTTTGATGGCTTAGTTCTTCTTCCTTTAGTTTCTTATGCTTTAGTTAGAGGAATTAAGACTAATAAATGGCTTGCTTATAGTATTTTGCTAGCTTGCGCTATCATATTTAATTACTATATTGGATACATGATCTGTATCTTTTTAGTAATTCTATTTTTGGCATATACGATTAATAATTTTAAAAATCGTAAAACCTTTTTTCATCAATTTACAGGTTTTGCAATTAGCTCTATCATTAGTGGCTTAATTAGTGCCGTAGTTATTTTGCCTACTTTTCTTAACTTGTCTAGCAACAAGTTGTCTCAGGCTGACTTTAATTCAAATTTTGAAATTAAGACCTTGATTAGTGGTGGAAAAGCAGTTTCGAGATTATTTATTGGAGATACATACAATGATTGGGCGCCAATTTTTGTAGGTACTTTAGTTTTAATCGTATTTATCCTTTACTTTGTTGATTCACATAATTCAATCAGGGCAAGAATCATTAATTTAGTGGTTGGTCTTTTCTTTGTATTAAGTATTACTGTGCCAAAGATCTATTTATTCTGGCATGGTGGTCAACAAACTATAGCTTATCCATATCGTTTCGGTTTTATTATCGTATTTTGGTTCTTACTATTAGCAGCAAAAGAACTTTCTAATTTGAGCGAATATAAAGACGAAAGTAAAAAATCGCGTCTTATTGCAGCTGGAATTTACTTACTTGTAAGCTTAGCTACGGTATATATTCGTCGTCGAATTGGACCTTGGAATAGTTATGCATGGTTAGCTGTTTTAATAGTAGTAGTGTTTGGAATCTTAGTTTATTTCTGTGATAAAAGATTTGTTCGCGTAACTTTATTGCTTGTTGGTTTAATTGAATTAGCAGGAAACGCCTATATCGGATTAAATCACTTAGGAATGAAGAGTAGTGTCTATCCGGCTTATGTTGCTGAGAATCAAAAAATTATTTCAAAAATTCCAGTTTCTGATAAGACAGGTCGAATGGCTAAGAATTATGAATTAAATAATGACCGCGGTGAGGGTTATACTTTTAACTATCGCGGGGTAGAAGAGTTTTCATCAAATAATGATTCTCGAATTAGTTCATTGATGACTGATCTTGGTTTTTCGACTTTCCGTTACTTCTACTATTACCAAACAGGTACTGTAGTAACTGATGCAATTTTTAATGTGAAGACATTTATTAATAGCTCTTTAGCTAATCAAAGCGTTTCTCCAGAATATGTTAGCTATGGTTTAAGAGACGATTTAAGAAATCATCCTGTAATTTTAAAGCAAGGTGATAAGATTGCCTATAGAAATGAAACATTGCCATTTGCCTTCGCAGGTGGCTTAGCAAACAAGTTGAAATTTGAGGATGAAAATCCAGTTTATAATCAAAATTTAGTTTTAAATTCTTTAACTCAAACTAAGGATGATGTTTTAAGTTACAGTTCTAAAAATGCTAAGATCGCAACAAATAACGTGTCAGTAAAATACGATACGCTAAAATACAAAGTAACCAAAAAGCATAAGAAAATTACTAAACATACTGAACAAAAATATTTCACTGTTAAAAGATACGACGAACAACGTCCGGGTACTATAAGCTTTACTTATAATGATTTGAAGCCTAACCAAGTTGGATATATTCGTTTTAGTAAGAATTTAATGGATCAAATTGTTGTGTTAAACAGCTACCAAATGAAACAAGATCCTAAGTATCGTTTGCCATTGACAGTATCTATTAACGGAAAGCCGGTTCATCTGCAACAATATACTGATCAATTAATTGGCGTACAGGCAGATAAGGATGGAAAACTTACTGTTAAGATGACTTTAGATGGTAAGTCAAAGAGATTCGACTTTAAATATCCACGTTTTGTGAATATTAATCAGTCTGCCTTAAGCAATAAAGTTAAAAAGGCCGATAATAGATGTATGAAATTCTCTGCATTTAGAGATAGTTATGTAGCTGGATCAGTAAAAATTGGTTCAAATGAAAGCTTGGTAACTACTATTCCCTATAGTAAGGGCTGGCAAGCAGAAGTTGATGGAAAACCTGTTAAACTTAATCGAACTTTGAAAGTGTTTATTGGCTTGAAATTGAAGCCAGGAACTCATCAGATAACTTTGAAATATAAGACGCCAGGTTTAATGATTGGTGCTTTAATAAGTGCTATAGGAGTGCTTGCATTAGTAGCTTATACTTTTTATCTAAAGAGAAATAAAAGATCTGTTAGATCAACAACTAATGAATAAGTGAGATAAAGTTTAATACACCCCTCTAATTTTGCTTTAGAGGGGTGTATTTGGAAATAAGGATAAAATGAAACAGTTGAGCAAAGAAAATAAATACATTGTTAAATATAGCTGCCTCAGCTTACTAGTAACTATCGCGATTTTTTTGATTATATCTAGTTTGGCAAATTGTAATCCATTTTTAGGTGGAGTTTTATGGGGCGGCGATTTACCAGATGAGTATTTATCATTTTTTCAATATCTTCGTCGCTTGATTTTAGGTAACTGGAATAGCTTGCAATTTAGTTTTGCGAATGGATTAGGTGCTGATATGGCTGGTAATATTGGTTATTATCTTGCAAGTCCATTAAATTTAATTATTTTGCTCTTTCCAGCAAGTCAAATAAATCTAGCACTTTATGTGATAATCGTAGTCAAGTTAGGCTTAGCTAGTGCCACTTTTACTTTTCTAATTCTAAAATTCTTTAATTTTAAAAATAGAATTTATTCAATCTTTCTTGGAATTATTTATGGCTTAAGTGCCTATTGTATAGGCTATGGTGCTAATTTAATGTGGCTTGATGGAGTAATCTTATTGCCATTAATTGTCTATAGTCTAATTAGAGGGTTAAAAAATAGACGTTGGCTACTGTATAGTATCTTATTAGCATGTGCAATTATCTTTAATTACTACATTGGATATATGATTTGTATCTTTATAGTAATTGTTGCTTTTGCTTACATGATCAACCACTTTAAAGAAAAGGGCTTGTTTATAAGACAGTTAGTAGAATTTGCCATAAGCTCATTAATTAGTGGCTTGATGAGTGCGATGATTACGCTGCCTACATGGATGAATTTATCTAATAATAAACTTACTGAACACACTATTAATGAAGGCTTTAGACTGAGTCCAATTTCTTCAGTGGCTAAAAGTATCTCTGCCTTATTTATGAAAAATACTTTTAATGGCTCACCACTTTTATTTGTAGGTAGTTTAGTAGTAATTGTTTTCATTTTGTACTTTATTGATAATAAAAATACTAAAAAAGAAAAAATTACTAACTTAATTATTGGATTGATCTTTTTATTAAGCTTAGTACAAACAAAAGTATATTTACTTTGGCATGGAGGCCAAAAGCCAGTTGGTTTCCCATATCGCTTTAGTTTCATCATTATTTTTTGGATTTTATTGGTAGCTGCTAAAGAGCTTACAAGTCTTGATTTAAAGAAAGAGCAATTGTTGACAGCAGCAGGAATATATTTATTGCTCGGTATCTTAGTGGCAGGATTAAGACTGCATTATGGACATTATGACAACTGCTTATTAATATCACTTGCTTTAATCTGCATCTTTGCAGCATTACTTTATTTTGCTAATAATAAAATAATTCGCTACATTTTAGTGATAATTGGAGTAATAGAGATAGCAGGTAGTGGTTACTTGACTTTAAGTCAAATGGGGATGAAAAGTAACGTATATTCAAACTATATCAGTGAGAATCAACAACTTTTTGATAGTTTGCCTGCAAGTGCAAAAAAGAATCGAATTGCAAAAAATTATTTCTTGAATAATGATCGCGGTGAAAGTTACGCGTTTAACTATAAGGGAGCGGAGATTTTTTCTTCTAATAATGATCCAAAAATTAGTGAATTATATGCAAATTTAGGTTTATCGGCATATGGCTACTATTATTTCTATAAGACGGCAACAGCTGTTACAGATGCTATTTTTAATATTGGGACTTTTGTTAATAATTCCTTGCCAAGTCAAAGTATTTCACCAGAATATATTACTTATGGTTTAAGAGATGACTTGAAAAACAACAAAATTTTGTTAAAGAAAAAGCAATATACAATTTATCAAACGCCTGCTTTACCACTCGCATTTGCTGGTAGTTTGTCGAATAATCTAAAATTTAAATCGGATGATCCAATTTATAATCAAAATTTGGTTTTGAATTCTTTAACTCAAACACAAGGAAATGTATTAACTTACAGTTCTCAAAAAGCAGAAATTAAGTCAGAAAATAGTAAGGTAAAACAAGAAGAAAATACTCTTAAGATAACTCGAAATTCTGATAAGGCGGGAAGTGTTACATTTACTTTTAAAGGATTAAAGCCTAAGCAAGTTGCGTATATTCAGTTGGGTAAAGACCTGATGGGTTTTGCTGATCCAATGACTACTTATCGTGCAAGGCAAGCTGGAGAGGAAAAACCTGAACTAAGAATTCTCGTTAATAAAAAAGATGTACGACTTCAACCGCAAGTTAAACAATTAATTGGTGTTCAGGCTAATCAAAAAGGTCAAGTTCAAATTAAATGGATATTAGATGGCAATAAGCAACAGTTAACTAGTGAGCTGCCACGTTTAGTGAATATCAATTCTAATTTATTAAAGTCTAAAGTCACACAAGTTGATAGTAAGAAGAAATTGAGATTATCAACTTTTAATGACAATTATTTAGCTGGAAAAGTAAATATAGCTAAAAATGAAAACTTAGTTACTACAATTCCTTACAGCAAAGGTTGGCAAGCTGAAATAGATGGTAAGCCAGTTAAAATCAAACGGACTTTAGGTGTATTTATTGGTTTAAATATGAGTGCGGGTGAACACTCGATAGTTTTAAAATATAAAACTCCTGGATTGCTTATTGGCGCTGTAACAAGTATCATAGGTATAATCCTACTAGTTGTATTTAATTTTTATTTGGAAAAGAAAAAGTATTAGTCAAAAAGTAAAGTCTATGTTTTATAGGCTTTATTTTTTAGGGGAAAGAAAAAATGAAAGATTATTTAGTAAAAGCAATTGATAAAACTAAGAACTTACGATTAATTACAGTTAATGCCAAAGATCTAGTTGGTGAGGCACAAAAAAGACACGATACTTGGAGCGCATCTTCAGCTGTGCTTGGTAGAACCTTAATTGGGGGATTACTTTTATCAGCAGCCTTATTAAAAGATAAAGATGAGTTAACAGTTAGACTACTTGGAAATGGTCCAGTAGGAGCAACTGTTGTGACTGCAAAAGCAGATTTAACTATTAAGGGATATGTGCAAAATCCGCATATTGCACTACCACCTAAAGAGGATGGCCATATTGATGTAGCTAAAGCTGTGGGAGAAGGATGGCTTGAAGTAACAAAAGATCAAGGTTTAAAAGAACCTTATACAGGTCAAGTTCCAATTGTTAGTGGAGAAATTGCTGAAGATTTCACATATTATTTAGCAAAATCTGAACAAATTCCTTCAGCAGTTGGTTTATCTGTTTTTGTTGAACCAAACAATAGTATTGGAGCTGCAGGCGGGTTTGTTTTACAAGCATTACCAGGAGCAACTGATGAACAATTAGCTCAAGTAGAAAAAAGAATTAAAGCTCTTCCTAATCTTTCGACTTTGTTTCTAGATGGAATGACGCCTGAAAATCTAGCTGAAAGAATTTTAGGTACCGACTGTAAGATTTTGGCTAAAGAAGATGTGGTATTTTCATGTGATTGTTCAAAAGAAAAATACAGTAGAATTCTAGCTACCTTAAAACCAGAACAATTAAAAGAAATGATTGAAAAGGATCATGGCGCAGAATTGGTTTGCCGTTTTTGTAAAGAAAAATATCACTTTACTGAAGATGAATTAAAAGATGTACTTAAGAAGGCAAATTAAAGTGGTGTGTAGTAGATAGTTTTGCTATGATATTAGGGTATTTGAAAGGATGAGCAAGTGTGAAAAACGATAGTTGGAAAATTAGGGATGTTGAAATTCCTAATCGTGTAGTAGTTGCACCGATGGCTGGAATTTCAAATGCTGCTTTCCGAGTAGTATGTAAAGAATTTGGTGCAGGCCTAGTAGTTTGCGAGATGATTTCAGATCATGGAATTATTTATCGTAATAAAAAAACTTTAGAGATGTTAACAGTTGATCCAAGAGAACATCCAATGAGTATTCAAATCTTTGGCGGAAGCGAAGAAACTTTGGTTGAAGCAGCTCATTATGTAGATACTCATACTGCAGCTGATATCATCAACATCAACATGGGATGTCCTGTACCCAAGGTAACTAAGACTGATGCAGGAGCTCGCTGGTTATTAGATCCAAATAAGATTTATCAGATGGTTCATGCTGTAGTGAGAAATGTGAACAAACCAGTAACTGTTAAAATGAGAACTGGTTGGGATCAAAAACATATATTTGCTGTTGAAAATGCTTTGGCTGCCCAAGAAGCTGGCGCTAGTGCTGTAGCTATGCATGGACGTACTAGAAAGCAAATGTATATGGGTGAAGCAGATTGGGAAACTTTAAAAGATGTTGCAGATTCCTTAACTATTCCTTTTGTTGGTAATGGGGATGTTACAACACCTGAAAAAGCAAAAGCAATGCTTGAAGATGTCGGGGCTGATGCAGTAATGGTTGGTAGAGCAGCCTTAGGAAATCCATGGATTATTAAAGACATGGTTCACTATTTAAATACAGGTGAAAAATTACGTCCGCAGACAGTTGAAGAAAAGGTGGCAACTGCTAAAGATCAATTAAATGGATTGATTGATCTTAAGGGAGAAAAAATTGCTGTTCCTGAATTTAGACGTCAAGCAGCTTATTATTTAAAAGGAATTCCCCGTTCAGCGCGAACCCGTGCTAAAATAAATGATGTTTGGACGAAACAAGAAGTTTTTGACTTGTTAGATGATTTTGTGGAAAAATATGAAGCAAGACAAAAGCAAATTAACCAATAAAAGGAGTTTTTAGAGTGGCAAAGAATGAAATGAACGACCAACTAATCGCTCGTCGTGAAAAGATGGACGAAATGCGTGAAAATGGTATTGAACCTTTTGGTGTAAGAAAGTTTGATCGTCAAGACTTAGCTCGTACTTTAAATGAAAAGTACAGTAACGAAGATAAAGATGAATTAAATGCCGATATGCCTGTAACTAAGATTGCGGGTCGTATGCTTGCAAAACGTGGTAAGGGTAAGGTTGGATTTGCTGATCTTTATGACCGTACTGGTAAGATTCAAATTTATGTACGTAAAGATATTGTTGGCGAAGACAATTACAAGATTTTTAAGAAGTCAGATATTGGTGACTTTTTAGGTATCGATGGTGAAGTAATGAAGACCGATACTGGTGAGTTAACTATTCGTGCTACTCACATTACTTTCTTATCAAAAGCTTTACGTCCATTACCTAATAAGTGGGATGGCTTAAAAGATGTTGAACAAATTTATCGTCAACGCTACCTTGATTTAATTACAAATCATGATAGTTACATGCGTTTCGTTCACCGTACTCAAATTATTCAAGCTATTCGTGACTATTTGAACAACAAGGACTTCTTAGAAGTTGAAACTCCGGTTCTTCACAATATTCCAGGTGGTGCTGAAGCACGTCCATTTATTACCCACCACAATGCTTTGGATATTGATCTTTACATGAGAATTGCTTTGGAACTTCCTTTGAAGCGTTTGATTGTTGGTGGTATGGAAAGAGTTTATGAAATTGGTCGAGTATTCAGAAATGAAGGACTTGATACTAAGCACAATCCAGAATTTACTGAACTTGAAACTTATGCTGCATACTGGGACTTCCATGATGTAATGGATGAAGCAGAAGGAATTATTAGAGCAGCAGCTAAGGTTGTTTCACCAGATGGTAAGATCAACTATCAAGGTACTGATATCGACTTAGGTAAGCCATTCCGTCGCGTTCACATGGTTGACTTAATTAAGGAAAAGACTGGTGTTGACTTCTGGAAGCCAATGACTATTGAAGAAGCTAGAAAAGTTGCTGATGAACACCATGTTCACTATGAAAGCTACTGGAAGGTTGGTCATATTATCAATGCCTTCTTTGAAGAATTTGGTGAAGGTTCAATTGTTCAACCAACTTTCGTTTATGGACACCCTGTAGAAGTATCACCACTTGCTAAGAAGAATGCTGATGATCCGAGATTTACTGACCGTTTCGAAATCTTTATCATGGGTGCAGAATACGGTAATGCATTCTCAGAATTAAACGATCCAGATGATCAACGTCACCGTTTCGAAGAACAAATGGCTGAAAGAGAAGCTGGTAACGACGAAGCTGATATGATTGATGAAGATTATCTTCGTGCTATGGAATTCGGTATGCCTCCTACAGGTGGTTTAGGTATTGGTATTGACCGTTTGGTAATGCTATTAACCGATGCTCCAGCTATTCGTGATGTTTTACTCTTCCCAACAATGCGTCCTGAAAAGGTTGAAAGCGTTGATGCAGAAGTGCAAGCAGACTTGAAGAAGGATAATAAGTAATTTTATTGATGGACTGTCTTTAATGACGGTCCATTTTTTTGAAAAAATTTCTAAAAAAACACTTGCAATAAGATGATGTTTTGCTATACTAATAAATGTACTGCGGAAGTAGTTCAGTGGTAGAACATCACCTTGCCATGGTGGGGGTCGCGGGTTCGAATCCCGTCTTCCGCTCCAGTATAAAAGACTCACCGAAGTGTGAGTCTTTTTTGTTATTCGGGATGTGGCTCAGCTTGGTAGAGCGCTACGTTCGGGACGTAGAAGTCGCAGGTTCAAATCCTGTCATCCCGATTGAATATTATTTTATTAAAAAGTTCGTCTTAAGTTAGAAAGACGAACTTTTTTGTATATAATGTTCATGAAATATCAAATAGTTTACATTTACTAATTGTAAGTGTAAGATATTTGTCTAAAGATTGTAGTATGATCTTAAAAGAAATAAGGCGGTGCAAAATGGAAAAATCATATAGTGATAGTGCAAAGAATGTTCTTGAAATTGCTAAAGAGCAAGCACAAAACTTTCACCATCGAATTATTGGAACGGAGCATGTTTTGCTTGCTTTAGTAATTGAAGCTAATGGGGATGCCGGTAAGCTTTTGCGTGAAAGAAATGTAACACCAACCTTAGTGCGAGAAGAAATTGAAAGATATACTGGCTATGGCTCAAGTCCAAAAGCCACATATATGGAAATGTCGCCGCGTTTAAGCTTAGTTTTAAATTTTGCTAAGCAAAAAGCTGACGAATTAGGAACTCCTCAAATTGAGACAAAACATATTTTGCTAGGATTATTAGCTAGCGATCAAATTTTAGCAAGTTTAATTTTAAAAAATATTGGTGTAGAACCACGTGATTTAAGTCAAGACATCAATGATAGTTTCATGGATGGCTCAGAAGGTGAAGGTAATGTTTTGGGCATTTCTTCGTCGACTGGAACTAAAAAAGGAAAGTCATTGACACCTAATTTAGATAAGGTAAGTGTAAACTTAAATAAAAGAGCACGTGAAGGAGGAATTGACCCTGTAATTGGTAGAGATAAAGAGATAAAACGAGTAATTCAAATTTTATCGCGTAGAACTAAAAATAACCCTGTTCTAGTAGGTGAACCTGGTGTGGGTAAAACTGCGGTTGCTCAAGGAATAGCTGCAGCGATTGTGAATCATGAAGTTCCCGATAACTTAGCAAGAAAGCGAGTTATGGCTTTAGATATGGGGAGTTTGATTGCAGGAACCAAGTATCGCGGTGAATTTGAAGATAGAATGAAGAAAATTCTAAAAGAAATTCAGCGTGATGGTTCTGTCATCTTATTTGTTGATGAAATGCACACATTAATTGGTGCAGGGGGAGCTGAAGGTGCAATTGATGCTTCGAATATTTTGAAACCATCTTTGGCTCGTGGCGATATTCAGATGATTGGTGCTACTACTTTTGATGAATATCAAAAATACATTGAAAAAGATCA
Source organism: Lactobacillus isalae (assembly GCF_947539375.1). NCBI lineage: Bacteria > Bacillati > Bacillota > Bacilli > Lactobacillales > Lactobacillaceae > Lactobacillus > Lactobacillus isalae. Next base: position 2,072,141 of record NZ_OX443569.1, read on the forward strand.
AGCTTTGGCAAGACGTTTTCAACAAGTTAAAATTGGCGAACCTTCAAAAGAAGAAACTGTGGATATCTTAAAAGGATTGCGACCAAAATATGAAAAATTCCACAATGTAAAAATTGAAGATGAGGCAATTAATGATGCTGTCGAATTTTCAACCAGATATATTGCTAACCGCTTCCTACCTGATAAGGCAATTGATTTGATTGATGAAGCAAGTGCAGCTGTGAAAATCCAAGCTGTTGGTAAAGTTGATCCACGTCTAACTAAATTAGATACGCAAATTAATGATGTGATTCATCAAAAGGAACAAGCTGCTGAAAATCAAAACTTTGTTCAAGCGGCTAAGTTGCGTGACGAAGAAAGCAAGCTTACACAAAATCGCGACAAGTTAATTGAAAAAGTAGAAAATAAAAATTCTAAAAAGTCTATTGTTGATTCTAATAAAATTGCACAAATTGTGTCTGAATGGACTGGCGTACCAGTTACTAGAATGAAGAAGAGCGAGACTAAACGTCTAGCTCATTTAGAGAGTATTTTACATGAACGTGTAATTGGTCAAGATAAGGCAATTAGTGCAGTAAGTCGAGCAATTAGACGGAGCAGAAGTGGGATTAAGGATGAGAATCGTCCGATTGGTTCATTCTTGTTCTTAGGTCCTACTGGAGTGGGTAAGACTGAATTAGCAAAAGCACTTGCTGCGGCTGTTTTTGGTTCTGAAAGAAATATTATTCGTGTTGATATGTCTGAGTATATGGATCAAGTTGCAACAAGTAAGCTAATTGGATCTGCGCCTGGATATGTAGGTTATGAAGAAGGCGGCCAGCTTTCAGAGCGTGTAAGACGCAATCCATATTCAGTAATTCTTCTAGACGAAGTAGAAAAGGCTCATCCAGATGTCTTTAATTTGTTACTTCAAGTTCTTGATGAAGGCTTTCTAACTGATTCTAAAGGAAGAAGAGTTGATTTTAGAAATACAATTATTATCATGACTTCCAATTTAGGTTCACGTAGTTTACAAGAAGATAAGACAGTTGGTTTTGCAGCTGATAATGAGGATAAAAATAAACTTCAACAAGAAAAAGTTGCTGCAGCAGTTAAGCAATTCTTTAGACCGGAATTTATCAATAGAATTGATGAGACAGTTGTCTTTGATAGTTTGACTAAGAAGCAATTGCGTGAGATCGTCAGCTTGATGACAGGTAATTTGATTGATCGTTTAGCTCGAAAAGAAGTTACTCTAAAAATTTCTCCAGCAGCTTTAGATGTACTAGCTAAAGACGGTTTTGATCCAGAAATGGGTGCTCGTCCTTTACGTCGTGCAATTCAACATGAACTTGAAGATGTAATTGCTGAAGATTTAATTAGTGAAAAGATTAAGTCAGGACAAACTGTAAAAGTTGGTGCTCATCAAGGTAAATTAAAATTCACAATTATTGATAAGGATAAGCCTTTAGTGAAAAGTTAGTTCCTTTTGACAAATTGTTAATAGAAGTGTAAAATACTAAACGTTTAAAAGGCTGAAATTCAGGATTTCGCTGATCTATTGTCCAGCGAGATGATAAAACAAAAACGACTATTACGTTGTTTTTGTTTTTTTGTACCCAAATTTTGACTTTTTGCAATTTGTAACACAAATGTAATATTTAGATTCTTATACAAGAAAGGATGTTTTCTTTGTTAGGACACGCTGTGAACTACGGTAGTCACCGGACAAGACGTAGCTTCTCTCGAATTAAAGAAGTATTGAAGTTACCTAACTTGACTGATGTACAAACGCAATCTTACAAGTGGTTTCTTAATGAAGGTATTCGTGAAATGTTTGACGACATTATGCCGATTTCAGACTTTTCAGGAAAACTTTCTTTAGAGTTTGTTGACTACAAACTTTTGAAGCCAAAATACACTCTTGAAGAAGCACGTGATCACGATGCTAATTACTCTGCTCCTCTTCATGTAACTTTAAAGTTAACCAACCATGAAACTGGAGAAATTAAGACTCAAGACGTTTTCTTCGGAGAATTCCCATTAATGACAGATTCAGGTACTTTCGTTATTAATGGTGCTGAGAGAGTTATTGTTTCTCAGCTTGTTAGATCTCCTGGTGTTTACTATCATTCAGATTTTGATAAAAATGGTCGCCAAATTTTCGGTGCTACAGTTATTCCTAACCGTGGTGCATGGCTTGAATATGAAACTGATGCTAAGGATTTAGCTTATGTTCGTATTGACCGTACTCGTAAGCTTCCTTTGACTGTTTTAATTCGTGCTTTAGGATTTGGCTCTGACAGTGAAGTTGCTGATATGTTTGGTGAAAGTGATTCACTTCGTTTCACTTTGGAAAAAGATATCCACAAGAATCCTGCTGACTCTCGTGTTGCAGAAGCATTAAAGGATATTTACGAAAGATTACGTCCAGGTGAACCTAAGACAACTGATTCTTCTCGTTCACTTTTGTATGCTAGATTCTTTGATCCAAGAAGATACGATTTAGCTCCTGTTGGTCGTTACAAGATCAATAAGAAACTTTCTTTAAAGAATCGTTTATTAAGACAAACTTTGGCTGAAACTTTAGCTGATCCTGATACTGGTGAAATTATCGCTAAGAAGGGTGACGTTGTTACTCATGAAGTTCTTGATAAATTATCACCTTACTTAGATCGTGACGACTTTAAGATGGTAACTTATGAACCTTCAAAAGAAGGTGTATTACCTGATCCAGTAACAGTTCAAGAAATTAAAGTATATTCTAAGGTTGATCCTGAACGTGTAATTAAGTTAATGTCTAACGGTCATATTGCTGATGATGTTAAGCACTTAACTCCAGCCGATGTATTGGCATCAATTAACTACTTCTTTGACCTTCAAGACAACATTGGAACTACTGACGATATTGACCACTTAGGTAACCGTCGTATTCGTCGTGTAGGTGAATTACTTCAAAACCAATTTAGAATTGGTTTAGCAAGAATGGAACGTGTTGTACGTGAAAGAATGTCAATTCAAGACATTTCCACAGTTACACCACAACAATTAATTAACATTCGTCCTGTTGTTGCTTCAGTTAAGGAATTCTTTGGTTCATCACAATTGTCACAGTTCATGGACCAAAACAATCCACTTGGTGAGTTAACTCACAAACGTCGTATGTCTGCCTTAGGACCTGGTGGTTTGTCTCGTGACCGTGCTGGATATGAAGTTCGTGACGTGCACTATACTCACTATGGTCGTTTATGTCCTATTGAAACTCCTGAAGGACCTAACATTGGTTTGATTAACTCTTTGGCAACTTACGCTATTGTTAATAAGTATGGTTTTATTGAAACACCATACCGTCGTGTTTCTTGGGATACGCACAAGGTTACTGACAAGATTGATTACTTAACTGCTGATGTTGAAGATAATTACATTATTGCCGGTGCCAACGCCCCATTAAACGAAGATGGTTCCTTCAAGGATAAAATTGTTTTAGCTCGTCACAAGGAAGATAACCTTGAAGTTACGCCTGATAAGATTGACTACATGGACGTTATTCCTAAGCAAGTAGTTTCAGTAACTTCTGCATGTATTCCTTTCCTTGAAAACGATGACTCTAACCGTGCTTTGATGGGTGCTAACCACCAACGTCAGGCTGTTCCATTGATTAATCCACATGCTCCAATTGTTGGTACTGGTATGGAATACCGTGCTGCTCATGACTCTGGGGATGCATTAGTTGCTAAGGCGCCTGGTGTAGTTGAATACGTTGATGCAAACGAAATTAGAATTAGAAGAGACGACGATACTTTAGATAAGTATGTTCTTGAAAAATTCCGTCGTTCAAACGCTACAAAGAACTACAACCAAACACCAGCTGTTAAGCAAGGTGAAAGAGTAGTAGCTGACGAAGTTATTGCTGATGGTCCAGCAATGGAAAACGGCGAATTAGCTCTAGGTCAAAACCCAATTATTGCGTTCTTGACTTGGAACATGTACAACTATGAAGATGCCGTTATGATTTCTGAACGTATGGTTAAAGATGATGTTTACACATCTATCCATATTGAAGACTATGAATCAGAAGCTCGTGATACTAAGCTTGGACCTGAAGAAATCACACGTGAAATTCCAAACGTTGGTGAAGATGCACTTAAAGACCTTGATGAAGAGGGGATTGTACGTATTGGTGCCGAAGTTCAAGACGGTGATATCTTAGTTGGTAAAGTTACTCCAAAGGGTGTGACTGAATTATCTGCTGAAGAGCGTTTGCTTCACGCTATCTTTGGTGAGAAGGCTCGTGAAGTTCGTGATACTTCCTTACGTGTACCACATGGTGGTGGCGGTATTGTTCAAAACGTACAAGTCTTCACTCGTGAAGCAGGAGACGAATTACCACCTGGTGTAAACAAGATGGTTCGTGTCTACATCGTTCAAAAGCGTAAAATTCAGGTTGGTGACAAGATGTCTGGTCGTCACGGAAACAAAGGTACTATTGCCTTAGTTTGTCCTGAAGAAGATATGCCATACTTACCAGATGGTCGTCCAGTAGACATTTGTTTGAACCCAATGGGTGTGCCTTCACGTATGAACATTGGACAGGTTCTTGAATTACACTTAGGTATTGCGGCTAAGCAATTGGGTATTCATGTTGCCACTCCAGTATTTGATGGTGCTTCTGAAGATGATATGTGGAACATGGTTCGTGAAGCTGGTATTGGTAAAGACGGTAAGACTGTTCTTTACGATGGACGTACTGGTGAACCATTCCACAACCGTGTTTCAGTAGGTATTATGTACTACTTGAAGTTGACTCACATGGTTGATGACAAGATTCACGCACGTTCAATTGGGCCTTACTCACTTGTTACTCAACAACCACTTGGTGGTAAAGCACAATTCGGTGGTCAGCGTTTCGGTGAAATGGAAGTTTGGGCTCTTGAAGCTTACGGTGCTGCATACACATTACAAGAAATTTTGACTTACAAGTCAGATGATGTTGTTGGTCGTGTTAAGGCATATGAAGCTATTGTCAAGGGCGAAAGAATTCCAAAACCAGGTGTTCCAGAATCATTTAGAGTTCTTGTTAAGGAACTTCAATCCTTAGGTTTGGATATTAAAGTCTTAGATATGGATCATAAGGAAATTGAATTACGTGACATGGATGATGATTCTAATGATCACTTCAACATTGATACTTTATCTAAGCTTGCTGAACAACAAGAAAAGAAGAAGTTGGCCGAAGAAGCTGCAAAGAAAGATGATAAATCAGCTGAACCTGTAGATCAGAGTGATTCTTCAACTTCATCTGATGATAAGGTTTCTAAGTAAATAGGAGGTTAAACTTTTGATCGACGTAAATAAGTTTGAAAGTATGCAAATCGGTTTGGCTTCTCCAAACAAGATCAGAAGTTGGTCTTATGGTGAAGTTAAAAAGCCAGAAACTATCAACTATCGTACTTTGAAACCAGAAAAAGATGGTTTGTTCGATGAAAGAATTTTCGGACCAACTAAAGACTGGTCTTGTGCTTGTGGTAAGTACAAGGGTATTCGCTATCGCGGTATTGTTTGTGATCGATGTGGTGTAGAAGTAACTTCTGCTAAAGTTAGAAGAGAACGCATGGGCCACATTGAATTGGCTGCACCAGTTTCACATATCTGGTATTTCAAAGGTATTCCATCTCGTATGGGATTAGTTTTAGATATTTCACCTCGTGCTCTTGAAGAAGTAATTTATTTTGCTGCATATATTGTAATTGACGCAGGTGATACCGATCTTGAAGATAAGCAACTTCTTACAGAAGCTGAATATCGTGAAAAGAAAGCAAAATTTGGCAACCGTTTTGAAGCTAAAATGGGAGCTGAAGCTGTAAAGGAACTTCTTGAACAAGTAGATATTGATAAAGAAGTTCATGACTTAAAAGAAGAATTAAAGACTGCTACTGGTCAAAAGAGAACTCGTGCTATCAGAAGATTAGATATCTTAGATGCATTTAAGAACTCTGGCAATAAGCCTTCATGGATGGTAATGGATTGTATTCCTGTTATTCCACCTGACTTAAGACCAATGGTTCAGCTTGATGGTGGTCGTTTCGCTACTTCTGACTTGAACGATTTATATAGACGTGTAATTAACCGTAACAATCGTTTGAAGAGATTATTAGATTTAAATGCACCAAGAATTATCGTTCAAAATGAAAAACGTATGCTTCAAGAAGCTGTTGATGCATTAATTGATAACGGTAGACGTGGTCGTCCAGTTGTAGGACCAGGTAACCGTCCACTTAAGTCTCTTTCTCACATGTTAAAAGGTAAGCAAGGACGTTTTCGTCAAAACTTGCTTGGTAAACGTGTCGACTACTCAGGTCGTTCAGTTATCGATGTTTCACCTAAATTGAAGTTCTATCAATGTGGTGTTCCACGTCCAATGGCTTTAGAGCTATTTAAGCCATTTGTAATGCATGAATTGGTAAAACGTGGTTTAGCATCTAATATTAAGAATGCTAAGCGTAAGATTGATCGTGAAGACGACGATATCTGGGATATCTTAGAAGATGTAATTAAGGAAAGACCAGTTCTCTTGAACCGTGCACCTACTCTTCACCGTCTAGGTATTCAAGCATTTGAACCAGTTTTGGTGCCAGGTAAGTCAATTCGTCTTCACCCACTTGCTTGTGAAGCTTACAATGCTGACTTCGATGGTGACCAGATGGCCATTCACGTTCCATTATCTGATGAAGCTGTAGCAGAATCTCGTTTGCTTATGCTTGCTGCTCACCACATCTTAGCTCCTAAGGATGGTAAGCCAATCGTTACTCCTTCTCAGGATATTGTTTTGGGTAACTACTGGTTAACTCAAGCAGAACGTGGTCGTGAAGGTGAAGGTATGATTTTTGATTCACCAGCTGAAGCAGCTATTGCTTATGCAAATGGTGACATTCACTACCACACTCGTATTGGTTTAGCAGCAGATTCAATGCCTGAAAAGCCATGGCCAAAGGGATATGAACATGGTATCTTTGTAACTACTTATGGTAAGTTAGTCTTTAACCAAATTTTCCCTAAGGATTTCTTCTATATTAATGACCCTACTCAAGAAAATCTTACTCATCCTGTAGATGAAAGATACTTCTTGCAACCAGGTGAAGATATCCATGAAAAGCTTGATAATATGAAGCTTGGAAAGGCCTTTAAGAAGGGATTCTTATCAGATTCTATTGCTCAAATTTACAAGGATTACAAGGTTCAGAGAACTTCTGATTTCTTGGATGACTTGAAGGAATTAGGTTACACAGTATGTACTACTTCTGGTTTGACTATTGGTGTCGAAGATATTCCTACAATTACTGATAAGGATGATATCGTAGCAGAAGCTCGTAAGAAGGTTGATGTAGTTTCTAAGCAATATCGTCGCGGTTTGATCACTGATGAAGAAAGACACGACCGAGTAATTAGCATTTGGAATAATTGTAAAGATATTGTTCAAAACGAAATTGCTCAAATTCATGCTCCAAGAAACCCAATCACAATCATGGCTGACTCTGGTGCTCGTGGTAACATTTCTAACTTTACTCAACTTGCTGGTATGCGTGGATTGATGGCTGCTCCTAACGGAGGAATGATGGAAATTCCTGTTACTTCAAACTTCCGTGAAGGGTTATCTGTTTTGGAAATGTTCATGTCTACTCACGGTGCCCGTAAAGGTATGACGGATACTGCCTTGAAGACTGCCAACTCAGGTTACTTAACTCGTCGTTTGGTAGACGTAGCGCAAGACGTTATTATTCGTGAAGAAGATTGTGGTACTGATCGTGGTTTGACTGTTCATGCAATCACTGAAGGTGACGAAATGATTGAACCATTGTTTGATCGTTTAGTTGGTCGCTACACTTCTAAGAGTGTTTATGATCCAGAAACTCATGAAGTTATTTGCCCAGCAGATGTCTTGATGGATGAAGATATGGCTCATAAGATTGTTGACGCTGGTGTAACAGAAGTAACTATTCGTTCCGTATTTACTTGCAACACTCAACATGGTGTATGTAAGAAGTGTTACGGTATGAACCTTGCTACTGGTGATGATGTTGAAGTTGGTGAAGCAGTAGGTACTGTTGCTGCTCAATCAATCGGTGAACCTGGTACTCAGTTAACTATGCGTAACTTCCACAACGGTGGTGTTGCCGGTGCTGCAGATATTACTCAAGGTTTACCTCGTGTTCAAGAATTATTTGAAGCTCGTAACCCTAAGGGACGTGCAACAATTTCTGAAGTAACTGGTGAAATAACTTCAATTGAAGAAGATCCAGCAGAACACACTCGCCAAATTACTGTAAAGGGTCAAACAGATACTCGTACTTATGATGTACCATATACTGCATCTGTAGCAGTTGCTGAAGGTGACCATGTTGTACGTGGAGATAAATTGACTCTTGGTTCTATCGATCCTAAGGAATTGATTCGTGTACGTGATGCATTGACTACTGAAAAATACATTCTAAGCGAAATTCAAAAAGCTTATAGAATGCAGGGTGTAGAAATTGCTGATAAGCACGTTGAAGTTATGGCACGTCAAATGCTTCAAAAAGTTCGTATTCTTGACCCAGGTGAAACTGATATCTTACCAGGTGAATTAATGGATATTGGTGAATTTAAGGCAAGAAACCGGGAAGTAATTATTTCTGGTGGTATTCCTGCAACTGCACAAAGTGTAATTCTTGGTATTACCAAGGCCGCTCTTGAAACTAACAGTTTCTTATCTGCAGCTTCATTCCAGGAAACTACTCGTGTTCTTACTGATGCTTCTATTCGCGGAAAGAACGATCCATTACTTGGTCTTAAGGAAAATGTTATTATCGGTAAGATTATTCCTGCAGGTACTGGTATGCCAGTTTACCGTGAAATGGAACCTAAAGCTGATGTTCCTGAAGATGAAAAGAAAAAGTCAGTGTATTCTATAGCTGATATCGAAAAGAAATTAGCTGCAGCTGATGCGGAAAAAGATAACGGTTCAGCTGACTAATTGTCCTTTCAAAACTTAAACATTTGTGTTAAAAAAGCCTATTTGCGAAAGCAAATAGGCTTTTTTTATACATAGTTATAGAAAATAATACTTAGGAAAATAAAAGGTATGAAGGGATACGAGTGCTTATCGCGATCAAATATGTAAATAAGTATTAGAAAAATAGAAGATAGTAAGAAAAGATATTCCGCCAGATAGAAATTATAGTAAAACATAAGAATAATAAAAATTATCGTATCTCCATATCCAAATTTCTTTCTTAAATTCATTATTAAAAAAATAGAAAGAACAATAAGAATTAAGAACCATTCAAATTCAGCATAGTTTGGAGCATTACCCATCATTTTTAATATTGTAAGGACAAATAAAGGTATAAGAGGATAGATTGGAAAAGATTGTTCTAGATAATCAAAAATACTGAGGAGAAAAATAAAGGTAATCAGGAAATATGAAGTTAAATCGTGATAGGGATCAAGTGGTAAGAAAGCAAACCCACCAATTATTTCACAGTAAAGGGTTTCAGGGGAAATAGGAGTTTGACAGAAAAAACATTTTCCTCGATATTTAATAAAAGAGAAAATAGGAATCTGATTTATAAGCGTAAGGGGAATTTTACAGCTATCGCAATGAGACTTAGCCGAAATAAAATTTTCTTTTTCAAAGCGCTGAACGATTACTAATAAATGTGAGCCTATGATACTTCCGACAGTAAAATTAAGTAGATAAATTAAATATTTTGACATAAATTAACCTCCAGTATTTATATACGCAAAATTAAAAAAGTTTTTTTAAATTGTTTACGGAATTAAAAAATCATGTTACACTAGCCATTGTGCTATTAAAAACATGATATCCGTGAGGTCAGAAAAGAAACTCCCGGATGTGTGAACAATTTTAGGAGGAAATTTTAATGCCAACAATTAACCAATTGGTTAGAAAAGGCCGTCACTCAAAGACGACTAAATCTGATTCACCAGCTTTAAACTATGCTTACAACAGCATGAAGAAAAAGATGAACTACAACCCAGCACCTCAAATGCGTGGTGTTGCAACTCGTGTAGGTACTATGACACCTAAGAAGCCTAACTCAGCTTTACGTAAGTACGCTCGTGTTCGTCTTTCAAACTTAATCGAAGTTACTGCTTACATCCCTGGTATTGGTCACAACTTGCAAGAACACTCCGTTGTTTTAATTCGTGGTGGTCGTGTAAAGGACCTTCCTGGTGTTCGTTACCACATCATTCGTGGTGCTTTGGATACTGCAGGTGTTGATGGTAGAAAACAAGGCCGTTCTAAGTACGGTGCTAAGAAGGGTTAAACAGTTAATAGGAGGGACTACTAATGCCTAGAAAAGGTAATATTGCTAAGAGAGATGTTTTAGCAGATCCAGTTTACAACTCTAAATTGGTTACTAAGTTAATTAACCACTTAATGATTGATGGTAAGAAGGCAAAGGCATCTTCAATTCTTTACGATGCTTTTGGTATCATTCAAGATAAGACTGGTAAAGAACCAGTTGAAGTTTTTGAAGAAGCAATGAACAATGTTATGCCAGTTTTGGAAGTTAAGGCTCGCCGTATCGGTGGTTCTAACTACCAAATCCCAGTTGAAGTTCGCCCAGAAAGAAGAACTACTCTTGGCTTAAGATGGCTTGTTTCTTACGCTCGTTTACGTAATGAACATACTATGGATGAACGTCTTGCAAATGAAATCATGGATGCTGCTAACAATACTGGTTCAGCAGTTAAGAAACGTGAAGACGTCCACAGAATGGCAGAAGCAAACCGTGCATTTGCTCACTACCGCTTCTAATCGTTAGTTTGTAAAAGGAGATTAATCTTATGGCTAACAAACGTGAATTCCCTTTGGATAAGACACGTAACATTGGTATCATGGCCCACATCGATGCCGGTAAAACTACTACTACTGAACGTATTTTGTACTATACTGGTAAGATCCACAAAATTGGTGAAACTCACGAAGGTGACTCACAAATGGACTGGATGGATGAAGAAAAGGAACGTGGTATCACTATTACTTCCGCAGCTACTACTGCTCAATGGAAGGATTACAGAATTAACATTATCGATACCCCAGGACACGTTGACTTTACTATCGAAGTAGAACGTTCCCTTCGTGTTCTTGATGGTGCCGTAACTGTTCTTGATGCTCAAGCTGGTGTTGAACCACAAACTGAAAATGTTTGGCGTCAAGCTGAAACTTACGGTGTTCCTCGTATCGTTTTCGTTAACAAGATGGACAAGATTGGTGCTGACTTTGACAAGTCTGTTAAGTCATTGCATGAACGTTTGAACGCAAACGCTCAAGCTGTTCAAATGCCTATTGGTTCAGCTGATACCTTTGAAGGTGTTATTGACTTGATTAACATGGTAGCTGATGTTTACGATGAAGATAAACTTGGTTCAAAATGGGATACTATTCCTGTTCCCGATGAATACAAGGAAGAAGCTTTAAAGCGTCGTAACGAATTAATTGAAGCTGTTGCCGATGTTGATGATGGCATTATGGACAAGTACCTTGGTGGTGAAGAAATTTCTAATGACGAATTAAAGGCAGCTATCCGTAAAGCTACTTTGAACTTAGAATTCTTCCCAGTTTACGCTGGTTCAGCATTTAAGAACAAGGGTGTTCAAATGATGCTTGATGGTGTTATTGATTACTTACCATCACCACTTGACGTAAAACCTTATGTTGCTCATGATCCTAAGACTGGTGATGAAGTTGAACTTATGGCTGATGATAAGAAGCCATTTGCAGCTTTAGCATTTAAGATTGCTACTGACCCATTTGTTGGTCGTTTAACTTTCATCCGTGTTTACACTGGTTCACTTCAATCTGGTTCTTACGTATTGAATGCATCAAAGAATGCGCGTGAACGTGTTGGTCGTTTGCTTCAAATGCACGCTAACTCAAGAACTGAAATCCCTGAAGTATTCTCAGGTGATATCGCTGGTGCTATTGGTTTGAAGAACACTACTACTGGTGATTCTTTAACTGATCCAGATCACCCACTTATTTTGGAAAGCTTACAAGTTCCAGATCCAGTTATCCAAGTATCTGTTGAACCGAAGTCAAAGGCTGACCGTGATAAGATGGATGTTGCTTTACAAAAGCTTACTGAAGAAGACCCAACTTTCCGTGCAGAAACTAACCCAGAAACTGGTCAAACTTTGATTTCTGGTATGGGTGAATTGCACTTGGATATCATGGTTGAACGTATGAAGCGTGAATTTAACGTTGAAGCAACTATTGGTGAACCTCAAGTTGCTTACCGTGAAACTTTCACTAAGGAAGCTAAAGCACAAGGTAAGTTTGTTCGTCAATCCGGTGGTAAAGGTCAATATGGTGATGTTTGGATTGAATTTACTCCAAACGAAGAAGGTAAAGGTTACGAATTCGAAGACGCTATCGTTGGTGGTGTTGTTCCTCGTGAATTTATTCCTTCAGTTGACCAAGGTTTACAAGAAGCTATGAAGAATGGTGTTCTTGCAGGTTACCCATTAATTGATGTTAAGGCTAAGTTATACGATGGTAGTTATCACGAAGTCGACTCATCAGAAGCTGCCTTCAAGGTTGCTGCTTCTCTTGCTTTGAGAAACGCTGCTTCTAAGGCTGGTGCAGTTATCCTTGAACCTATCATGAAAGTTCAAGTAACTACTCCAGAAGAATACTTGGGTGATGTAATGGGATCAATTACTGCACGTCGTGGTTCTATGGAAGGTATGGAAGATAGAGCTGGTGCTAAGGTAATTAACTCATTCGTTCCACTTTCAGAAATGTTTGGTTACGCAACTACTTTGCGTTCATCAACTCAAGGTCGTGGTACATTTACAATGGTATTTGACCACTACTCACCAACTCCTAAGTCTATTCAAGCTGAAATCATCAAAAAACGTGGTGGAGAAGACGCTGAATAATTTATAAATAGAGAGTTTGAAAAAGAGATATCAAATGATATCTCTTTTTTTGCATAAAAAATAAAATAAAATGCTGAGAAAGCTTGCTATTTAAGGAAAGACACAGTACAATAGTAAACGTGCGAAAATATTGGAGGGGCATACCCCGCGCACAAAAGCAATGCTTTGACGCAAAAGGTTGCGGCACACCAGGCTGCATTGCCACAGAGGTGAGTCGGTAATTTTTGCCGAGCTAGTCATCTTTTAAAGAAGACGAAGGAGGTTATTAGATGGCAAGTCAACAAATTCGTATTAGATTAAAGTCATACGAACATGGTATTCTCGATGAATCAGCTGCGAAGATCGTAGCTACTGCTGAAAGAACAGGAGCACAAATTTCTGGTCCTGTTCCACTACCTACGGAAAGAACTTTATTCACTGTTTTACGTTCACCACACAAGAACAAAGATTCACGTGAACAATTTGAAATCCGTACACACAAGCGTTTAATTGATATTTTGAATCCAACACCTAAGACTGTTGATTCATTAATGAAGCTTGATTTACCAAGCGGCGTTGATATCGAGATTAAATTATAATTTAAAACATATATGGAGGTGTAATCATGACCAAAGGAATCTTAGGAAGAAAGGTCGGTATGACTCAAATCTTCACTAAAAATGGTATCTTGGTTCCTGTAACTGTTATTGAAGCAACCCCTAACGTTGTTTTACAAGTTAAAACTAACGAATCAGACGGTTACGAAGCAGTTCAAGTAGGTTACCAAGATATGCGTGAAGTATTGAGCAACAAACCTGCCAAAGGTCATGCTGCAAAAGCAAAGACTTCACCTAAGCGCTTCATTCGGGAAATCCGCGATGTCGAGCTTAAGGATTACGAAGTCGGCTCAGAAATCACGGTGGACTCATTTAGTGAAGGTGACGTAGTTGACGTTACTGGAACTACAAGAGGTCATGGTACTCAAGGTAACATCAAGCGTTGGGGCCAATCAAGAGGTCCAGAAACCCACGGTTCTAGATATCACAGAATCCCAGGTTCAATGGGTTCGATCATTAACCGTGTACCTAAGGGTAAGAAGTTACCTGGTCACATGGGTGGCAAGAAAGTTACCGTACAAAACTTAGTAATCGAAAAAGTTGTACCTGAAAAGAACGTACTTTTAATCAAGGGTAATGTTCCAGGTGCAAAGAACTCATTAATTTTTGTAAAATCTGCTGCTAAAGCTGCTAAATAGGAAGGAGGACTATAATGGCTAATTTAGAAATTATCGATCAAAAAGGTAAGTCTGCAGGTAATGTGGATTTAAATGAAGAAATCTTCGGTATTGAACCTAATGAAAGTGTTGTTTTTGATGCTATCATTAGACAAAGAGCTGGTAAGCGTCAAGGTACTTCTGCTGTAAAGAATAGATCAGCTGTTCGTGGCGGTGGTAAGAAGCCTTGGAGACAAAAAGGTACTGGTCGTGCTCGTCAAGGTTCTATTAGAGCTCCACAATGGCGTGGTGGTGGTACTGTATTTGGCCCAACTCCTCGTTCATACAAGATGGATATGCCTCGTAAAGCACGTCGTTTAGCTATGAAGTCAGTTCTTTCCCAAAAAGTTGCTGACAAAGATTTAATCATTCTTGATCAATTAACTTTAGAAGCACCTAAGACTAAAGAATTAAAGGCTATCTTAGATAATGCTAATGTTTCTGGTAAGGTTTTAGTTGTGTCTGATGATAAGAATGTTCAATTATCAGGTAAGAACCTTCCAAAAGTGAAAGTTGTACCTGTTAATGGCTTAAATGTTGTTGATGCGGTTGACTACCAAAAACTTGTATTAACTCAAGACGCTATTAAGAGAATTGAGGAGGTTTTGGCATAATGGATGCACGTGATATCATCTTACGGCCTGTAGTTACCGAAAAATCCATGAACTTAATGGATGATAAGAAGTATACTTTTGATGTGCTTGTATCAGCTACCAAGACTCAAGTTCGTAATGCAATTGAAGAAATTTTTGATGTAAAAGTTAAGAATGTTAACATTATGAACGTTCGCGGTAAAGAAAAGAGAGTTGGTCGTTACACTGGTAAGACTGCTCGCCGTAGAAAAGCAATCGTTACTTTAACTGAAGATTCTAATGACATTAAGATCTTCAATGATAATAAAGAAAATTAGTAAATAGGAGGTCAGTCAATTGGCAATTATCAAATATAAGCCAACTACAAACGGCAGACGTAATATGACTTCTTCCGACTTTGCTGAAATTACCAAGAAAAAGCCTGAAAAGACTTTACTTGAATCTCAAAGTCATACTGCTGGTCGTAACTCATACGGTCATATTACTGTTAGACACCGTGGTGGTGGTCATAAACAAAAATACCGTATCATTGACTTCAAGCGTAACAAGGATGATGTAAAAGCAGTTGTTAAGGCTATTGAATATGATCCAAATAGAACTGCTAACATCGCTCTTCTTCACTACACTGATGGTATTAAGGCTTACATCTTAGCACCTAAAGGTTTAGAAGTTGGTACTGTTGTTGAATCTGGTCCAAATGCTGATATCAAACCAGGTAATGCATTACCATTATCTGCTATTCCAGCTGGTACTGAAATTCACAATATCGAATTGAAGCCTGGTAAAGGTGGTCAATTAGTAAGAAGTGCTGGTACTGTTGCCCAAGTTCTTGGTAATGACGGTAAGTACACTTTAGTTAGACTTCAAAGTGGTGAAGTTCGTAGAATTTTATCAACTTGCCGTGCTACTATCGGTTCTGTTGGTAATGAACAACACTCATTAATTCAATTAGGTAAAGCTGGTCGTAAGCGTTGGTTGGGTAAACGTCCACAATCTCGTGGTTCCGTAATGAACCCTAACGATCACCCACATGGTGGTGGTGAAGGTAAGGCTCCAGTTGGTCGTCCACAACCTATGACTCCATGGGGTAAGAAGTCTCGTGGTATTAAGACTAGAAACTCTAAGGCTAGAAGTGAAAAACTTATTATTCGTCACCGTAAAGGTAACAAATAATTAAACGAAGGAGGTTAATTAATGAGCCGTAGTATTAAAAAAGGTCCTTTTGCTGATGCAAGCCTTTTAAAGAAGATCGAAGCCCAAGAAGGTTCCGAAAAGAAGCAAGTAATTAAAACATGGTCTCGTCGTTCAACTATTTTCCCTTCCTTTGTTGGTTTCACAATAGCTGTTTACGATGGTAGAAAACATGTGCCAGTATACATTACTGAAGATATGGTTGGTCATAAGTTAGGTGAATTCGTACCTACTAGAACTTTCCGCGGTCACAAGGTCGCTGATAAGGCCACTACTACAGTAGGTAAATAATAGGAAGGAGAGACATCTAAATGGCAGAACAAATTAGTTCAGCTAAAGCTGAAGCAAGAACAGTTCGCATCGCTCCTAGAAAAGCCCGTTTGGTAGTAGACCTTATTCGTGGAAAGAGTGTTGCTGAAGCTCTCGCAATCTTACAATTTACGCCAAGAGCTGCTTCCCCAATCGTTGAAAAAGTATTGAAGTCAGCTATTGCAAATGCTGAACACAACTACGATCTTGAAAGTGCAAATCTTTACGTATCAGAAGCATACGTTAACGAAGGTGCAACTTTAAAGAGATTCCGTCCACGTGCTAAGGGTATGGCTTCTCCAATTAACAAGAGAACTAGCCACGTAGTAGTTGTAGTATCTGAGAAGAACGATTAAGGGAGGTAAATTTAATGGGTCAAAAGATTAACCCAAATGGTTTCCGTCTCGGTGTTAACCGTGATTGGGAAGCAAAGTGGTATGCAGACAAAAACTACGCTGACACTTTAAATGAAGATTTACGTATTAGAAAGTTCATCTCTGAAAAGTTAGCTGATGCATCTGTTTCCACTGTGGAAATTGAACGTGCTGCAAACAGAATTAACATTTCTATCCACACTGCTAAGCCAGGTATGGTTATTGGTAAAGGCGGTAAGGAAGTCGAAGCTTTAAGAAAAGAACTTAGCGCTTTAACTAAGAAGAACGTTCACATTAATATTGTTGAAATTAAGAAGCCTGATTTAGATGCTAAATTAGTTGGTGAAGGTATTGCTCGTCAACTTGAAGCAAGAATTGCATTTAGACGTGCAACTCGTCAAGCAACTCAAAGATCTATGCGTTCTGGTGCCAAGGGTATCAAGGTTCAAACTGCTGGTCGTTTGAATGGTGCTGATATGGCCAGAAGAGAATGGCATACTGAAGGTAGTGTTCCACTTCATACTTTAAGAGCAGATATTGATTATGCTTGGGTAGAAGCTGCAACTACTTATGGTCAAATTGGTGTTAAGGTTTGGATTAATCGTGGTGAAATTTTACCACAACGTAAGAACAAACCTTCTAAGAAAGCGAAGGGAGGAAACTAATAGTGTTAGTACCTAAGCGTGTAAAGCACCGTCGTGAATTTCGCGGTAAGATGCGTGGTGAAGCCAAAGGTGGAAAGACCATTGCATTTGGTGAATATGGTTTAGAAGCTGTTGAATCTCACTGGATTACTAATAGACAAATCGAAGCTGCTCGTATTGCTATGACTCGTTTCATGAAGCGTGGCGGACGTGTTTGGATTAGAATCTTCCCACAAAAATCCTACACTGCAAAAGGTGTTGGTGTTCGTATGGGTTCCGGTAAAGGTGCACCAGCTGGTTGGGTAGCAGTTGTTAAAAGAGGCAAGATTATGTTTGAAATCGGTGGCGTTTCAGAAGACGTTGCTCGTGAAGCTTTAAGACTTGCTTCAAACAAGCTTCCAATTAAGACTAAGTTTGTTAAGAAGAGTTCGGAAGTAGGTGGCGAATCTAATGAAGGCTAAAGATATCAGAGCATTAACCACTGATCAAATGTTAGAAAAGGAAAAGCAATATAAAGAAGAACTTTTTAATTTGCGTTTCCAACAAGCAACGGGTCAATTAGAGAACACCGCTCGCTTGAGACAAGTCCGCAAGAACATTGCTAGAATTAAGACAATTCTTAGCGAAAAAGAATTGAGCAAGAATTAGTTAACGGAAGGGAGTTATTAACTTGAGCGAAACTAACGAAAGAAATAATCGTCACGTATACCAAGGTCGAGTTGTTTCTGACAAGATGGATAAGACTATTACAGTTGTTGTAGATACTTACAAGAACCACCCTGTTTATAAGAAGCGTATCAAGTACTCAAAGAAGTATTACGCTCACGATGAAAACAACGAAGCTAAGATTGGCGATACTGTTCGTATCATGGAAACCCGTCCATTATCACATGCGAAGCGTTACCGTCTAACTAAGATTGTTAAGAAGTCAATTTAATTACGCGGATTTTATTGAGGGGAGGATAAACTAGTGATCCAACACGAAAGCCGTTTAAAGGTTGCTGACAACTCCGGTGCAAGAGAACTCCTAGTTATCAAGATTTTAGGTGGTTCTAAGCGTAAGACCGGTAATATTGGTGATATCGTAGTTGCTGCTGTTAAACAAGCAACACCAGGTGGCGTTGTCAAAAAAGGTGATGTTGTTAAAGCAGTTATTGTTAGAACAAAATCAGGTGCACGCCGTGAAGATGGTTCATACATCAAGTTCGACGAAAATGCAGCAGTTGTAATTAATGCTGATAAGAGTCCTCGTGGAACTCGTATTTTTGGGCCTGTAGCCCGTGAACTGCGTGAGCACGATTTCATGAAGATCGTATCTCTTGCTCCTGAAGTCTTATAATTTTTTAGGGAGGTGCACTGATGTTTGTTAAAACAGGTGACAAAGTAAAAGTTATTGCCGGTAAAGATAAAGGCAAAGAAGGCACTGTACTTTCAGTCAACGCCAAGACTAACCGTATCGTTGTCAAAGGTGTTAATAAGATCAAAAAGCATGAGAAACCTTCACAAACCAACGCTAATGGTGGTGTGGTAGAAAAAGAAGGTTCTATCCATGCATCTAATGTAAAAGTTATTGCTAAAAAAGAAGATAACAACAAATAGGAGGGAGGACGCACATGGCAAACAGTTTAGTAGAAAAATATTCAAATGAAATCGCACCAGCTATGAACAAGAAGTTTAATTACGATTCAGTTATGGAAATTCCTAAGATTGATAAAATCGTTTTAAACATGGGTGTCGGTGATGCAGTTTCTAATGCTAAGAATCTTGATGAAGCTGTAGAAGAATTGACTTTAATCTCAGGTCAAAAGCCTTTGATTACTAAAGCTAAGAAATCAATCGCTAACTTCCGTTTACGTGAAGGTATGTCTATCGGTGCTAAGGTTACTCTTAGAGGCGACAGAATGTACGATTTCTTATACAAATTAATCAACGTTTCTCTTCCTCGAGTTCGTGATTTCCGTGGGATTAGTTCTAGATCATTTGATGGTCGTGGTAACTACACTTTAGGTATCAAGGAACAATTGATTTTCCCAGAAATTGATTACGACAAGGTAAACCGTGTTAGAGGTTTGGACGTTGTTATTGTAACTACTGCCAATACTGATGAAGAAGCTCGTGAACTTCTTACTGAGTTTGGTATGCCTTTTGCTAAATAATTTGGAGGACATTAATGGCTAAAACATCACAAATCGTCAGAAATCATCGTCCTGCTAAGTTTTCATCTCGTGAATACACTCGTTGCGAGAGATGTGGCCGTCCACACTCTGTTTACCGCAAGTTCAAATTATGCCGTATTTGCTTAAAAGACTTAGCACACAAGGGTCAAATTCCTGGTGTTAAAAAGGCAAGTTGGTAATTAACGGTAAAGGAGGCAAATTAAATGGTCATGACAGATCCTATTGCAGATTACTTGACTAGAATTAGAAATGCTAACATGGCAAAGCACAGTTCTGTTGAGATTCCTGCATCATCAATGAAGAAATCACTTAGTGAAATCTTAAAGAACGAAGGCTTTATTCGCGATTACCAAGTTGAAGATGACAACAAACAAGGTATGATCAAGATTTTCTTGAAGTACGGTCCTAATAACGAACGTGTTATTTCAGGTTTAAAGCGTATTTCTAAGCCTGGTTTAAGAAATTACGTAAGTGCAGAAAACTTACCAAAAGTTCTTAATGGTCTTGGTATTGCTATCATTTCTACTTCTGCAGGTGTGATTACTGATAAAGAAGCTAGAGAAAAGAACGTCGGCGGCGAAGTTATTGCTTACGTTTGGTAATTTTGACAGAAAGGAGAACTATTAATGAGCCGAATTGGTTTAAAGGTCATCGAGGTTCCTGAAAAGGTCACAGTTACCAAGAATGGTGACGACATCACTGTTAAGGGACCAAAAGGTGAACTTACTAGATACTTTGATCCACGCATTACCTTTGAACAAAAAGATGGAGAAATTCATTTTAGTCGTTCAAGTGAAGCTGATAAAGCTCTTCATGGTACTGAAAGAGCAAATCTTGCTTCCATGATTGAAGGTGTAACTGATGGATATGTTAAGAAGTTAACTTTAGTTGGTGTTGGATACCGTGCAGTTGCACAAGGTAAGAAATTAACATTAAATGTTGGTTACTCTCACCCAGTTGAATTTGAAGCACCAGAAGGTATTACTGTTAAAACTCCATCAGCAACTTCAATTGAAATTGAAGGTATTTCAAAACAAGTTGTAGGTCAATTTGCGGCAGAAATTCGTGATGTTCGTCCACCAGAACCTTACAAGGGTAAAGGTATTCGTTACGAAGATGAATATGTACGTCGCAAGGAAGGTAAGACTGGTAAATAATAAATAGAAAATTTTTGAGGTGAAATTGTGATTTCTAAACCAGATAAAAACAAATTACGCTTAAAGCGTCATAAACGTATTCGTGGAAAGATTTCTGGTACTGCTGAGCGCCCACGCTTAAGTGTTTTCCGTTCAAACAAAAACATCTACGCTCAATTAATTGATGATGTAGAGGGTGTAACGCTTGCAAGTGCCTCAACAAATGATAAAAACATTTCAGCTGAAGGTTCTAAAATGGAACAAGCTGCTGAAGTAGGTAAAGCTTTAGCTGAAACTGCTGCTAAGAAGAACATCAAGAGTGTTGTATTTGATAGAAGTGGTTACTTATACCACGGTCGTGTACAAGCTCTTGCTGATGCAGCACGTGAAAACGGATTAGAATTCTAGGAAAGGAGAATTAACTAATGGCAAACCGCAACGATTCTCGTAGAGATTCTCGTAAAGATCGTAAAAAAGACGATATTGAAGATCAATTAGTAGCAATTAACCGGATCACCAAGGTTGTTAAGGGTGGTCGTCGCATGAGATTTGCTGCTGTTGTAATCGTCGGCGATAGAAAAGGTCATGTAGGTTTTGGTACTGGTAAGGCTCAAGAAGTCCCAGAAGCTATCCGCAAGGCTGTTGAAGCTGGTAAAAAGAGAATGATTAAGGTACCTACTGTTGGTACTACTATTCCACATGAAGTTATGGGCCATTACGGTTCTGGTAACATTATGTTGAAGCCTGCTGAAGCTGGTTCTGGTGTTGCTGCTGGTGGTGCTGTTCGTATTATCATGGATTTAGCTGGTATTTCAGATGTTACTTCTAAATCACTTGGTTCAAATACACCAATCAATGTTATCCGTGCTACTATGGACGGTTTGAGTAAGTTAAAGACTCGTGAAGATGTTTTGAAACTTCGTGAGTCAGCAAAAAGCTTAGAAGATTAAGGAGATTAAATAATGGATTTAAAAGTTACCTTAATTAAAAGCGTCGCACACCGTCTTCCAAAACAAAGAAAAATTGTTAAAGCTCTTGGTCTTGGTAAGGTAAATAGCACTGTTGTTCTTCCAGACAACGCTGCAACTCGTGGCGCTTTATTGAAGATTGCTCACCTGATCTCAGTTGAAGAGGTTAATAAGTAATTAGAATCCAAGGAGGTGCCAATTAATGAAGCTTAATGAATTAAAACCAAATGAAGGTTCACGTCGCAACAGAAAGCGTGTTGGTCGTGGTACTTCTAGTGGTTACGGTAAAACTGCTGGTCGTGGTCAAAAAGGTCAATTAGCTCGTACTGGTGGTAAGACTCGTTTAGGTTTCGAAGGTGGTCAAATGCCATTATTCAGAAGAATGCCTAAGCGTGGTTTCAAGAATGTTAACCGCAAAGAATACGCTATTATTAATTTAAATGATTTAAACAGATTTGATGATGGTAGTGAAGTAACTATCGATACATTGAAATCATCAGGTTTAGTTAAAAAAGAACTTGCAGGAGTTAAGTTGTTAGCTAACGGTGAATTAAAGGTTAAGTTAACTGTAAAAGTTAACAAAGCCTCAGAAGCTGCTAAAAAAGCTGTTGAAGCCGCTGGCGGAACTGTTGAGGTGATCTAATGTTCTCGACCTTGAAGAACGCCTTTAAGGATAAAGATATTAGATCAAAGATCTTTTTTACTCTCTTTATCCTATTGCTTTATCGAATCGGAGCTAATATTACTGTTCCGGGAGTTAATGCAAAAGCTATTACACGGGTTGCACAGACTGGTTTAGTCCCAATGTTGGATACAGTTAGTGGTGGTGGATTAGATACATATTCAATCTTTTCACTTGGTGTTTCACCTTACATTACTGCTCAGATTGTTATCCAATTACTCCAAATGGACATTGTTCCTAAGTTAGTTGAGTGGGGGAAACAAGGAGAGGTTGGAAGACGAAAGACAAATCAGGTAACGCGTTATCTTACGTTAGTCGTTGCTTTTGTTCAAAGTCTAGGAATTACTCTTGGTTTTAACGTTTTAACTGAAATGGGTTTGGTTAAAACGCAAACCCCTCAAACCTATATTGAGATTGCCATTATTATGACAGCTGGGACAATGCTTTTGACCTGGCTAGGTGATGAAATCACTGATAAGGGTCTTGGAAATGGTGTATCTGTAATTATTTTTGCAGGTATCATTGCTCGACTTCCTAATGGAATTTATCAGTTATTTAAAGATTTCATTATTAATAATAGTGCTAGCGATCGTTGGCAAGGGATTTTGTTCTTCATCGCGATCATTATTGCCATTTTACTAGTAACTCAATTTGTTACATGGTTTCAACAGGCTGATTTACGAGTACCTATTCAATATACTCGTAGAGCAGCAACAAGTGGCTCCGAAAGTTTCCTACCGCTAAAGGTTAACGTTTCTGGAGTTATTCCAGTTATTTTTGCCAGTTCCTTTATTATTACACCAGCTACAATTTTGATGGCTTTCCAAAGATCTCATGGAAATGAACAATGGTTTAAGATTTGTAATCAAATATTTAGTTTACAAACCACACCGGGTGCATTAATTTATACACTATTAATTATCTTGTTCACTTTCTTCTATGCCTTTGTTCAAGTAAATCCAGAAAAGTTGGCTGAGAACTTGCAAAAGCAAGGAGCCTACATTCCTAGCGTTTGGCCAGGAAAAGATACACAAAAATATGTATCTAAAATTTTGATTAGATTATCTACAGTAGGTGCGGTATTTTTAGGCCTTGTTGCCTTATTACCACAACTTGCTACAAATATTTTTGGTTTACCAAGTTCAATTGGTCTTGGTGGAACTAGTCTTTTAATCGTTATTGGTGTGGTTTTAGAATTAGCTCGTCAAGTTGATGGGTTGCTAATGAAACGCGAATACGTTGGATTTATTAGATAGTAAGGATAAAAATGATTAATTTAATTCTTTTAGGTTTGCCTGGTGCAGGCAAAGGAACAGCTTCTGAAAGCATTGTGGATAAGTATCACTTGGCACATATTTCTACTGGTGATATGTTTAGAGAAGCTATGGCTAATGAAACTCCAGTTGGTTTAGAAGCTAAAAGTTATATCGATAAAGGAAACTTAGTGCCTGATGAGGTTACTGCTAAGTTAGTTGAAGAACGACTTAAGCAACCTGACACTAAGAATGGATTCATCTTAGATGGATTTCCAAGAACCACTGTTCAAGCAGAACTTCTTGAAGGTATAACTAAACGGTTGGAAAAACCGTTAACTAATGTAATTGCAATTGATGTTGATGAAGATGTTTTAATCAAGCGTTTATCAGCACGTTACATTTGTAAAAATTGTGGTGCAACTTACAACAAGATTTCAAATCCAACTAAGGTAGAAGGGACTTGTGATCGTTGCGGCGGACATGAATTTTTCCAACGTGAGGATGACAAGCCAGAAGTTGTTAAAAATCGCTTAGAAGTTAACAAGAAAATGAATACCCCTCTTCGTGATTTTTATGAAGAAAAGGGAATTCTTTCAACTGTTAACGGTGAACAAACTCCGGAAAAAGTATTTGAAGACATTGACAAAATTTTAAGTAAAGACTAGTCTGTTATTGTTTTTTTTACATTCCGTGTTATAATGCCTAAGTGTGACTATTTGTTCATGTGGAGGAACAATTTTGGCAAAAGAAGATGTCATCGAAGTTGAGGGTAAGGTAGTCGATACCTTACCTAATGCTATGTTTAAAGTTGAATTAGAAAATGGTGCAACTATTTTAGCTCATGTTTCTGGTAAAATCAGAATGCACTACATTAGAATTTTACCTGGTGATAGAGTAACAGTTGAATTATCACCATATGATTTAACTAAGGGTAGGATTACGTATCGTTTTATTAAGTAATTACGGAGGCAAACATGAAAGTTAGACCATCTGTTAAACCAATGTGTGAACATTGCAAGATTATCAAAAGACATGGTCGTGTTATGGTGATTTGCTCTGCAAACCCTAAGCACAAACAACGTCAAGGTTAATAGTTATATATTTTTATTAGGAGGTGCAATTTAATGGCACGTATTGCTGGTGTTGACTTACCCAGAAATAAAAGAGTTGTAGTCGCATTAACTTATATCTATGGTATTGGTGAACCAACTGCAAAAAAGATTTGTAAAGATGCTGGTATTTCTGAAGATGTTCGTACTAATGACTTGACTCCAGAAGATCAAGAAAAATTACGTAGCGAAGTAGATAAATATCGTGTTGAAGGTGATCTTCGTCGTGAAGTTAGTCTTAACATTAAGCGTTTAGTTGAAATTGGTTCATACCGTGGTATTCGTCACCGTCGTGGCTTGCCAGTTCGTGGTCAAAATACCAAGAATAATGCTCGTACTCGTAAGGGTTCAAAGAGAAAATAATTTATTAAATAGGAGGTTAAGTTAATGGCTGCAAAGAAAACAGCACGTAAACGCCGTGTAAAGAAGCATGTTGAAAGCGGCGTTGCTCATATTCATTCTACGTTTAACAATACCTTGGTCATGATTACTGACGTACAAGGTAACGCAGTCGCATGGTCTTCCGCTGGTGCTTTAGGTTTCAAGGGTAGTCGTAAGTCTACACCATTTGCTGCTCAAATGGCCGCAGAAGCAGCTGCAAAATCTGCAATGGATCAAGGCATGAAGCATGTTGAAGTTTCAGTTAAAGGCCCAGGTGCAGGTCGTGAAGCTGCTATTAGAGCACTTCAAGCTGCAGGTCTTGAAATCACTGCTATTCGCGACGTTACTCCAGTGCCGCACAACGGTTCCAGACCACCAAAACGTCGTCGTGTCTAGTTTATTCCTGCGTGCAGGACATTACGTTTTGAAAGGGGCCCAGTAATGATTGAATTTGAAAAACCAAATATTACCGTAGTAGACCAAGAGGAGGCATACGGTAAGTTTGTTGTCGAACCACTGGAACGCGGTTTCGGGACTACTTTAGGTAACTCACTCCGTCGAGTTTTACTTACTTCCATTCCAGGTACGGCACTTTCTTACATTCAGATTGATGGTGTATTACATGAATTTTCAACAGTTCCTGGCGTTAGAGAAGACGTCACTAAAATTATTCTTAATTTGAAGAAACTAGAGTTAAAGTCACTCTCAGATGAAGAAAAAATTGCTGAAATCGATGTAACTGGTCCAGCAATCGTAACTGCTGCTGATTTGAAGGTCGACTCTGATATTGAGGTCTTAAATCCAGATCAATATATTTGTAGTATTGCTGATGGTGGCCATTTGCATATGAACGTTGCGATCAAATCTGGTCGTGGTTATGTTCCCGCAAGTGAAAACAAGACAGATGACATGCCTATTGGTGTCATCCCCGTTGATTCACTCTTTTCACCAATCAAAAAAGTTAACTACCAAGTTGAAAGTGCTCGTGTTGGTAAAAGAGACGATTATGACAAATTAACTTTAGAAATTTGGACTGATGGTTCAATCACGCCTAATGATGCCCTTAGTTTCGCTGCGAAGATTCTTGTAGAACACTTCAAAGTATTTATGTCTACTGATATGGATGCGCAGTTTGATGATGTAATGGTAGAAAAAGAGGACGATAAGAACGAGAAGAAGCTTGAGATGACGATCGAAGAGCTTGATCTATCTGTTCGTTCATATAACTGCTTAAAACGTGCAGGAATTAATACTGTTCAAGAATTAACTGATAAATCTGAAGCAGATATGATGCGCGTACGTAACTTAGGACGTAAGTCATTAGAAGAAGTAAAGAATAAACTTGCCGAACTTGGTCTATCACTTCGTCAAGATGACTAAGTTGGAAAAATAAGGAGGGAAAACTCATGGCATACCGTAAATTAGGTCGCGATAGTGCACACAGAAAAGCAATGCTTAGAGAAATGACTACTCAATTGATCATGAACGAACGCATTGTTACTACTGAAACCCGTGCTAAAGAAATCCGTAAAACTACCGAAAAAATGATTACTTTAGGTAAACGCGGTGATTTAAGTGCTAGAAGAAAGGCTGCTGCTTTTGTTCGTAATGAAATCGCTGATATTCATGAAGAAAAAGATGCAGTTGTTGTAAAATCAGCACTTCAAAAACTTTTCAGTGATATTGCACCTCGTTACAAAGACCGTAATGGTGGTTACACTAGAATGTACAAGTTAGCTAACCCACGTAAAGGTGACGCTGCTCCAATGGTAATCATTGAATTAGTTTAATTTCGTAAAATATTAATATTATTATTTTATAAATCTTTCACAAAAGCGAGAATAAGCGTGATGATGGTGGCTTTTGCCTAGTCTAGCTTAGATGTTAAATCATCCCTCTTTGTGGATGATTTTTTTTTGCTCTTTTTTTATAATTGATACAATGATAATTATGAAAAAAGAGCGGTGATATTTATGAAAGATAATATAGTAACAGTTAAGCATCTTTCTTTTACTTATAGAGATAGTAAAGAACCCGCTGTGAAGGATGTTAGCTTTACCATTCCTAAAGGCTCCTGGACGACGTTAGTAGGGCACAATGGAAGTGGAAAATCTACTATTGCACGTTTATTAAATGGAATTCTTTTGCCAGATGATAATACTGATACAGTAATTAACATTGATGGAATTACGCTGACGGAAAAAACGATGTGGGATATTAGAGATAGAGTTGGTATTGTATTTCAAAATCCTGATAATCAATTTGTTGGAGCGACTGTGGAAGATGATGTAGCTTTTGGATTAGAAAATAGGCAGGTTCCTAGAGCTCAGATGCAGACTATTGTTCATGATGTAATTAATGAAGTAGATATGCTAGATTTTCAAAAAAGTGAACCGCAGTATCTATCGGGTGGTCAAAAGCAGAGAGTTGCAATTGCTGGAATTTTGGCGATTGGACCAAAATTAATCATTTTAGATGAATCAACGAGTATGTTGGATCCCGCTGGTAAAAAGAAGATTCTGACTCTTATTCGAAAATTACAGAAAGAAAAGGATTTGACGATATTTTCGATTACTCATGATATTAATGAGGCTGTCCAAGCAGATCAAATTCTAGTTTTGAATCACGGAAAGTTACTTGCAAATGGCTCTCCAAAAGATATCTTTAAAGATGAAACTCTAATTAAAAGTGCAGGATTAGATCTTCCCTTATTCTATAAGGTAAAAAATGGGTTGATAAAGCAAGGAATAGATATCCCTAAAGAAATTACTAATGAGGAAAAGTTGGTGAAGTACTTGTGTCAATTGAATTCAAAAATGTAGATTATATTTATGCGCCTGGAACTCCTTTTCAAACTCAAGGTTTAGCCAATGTATCCTTTAAAATCAAACAAGGCTCATTTGTTGCAATTGCGGGTCATACTGGAAGTGGAAAATCGACTTTAATGCAGCATTTTGATGGTCTCCTACTTCCTAGCGAAGGCGCGATTACTGTTGCGGGGGAAAAGATAAACCCTAATACGTCAAGCAAAGTTCTAAAAGAGATTAGAAAAAAAGTAGGTTTAGTGTTTCAATTTCCAGAGAGTCAGCTTTTTGAAGAGACTGTTATTAAAGACGTTATGTTTGGTCCGCTTAATTTTGGCTTTTCAGAACAGAAAGCTCGAGAGCAAGCTCAAGAATGGATTGAAAAAGTTGGGCTTCCTAAAGAGGTCATGGATAAATCGCCATTTGAACTATCTGGAGGGCAAATGCGAAGAGTTGCGATTGCTGGTGTAATGGCTTATGAGCCGGAAATTTTATGCTTAGATGAACCTGCTGCGGGCCTAGATCCAGAAGGACAAAAGCAAATGTTCGATATATTTAAGGAATATCAAGAAGCAGGTCATACAGTCATTTTGATATCCCATAACATGGATGATATTGGAAAATATGCAGATGACATGTTGGTGCTTGAACATGGGCATTTAATAAAACATGCCAGTCCAAAAGAAATTTTTTCTGATCCGGAATGGGTAAAGAAGCATTACTTAGATGAGCCTGTTACTACTAAATTAGCTAGAGAATTACAGAAGGGTGGCTTTAAGTTCTCAAAAATGCCATTAACAGTTGATTCTTTAGTAAATGAAATAGCGAGTGAATTAAAATCGAGGGGAGGAAATGGATGAGCAAAATTATTATTGGGCGTTATATTCCAGGAGATTCTATTGTGTACAAAATGGATCCTCGTGGAAAAATAATCGCCACCTTTTTATTTATTGTTATTATCTTTTTAGCAAATAATTGGTTATCCTATCTCTTCTTATCTGCTTTTACTTTACTTGCTGTTTGGGCGACTAAGTTAAAGCCAAAAGTATTTTGGGATGGAGTAAAGCCTTTAATTTGGTTGATTCTTTTTACATCAGTTTTACAATTGTTTTTTACTACCGGTGGAAAAGTCTATTGGCATTGGGGAATTTTTAATATTAGTGAATACGGTATTCAAAATTCCATCTTTATTTTCATTCGTTTTGTAATGATTATTTTGATTTCCACTGTTCTCACTTTAACGACAACATCGCTAGAGATTGCAGACGGAATGGAATGGATTTTAAAGCCACTTGGTTACTTGAAGGTTCCTGTTGCTCAGATTGCTCTTGTAATGTCGATTGCACTTCGCTTTGTGCCTACTTTATTAGATCAAGCTGTTAAGATTATGAATGCTCAAAGAGCACGTGGTGCAGATTTTAATAGCGGGGGACTAATTAAAAGAATACATTCTATTATTCCAATTTTGATTCCTTTATTTATTAGTTCTTTGACAATTGCAATTGACTTGGCAACAGCAATGGAAGCTAGAGGTTATCGAGAAGGCGCAAAAAGAACGCGTTATCGCGTTTTGAAGTGGTCTAAGTATGATTGGATTAACTTGGGCTATTTTGCGCTCTTGACCCTGATTTTATTACTTACAAGGACATATTAAATAATGACAACAAGATATAAGTTAACGATGGCATATGATGGTCATCTTTTTCATGGATTTCAGATTCAGCCGAATGAACGAACTGTACAGGGCGTGATTGAGGAAGCCTTAAAAAAGATGACGAAGGGAAAAAGGGTAGTAGTGCATGGATCGGGAAGAACTGATGCTGGTGTGCATGCTAAGGGACAAGTTATTCACTTTGATTATCCAGGAAAAGAAATTCCGGCCAAAAATATGATGCTTGCTTTAAACGCATTAATGCCAATTGATACGGTTTTCTTTGATAGTGAAATTGTAGACGCAGATTTTCATGTGCAGTATTCTACTAAGGGAAAATGGTACCGATATATAGTTGATCAGCATCGTTTTACTGATCCTTTTAATCGTTTTTATACTGGGCACTATCCATATCCTTTGGATGTTGATCTAATGCAAAAAGCAGCCAATGACTTAATTGGTGAACATGATTTTACAAGTTTTGCAGCAAGTGGTGGACAAATTGTTGATAAAGTTCGGACAATTTACTATGTAAATGTTGCTGCTGATCCAGATAAGAAAGAAATTATTTTTGATTTTATTGGAAATGGTTTTTTGTATAACATGGTTAGGATCTTAGTTGGTACTTTACTTGAGATCGGTAATAAAAAAAGGCCAGTTAATGATATACCTAGAGTTTTAGCAGCAAAAGATCGACAAGAAGTTCGAACAACAGCACCAGCCAGTGGATTATATTTGCAACATGTTTTTTATGAAGAAGTTCCTAAAAAATATCGATTAGACCTTAAAAAAGATTGACTTTTTAGGCAAAACGACGTAAATTAGTATACGTATGTTTGTCCACGATAGGCCCCGGAAACTTATTGTTTGTCAAACAGAAGAAAAACGGAGGAATTTAAAGTGCGTACTACCCCATTAGCTAAAACTAGTGATATTAAACGTAAGTGGTATGTTATCGATGCGACTGATGTTTCACTTGGTCGTTTATCAACTGCTGTAGCATCAATTTTAAGAGGTAAGAATAAGCCTCAATATACACCAAATGTAGATACTGGTGATTATGTTATTGTTGTTAACGCAGCTAAATTGAAGTTGACTGGTAAAAAGGCAACTGATAAGATCTATTACCACCACTCAGATTACCGTGGCGGTTTAAGAGCTACTCCTGCCGGTGAATTATTAGCTAAGAACCCAGTAAGATTAGTTGAATTATCTGTAAAGGGCATGTTGCCAAAGAATACTCTTGGTCACCAAGAATTCATGAAGATGCATGTTTACGCTGGTGAAGACCACGAACACGCAGCACAAAAGCCTGAAAAGTTAGACATCAACGAATTAATCTAGGAGGTTTTAAATAATGGCACAACAAGCAGCTTACGCTGGAACTGGTCGTCGTAAAGATTCTGTTGCCCGCGTACGTTTAGTACCAGGTAACGGTCAAATTACCATTAACAAAGAAGACGTAACTAAGTACATTCCATACCCTAACTTGGTTCAAGATATGAAGCAACCATTAACATTAACTGAAACTGAAGGTCAATACAACGTTGAAGTTAATGTTAACGGTGGTGGTTTCTCAGGACAAGCTGGTGCAATCCGTTTAGGTATTGCACGTGCACTTCTTGAAGTTGACCCAGATTTCCGTGGTCCTCTTAAGAAGGCTGGCATGTTAACTCGTGACCCAAGAATGAAGGAAAGAAAGAAGCCAGGTTTGAAGAAAGCCCGCAAAGCTTCACAATTCTCAAAACGTTAATATTTATATTACGTTTATTCAAAAAGACATCTCGAAAGGGATGTCTTTTTTGTTTTGAAAAAAGTTGTATTGTAGTAACTCACAAAAATTGAAGACTTTATTTGGTTATATACATGGGGACCATTAGTAGTTATTAGATAAAGAACACTTTCGTATACCTTTCTATTTTAAGTATTCCCTATTGGTATATTTTTTTATAATGCGCTTGTCGCAGTGTTAATGAGGATTTAGAAATATATAATAAAGAAGAAAAAATCGTAAATTGCAATAATAAATTGAACACTTTTAGTTAAGCTGCTTGATAGATTAGATCTAATTCTCTTTCAAAGATTTCATCTGGTGTATGATAGGCCAGTATCTTTCTTAGCAAAGAATTGCACCAGGTTTCAATATTAATGATGTCTTGTAAAGAATAGTTAGCTATTGCTTCTCCTTTAGGCATGAATCTGCGAATAAGACCATTGTGTCTTTCAACTGTTCCCTTATCACAAGAAGTGTAAGGATGGGCATAGTAAACCAGTGTATTGGATGCTTTTTCTAGGTTGGAAAGATCTGCAAACTCTGAGCCATTATCAGTGGTAATGGTTTTAAAAATATCATTCCAATGTTCGCTGTATTGCCTTTAGAGTTCTTTAAAGGCCTGCATGACACTGACAGAAGTCTTGTCGGAAATACGTATAATTAAGAATTCACGGCTCATGCGCTCAGATAGAGTTAACAATACCTCATCATCTTTAGTTTTATGTCCGAGGACCAAATCGCATTCCCAATGACCGAATTCGCCAGCAGCAGTGGCACGATTACTGCAAACATCAAGCGACCAGCTGTCTTTAAAGAAATGCTTGTGGACATAGCGCATGAATTGAGTTTTCCTGAGAAAGTCTGATTTGCGCCCACAATTTTTACGATGAGCTTGATATGCATCATGCCCTTGAGTAGCCTTATATCTTTTGACTTTGCCATGATACAGTTATACAGTTATCCCGTACCGCGCTTAACCTCATAGCTGATAGTAGAAGGAGAACAGTTTAATTCACGGGCGATGGCACGCAAAGAATAGCCATCTTTCAAACGCAATTGAATAATAACTCTTTCCTCGAATGATAAATGCTTGTCTTTAATGTGCTGATTCATGGTAGAATGTAAAGAGTCCATTTTGACCTCGTTTCTAAATGTTGTGTGGTAACTACATTCTATCAAACAGGTCCGAATGGACTTTTTATTTTTTATCAAGTGTTCAATTTGATTTTACAATCAACGTAAGTAATTTGAATAAATATTGTTGAGTTTTTTTATTTATGGGATAATTCTAACTATAATTTTTTTAAAACTTAAATATTATTTCATTTCTAAGGAGGGGATTAAAGTGAAATCAAAGGATGAAAAAATGCAAGACATAAAAAATAACATATATGGACTTTATATAGCAAGTTTCTTATTTTTATTAGGTGTTGTTTTTCAGCGTTTGATTCCGTGGACTTGGCTAAGACTTACAGTTGAATTTGGATTTATTTATTTGGTATTTGAATTAATTAAATATCATTGGAAATTTTATAAGCGTAAAAAATCTTTTTCTGGGTAAGATATATAATTTATCCTATAGCTTGTGGACAAAGTAACATTATGGACGACTTTAATAAAATCAAATTGACTAGGTAGTAGAAGGAAAGATAAAACTATATAAATAGCACAATAACTAAAACTATATATTTAAACTAACATTAAGAATTTCTAAAGTGTTTGAATTATAATAATATAGAAAGTTAATCTTAAGAAAGGTTCTATATTATTTATATGAAATATTTAATTACAGGAGCAACAGGTAACTTAGGAGAAAAAGTTACTCGTTGGCTTAGAACTATGACACCCGAAAATAATATTCGGGTTGGAATTCATAATTTAAAAAAAGCAAATAAATTTGATGACTTAGAGGTTGAAAAAGTAAAGCTAGATTATTTTGACTTAAATACACTCGAAAAAGCAGTTTCTGGCGTTGATTTGGTTATTTATATCCCTAGCATTACTTATGATTTACAGAGAAGAATCACAGAATTCGAAAATGTACTGCAAACCGTAAAAAAGGCAAAATCAAAGTTAATTTTTGTTAGCTTTTTTGCAGATCAAGAAAATAATCCCTTCGTAATGTCGCCATTTTATGCGTATGTTCCAAGAAGACTAGCTAGTTCAGGTCTTGAATATAGTATTGTAAAAAATAGTCTGTATGCTGATCCATTGGTACCATATCTTGAAGAATTAATTAAGCGGAAGAATATTATTTATCCTGTTGGTGCTCAACCGCTCTCTTTTATTACTCGGAATGATAGTGCCCATGCGATTTCATGTTTAGCTATGCAGCCTGTAATGAGAGACCAAGGCCAAACATATTTATTAAGTATGGATAAAAACTACAATATGGTTGAATTATCTTACATCATGTCTCGAATTACTGATCATAAAATTGGCTATGCTCCAGTTACAACTAATGAATTTGCCAAAATTTATGCTCAAGAAGGCGATGGACAAGAATTAGCATCAATGTATGCTGGCGGTGCAAAAGGTCTCTTAAGCGCAACATCAGACGATTTTCATCGCTTAACTGGACGTGAGCCAGAAGAGATGGAACATTTTTTGCGAAACGGTTACCAAATAGCTCGATTATAAAATTGGTACATAATATTTCAAGTTAAAATAAAAGATGTTATACTATAGATAGTAAGTGCGTAGAGAAAATTAATTGTAATTAAAGTGTAGATGCAAAGCTGAGAAAGATCGTAGGCATGTTAGTAATACACAGACTTTTAGCTTAGGGATGAAGATAAAAGTCAGCTTCTTATTTTAACTGTTATATACGAAAAAAGAGATCAGACATTAAAATCTGATCTCTTTTTCGTAAAGCTTATTAAATTAAAGGCTAGCGTCAATATTCTTAGCTAAGTAATCATAAAGCATAGCTTTTTCTAGATCACTAGTATCATAACCTAGTGTACGGGCAATCGTGTAAGCATATGCCCAAGCAGTAGCTGGACCGCGGCTAGTAATAATTTTGTGTTCTTTATCAACAACAGTGATGTCAGTGCTGAAGTGGCCGTTTGGACATTCTTCTTCGATTTGTTTTTCAAAACCTGGATAACAAGTATAGTTAGCACCTTCAAGTAAACCGTAGTGTCCTAAAGCAATTGGAGCTGCACACATTGCGGCATCCCACTTGCCAGCCTTATTTCTTTGAATCATTAAGTTGGCAAGCTTTTTATTATTTCTTAAGTTCAAAGCTCCGGTTCTTCCGCCAGGGAAAGCAACAAGATCATAATCAAGAAGTGAATCATCCACAACTTTGTCACAAGTAAGTAAGATGTGGTGATCACCATTAATTTCTTTTTTATCGAGACCAACCATGTCGCAGTCAATATTTAAGCGACGTAAAACGTCAATGACACTAAGGCCTTCAACTTCTTCGCAACCATCTGCAAAGACAACAGCTACTTTTGTCATAAAAAAGTCCTCCTTTTTTTATTAAATACTATGCACTTCTTATTTTAACGCATTGGCTTTATGTTTTTTTGGTTTGAAGATTGAAAAAAATGAAGAAAAATTGCGTATATAAATATAGACGGGGAAAATTAAAAATTAGATGGGGATCTTGTATTAAAAAATATGTGAAACACTAAATGTAGTACTGATTTTAAAAATACTTGAAATAACGTAGTATTCTGTTAGTATTGAGATAATTGAAATAAAATTTGTGAAACAATTTAAGAAAAGAGGGTAAAAATGGCTACTGAAGTTTATTTAGTAAGACATGGAGAAACGATGTTTAATCAGTTAAATAAAGTTCAAGGTTGGGCTGATTCTCCATTAACTGTAAAGGGAATTAACGATTTAAAGGTAACTGCATCTAATTTATCTCAGGTTCACTTTGATAAGATGTATAGTTCTGACTTGAAGAGAGCCATTGATACGGTTCACTTAATTGCAGATACAAATGAAGTTTCAGAAATTGGAAAAATAAAGAAACTTCCTGCCTTTCGTGAAGTATTTTTTGGAACTTTCGAAGGCGATGATATTGATAAAACTTGGGAAAAAGTTGCTAAAGCTGGCGGAATGAAGCCAACTAATGATGTAGTTAAAATTATTCAGACTTTAGGAATTCATGATTTTCGTGAAGCTACTAAGAAAGCCGATCCTCGTCACTTGGCTGAAGATGCAGAAGCCCTCGATAATCGAATGGATCAAGCGGTTAGCCAGCTAGCTGAAGAAACAAAAGGATTAGGAAGAGTTTTAATTGTATCCCACGGAGACTTTATTAAGACTTTGGGAATAAAATACTGGGATCAAACTACCCATGATCATGATATTCCTTTCCCGGATAATGGTAGTGTAACGCGTGGAATAATTGATGATAATGGAAAATTTAAAATAATTAATTATGGTGTAAAAAATACTGATATTCCAAATTTATAGGATGCAGCTTTGTAAGTTGCATCTTTTTTTAGTATAAATTTGTGGGATGCTCTTTAGCAGTATGTTCTACGTGTTCAATCATGGCATCAATCATCGATAAAACATCAGGGTCATTTAAAAAATAAAAAACATGGGTTCCATGTTTATGATGCTTAACTAAATTATATTTTTCTAGTATTCCAAGTTGTTTTGAAACAACGGGTTGTGCTAGTTCAAGCATAGTCGCAATTGTGGAAACATCGACTTCTTTAGGAGAATTGCGTAAAAAAAATAAAATTGAGATTCGTCTGCTATTGCTTAAAACTTTATAGATTTTAGCTGCTTCATTAACTAGATTTGTATCTAATTGTGTCATTGTTTAAAACCTCATTGACAATATATCGAAAATGGAATATTATACTTTCTGCATATAAGTATACCAAATTCGATATATTTATGGAGAAAAAATATGAAAGATAAATCCTCATTACGTTATTTTTGGGTAACATTATTAAATATTATTATTACAATTGCTGAATTTATTGGTGGGGCTGTTTCTGGTTCCCTGGCTTTATTATCAGATGCTGTGCATAACTTAAGCGATGTTGGTTCGATTATTTTAGCTTTTGTAGCAAATTTGATTTCTAAAAGAAAGCGAAATACTAGCAAAACATTTGGCTATGATCGGGCGGAGATTTTAGCAGCTTTTACTAATGGGATTATTTTAATAGTAATTAGTATTTATTTGTTTATCGAAGGAATTCAACGATTTAGTCATCCAGAGCCAATTAAAGGAAAAATCATGCTAATTGTTTCTTTAATTGGTTTAGCTGCCAATCTAATCTCAATGCTAGTAGTTATGAAAGAAGCTAAGACGAGCCTTAATGCTAAAGCTACATTTTTAAATATGCTTTCAGATGCAATAACTAGTGTAGCAGTTGTAATTGGGGCAATTGTAATTTCAATTTGGAAAATTTACTGGGTCGATCCAGTCTTGACGATAGCAGCTTCCGTCTTTTTACTTAAAGAAGCCTATGAAGTTACTATTAAAGCAGCTAATATTTTAATGGAGACTAACCCTAGCATCGACTTAAATAAGGTCAACGAGTTAGTCTTATCTTGTCCACATGTGAATAACATTCACCATGTTCATGTTTG
This sequence comes from Lactobacillus isalae, assembly GCF_947539375.1. Taxonomy (NCBI): domain Bacteria; kingdom Bacillati; phylum Bacillota; class Bacilli; order Lactobacillales; family Lactobacillaceae; genus Lactobacillus; species Lactobacillus isalae. The sequence continues at coordinate 2,108,943 of NZ_OX443569.1, forward strand.
GCAATATTCAGATAATGTGACGATGTTAGACGCACATATTAATGTGGATAAGAATTTAGACGCAGTTCAGCTTGAAAAAATTTATACAGAAATTGCCAAAAAATTAAAATCTTTGGGAATTAATCATGTAACTTTGCAAGCTGAATGCACGCGTGGAATTGATGACAAGATGATTTTTGCGGATAAAGAAGATTAGTTATTCTGGTTTTGCTGCTATTTGGTAAAATAGGGGCAAAGCCTTTTATTTTAAGGAGAAAAAATGAAATTCGATACTGATGACTTAAAAGAAAGCCTAAAAAATTATCAACAAAAAGCAAGTGATCAATTTAAAGATTTTGCTGAAAATGATTGGCCAGATATTAAAGATTATATGACTGAGAAGAGTAAAGAAGCTGGCAATTATTTGAAACAAAACGGTGGAAAAATTTATCAAAATTCAGTAAAAGCCTTTAAAAAGGGCGTTCGCGATCTGGATCAATGGGTAAATGGAACTAGCGTACATAAGGACGATAAATAAAATGAAAGTAAATATTTGGGTAGCATTAATTGTCTTGGTAGTTGGTTTATGGGACTTATATTATGCTTATAATCGTTATCAAGAAAAGAAGATGACTAAGAAGGACCTCAAGAAAAATCTTGCTAAAGGGGGAGCAGAATCCTTGGCTGGTTTTGGATCAAATAGTAAGGTTGGGGTTGTTTCTTTTGCAATTCTAGGGATAATTTTTACAATTGGCGGAATTATTATGTTGTTTATGCATTAGGATTAGGTGGTAAGAAATTTGGTTAAGTTGGTTTTAGTTCGGCACGGCGAAAGTATAGCAAATCGGGACAATGTTTATACTGGCTGGAATGACGTGCCATTGAGCAAAAAAGGAATTGAACAGGCTAAATATGCTGGGCTCAAAGTAGCAAAAATCCCTGACTTTGTTCCAACTCATATTCATACTTCCGTTTTGTCGCGTGCAATTATGACTGCCAATATAATTGCGGATGTTTGTAGTTTTCTCTATTTACCAATTACCAAAACTTGGCGCTTAAATGAAAGGCACTATGGAGCTTTAAGAGGAATTAATAAAGATGTTTCAAAAAAGATCTTTGGTAAAGAACAAGTATTAAAGTGGAGACGTGGCTTTGACAGTGTGCCACCACTTTTAACTCAGCCGGTTCAAGATCGAAGATATCAAAAATATGATATGCGTCTAATGCCGCAAGGTGAAAGTTTGCATCAAACTCAAGAACGATTAATGCCATATTTTTGGGACCATATTGCACCTGAATTAATGGCTGGTCATGATCAATTGATTGTAGCGCATGGTTCAAGCTTGCGTGCTCTTATCAAGAAAATCGAAAATATTAGTAATAAAGATATTGTAAAAGTTGAAGTTCCAAATGCGGAACCAATCGTTTATACTTTTGATACTGATTTGCATATTATTAAAAAAGAAATTTTACACTAATTGAGTAGACAGTGGTCTACTCTTTTTTAATAGTTTGTATAGGTATTTTTATGGTAAAATTTTTTACGAGCATATTGAACAAATTCTTGTAGAGTAGGAGAAAATAATGCGTAAAATATTTTTATTAAGAGGAGCACCAGGATCAGGCAAATCTTCCTTCATTGCTCGTCACCACTTGCAGCCTTACGCTATTTCTCGTGATGAAATTAGGCTGCTACTAGCGGATTTGACAGTTTATTATGAGGAAAGTACAGATCATTTGCACCAAGTTATTCCTCGCCACGTAACTGTACGTACAGAGCAGATGGTTGATAATTTAGTACAGCATAAAATGGCCTATGGTGAAACGATTATTGTCGATGGTACTCATATCACACCTGATAAAATTGAACACTTCCGTCCTTGGGTCGAAAAATACCGCTATGAACTATTTGTAGTTGATTTAATGCAAAATAATAGCTTGGAAAGCTTACTACGCAGAAATCAAACTAGAATGCACTATGATTGGGTTAAACCTGATGTAATAAAGATGATGTATGAGCAATATGAAGCTAATCCAGAAGTACCATCTTGGGCGTATTCAATATTACCTAATGGAATGGAAAGAGCTTTAAGCCAAAGAGAAAAGAATCTAGATCATTATTCACATGTGGTTTGTGTGCCAGATAAGGTTAAGCCAGAAGATTTTCCACATGTTCATATTTCTAATTTCTATTTTTCTTTTAATGATGAATTTACTAAAAAGTATGGAACTTATCGAAACGTAATTACTCTAGGTAAGACTAGGGATGAAATCATTGAACAATTTAGACTCCCATACTTTGTATTTAAATTCCACCACAAGCATTTCTTAATTTCTGCTTATCCAATTAGAAATGAAATGCTAGATCCTATTCGAAAAGTAAAAGGAGTTTGGTCTTACTCAACTGGATTATATAATGTAGCTGATTTTGTAAAGGAATTTCCAGAGAATGAACATCAGCATGTTCATCAATTTAATTTAAGTAAGATTGATCCCACACGTTTGTTACATATTTGGTAGTAGAAAAAATGAGAAGGTTTTTGCCTTCTCATTTTTTTGTTAATTGAAATAAATTTTAATGGAAAAATAACGATAATGTTATTTTTAAAGATGCGAATAAGATTGAAAAAATAAAATATTGAATGAATAACAAAAAAAGAAGTATACTACATGTTATTATATTAAAAATCGTGTATAATTCAAATAACAGTAGATATTAAAGAAAGGGTAGGAATGGGTATGGTGTTTAATGAGAAAGATAACGATAGTAAGCAACGTTTTGGTATTAGGAAATTAACTATAGGTGCTTGTTCAGTATTGTTGTCTACCATAATCTTAGGCATAAGTACGCAAGGAGAAACATATCGAGCTCAAGCAGCCACAGTCGATTCTTCTCTTAATAGTAGTATAGTAAATCCAACAGATAATACTCAAAATAAAAATACTTATTCAACTTCTAGTGAAACTAGCTCTGTAAATGAGAAAAAAGAGTCACTTTTTGTTAAGGATACGCAAAATTCTTCACAAGAAAATAATGACAAAGTAAGTACTTCAGTGTCTGCTACTGAAAATAATAAATTAAATTCGGCGATTAATCCTAATGAATCAGCTTTAGAAGAAAAAAACTCTACACAAGCAGAAAATTTAAAAACTAATGATGAAAATAAAAATATAGTAGATTCTAACAAAGAAAATAACGTAGAAAAAAATGTAAAAGCTCAGACTGAAGAAAATACGCAAAAATCTGAGGTTCAAAAAGATAGTATTGATGTAGAGAAAGCTAACAAAACTGTAGATACTGCTAATATAGAAAATACTTCTGATAGCAGTAGTGTAAAGTCAGACACAGATGATTTAGATTTAAATAAAGTCACAGATCATAGTAGTGCTAATAAGTTAGAAGAGACAGTTGACTCATCTAATCTTAGAGCTTCTAATATTTCTCGAGTTCGTGCATTAACAGCATCAACAACAGCTAATCTTGCTGAAGCTGATGAAATTAAAGCAAGTGCAGCAGTAACCATTCCAAGTAATGATGGACGCTATACTTTATACATTTCAAGAAATACTTGGGGAAATACTACAGATGGTAATCAACCAGCTAAGGTTCTACTTTCAGGAAATGTTAGTGCTGGTGATAACGTATCTATTTCAATTCCAAGTTATGGCATTGTCGGCGTAACTCAACCAACTATCGATGCTAACTATGGTAGTGCATCTATAGATACTGTTGGTAATGACAAAGTAGTTACTTATAACTTCACTACTTCTGGAGTTATTAATCCGATTATTACAATTGACCCTGATAATGGTTATGGTGCTAAACCACAACCAATGCAGATTACGCAACCTACAGTTAAGGATATTACTTGGACTATTAATGGAGTAGAGCAAACATCAGCTGAATTTCATATTGATGTTAACCCAGTCTGGAATCCGAAATTTTCTTTAAGTAAGCCTGATCCAACTTCTACTGATCCAAATGTGTTAAAGAAGATGATTCCTAATTATGAATCAATCTATCAACTCGCAATTAATGAAACTAATGGGGTTGCTCCCGGACAAGATTACAGCAGTAATGCTCCGTATCCTTCCCCAAAAATTAATAGTGCTGTTAATTATGGCACCGTAATCACAATTCCAATGCCTAAAGGTTATGTGCTAGATGAATCTGCCACAATGCAGCTTAATAATTTTGGTGATAAAACTACTATTACTCAAGAAGGCGATAACGTTATTATCACTGTACCAAAAGGTTCGGGTACACAAGGCTATAGTAGCGGGTCGGCCTACCAGCTTGTTGGTTCATATAATATTGCACTGCCAACTACGGCTACTACTTATACAGCTGACGCGCCAATTACGATTGTGCAAAAGCTTAATGATGATGGTAGTCAAACAAAAACTTGGAATGGTCCAACAGTAAGTCAAGATTTCTATGGTGCAAATGATCAGATTCCGCTAGGCCAAATGCCGCTTTATGCTAAAGCTGCCTATAATGGTAATCAGCTTTTAAATAACGGTCATAAACAAATTGTTGCTTACTTTGGTATTACCAATGAATCAATTGCTTCGTACAATGATTACAATAGTAAACTTACCTTCAATTTTGATGAAGGACTTGGGGTAACTGAACTAAAAACACCCACTATTCCTGGTACAAATAACTATAAGTACATAATTACTTGTGCAGATGGTACAACGAGTGAAGGGCAGGTAAGTGCTGGTGAAATTATTACTGGAACTGGGGTAATTACTAATATTGTGGTTAGTCCTGATGACTTTGAAAGAGATCAAAGTACAGCTATTAACTTGCCAACTAATAATTTTGCAAATCAAACTACTGAGTCCGTGAACGCGTTTGAAGCATATGGGGCAGTCCCAGATACAGTTAAGCCAGGAACACAATTAGTTGCTAACATGACTTTTACTGGAACAATTCAACAAGGAAATGTAACTAGATATTTGACTAGTACGACACAATTTGGCCAGAATGTTGTTTCATCAGCTGATTTAACTTCTAGTTCAGGCATATTTGGATATCAAACTAATACAGCCACAGGACAACCTAATGTAGGTTATCTTTCTGTCTACGCTGGCGGAGGACAAACCAACAATATTTATGAACCGATTTTTTACTATGTTTTGCCAGAATGGTTCTCAGTTTATGATTTTTCAACTGACTATACTAAGCTACCTAATTTTGTCCCTAACACTAATAATGGTGTTACTGGTGCGCCAAAGTTGTCAGTATTTACTGTTCCAACAGAAACCCCAGGACTCTCTCGTCAAGTTGTAAAGATTGATTACTCTGGTACGGGCTATAACTTTCTTGCTGGTCAAGGTGCCAATAATCAAATTCACCTTAATAGCTTGCCTGATGGAACTAACGGCACCTATCAAGGGATGATTTATATTGTTAGTCCAACGACCAAATTAACGAACACTGCTTATAATCCTGATAATACAAGCAATTTTGCTCCTAACGGTATTACTTTTAATCCAGATTGGGTACAGGGTAACACTTCTAATCTTTATTATGTTGGGAGTAAGGGATTTAACATTAATCAAGTCGGTGGTGCTAATACTGCTAGTGTTGCTCAAGGTAATCAGAATGATATTTTGGTTGATTCTGGAGTCACCAATCTTTATGACTCTAGTGAGATGGCATATGCAATTCGCTTAATTAATGTATCGGGAAGTAATTTGACTAATGTTGTTGCTTTGGTAAACCTACCACAAGCTTCAGATACTAGTTTTACTTTCCAATTAAGTGGTCGTCCTGTTTATGATGGGGATAAGACGGGATATACGTTCTTATATTCTACTAAATTAGGTGACCTTAAGACTAATAGTGATCCCGATGGTACTAAACCAGATGAAACCGGATATGTGCCAGCAGATCAAGTAACTGATTGGTCTAAGATTAAGTCAATTATCATTAAGGTAGCAGCTTTAGGTAATAATGAACGTTCAGATCGTTTGATTTTTACAGGAATAGATCCTAACTTGGTGAATGATGCCGGTAAGACAGGGTATCTTAATACTGGATTCTATTCAAATACTACTAAGCCATTTATAAATAGTGAAGCAGTATATAATGCAAGTACTGCACCTAACAAAGTAAAGCCAGCTAATATTACCGTAACTGGTGCAGCTAATATTAACTTCAAGCTTCAATATACTGATGAAAATGGTCAAGTGCAGACTGTTGATCTTCCTAATTTAAGTACTAGTTACAATTTAGCTCAAAACAATACAATGTTGACTGAGCAGGAAGCTATCGATTTAGCAAATAAAAATGCGGCTTCATCTATTCCTGCAAACTATGAAATTAAGTCAGCAACTTTGCAATCTGGTGGAAAAACTTGGCAAACTGATGCACCTGCAGGTACACCAGTCTTTGGTGGAAATGTTCAATATTTCTACAATAATGCCACGGTAATTTTACAAGCTGTGCCAATTCAACGTACACTCACTTATCAAGTAATTGATGAAAACGATCCATCAAATCCGACAACTATTCAGTCAAATACTGACCTATTAAGTAATGGTCAAGCAATTACTGGTAATCAAGGGAGCACGGTTCCAGCTGATGCAACGACTGCATATAATGCAGTTAAGAGTGCTTTGGAAAAGCAGGGCTATGTAATAAGTTCAAATAGTAGTACTGTACCAGAAACTTTTGGTCCAGATAATACTGAATTAACGATCTATGTAACACATAAAACTATTCAAGTAAGTAATCCGGATCAATGGCCAAGTACAAGTACTGATGCAGATAAGGTTTCACTTTCTGAAACAATTACTCGAACTATTAATGTATCAGGACTTCCTACACCTGTTGCTTCTATTGAACAGAATGTTAACTTTACTAGAACAGCACTTGTTGACGAAGTAACCGGTAAAATAGTTGGCTATGTTGATCCAAGTGATAGTACTAAAACAATTACAGATGGTAAGGCTGCATGGGCAAGTACTAACGATAAATGGGATGCATTTGTTCCAGCTAATATTCCAGCAGGCTATTCAATTGCATCAATTACTGACGCAAATGGTAATTATCCTGATGTTACGAGCGTAGATGGTAAGTTAACTGGCGTAGCACCGACTACTGTTTCAGCTAATGGGAGCAACGTTAAAGTAACGATTACTTACCAAAGTGACGAAGTAAGCAATACTATTACTTTTATCGATACTGATGATAACAATAAGCAAGTTGGAGCAACGATTACTATTAATGGCCGTGTTGGAGAAACCGATAGCAATTTGAATTTAACTGTTCCAGACGGATATGAATTAGCTAATGGGGCAAGCTTACCAACAAGTTACACATTTGAAGCAACTAATACTCCAATTACTATTCCTCTTGTTCATAAGCATAAGGTTGTTGGACCTGATGATACTTGGCCAAGTACAAGTACTGATGCAGATAAAGTTTCACTTTCTGAAATGATTACTCGAACTATTGATGTATCAGGCCTTCCTGTCCCTCCTATTGCTTCTGTTGAACAGAACGTTAACTTTACTAGAACAGCAGTTGTTGATGAAGTAACTGGTAAAGTAATTGGCTATGTCGATCCAAGCGATAGTACCAAGACAATTACAGATGGTAATGCTGCATGGACTAGCACTAATGCAAACTGGAGTAGTTGGACTAATTCAAATGTTCCAGAAGGTTATTACATTGAAAGTGCAAAAGTTGGTAATGATAACTATACTGATGTAACAAATGATGCCAATGGAATTATTACTGGTTTAAATAGTGTTGCGGTGACTCCAGAGAAGAGCTCGATAACTGTTAATGTGGTATATAACAAGGTCAGTCTTGATTTAAGTATCAATCACAACCCTATTATTAACACCTATAATGGCAGTGAACAGCCAGTTTCTGACAATATAATTGATGAAATTACTCATACTGCTATTTCATCAAATACTAATGTTCCTGTAACAACTATTGCTCAAGCTATTAAAAATGCTAACTTGACCTCAGATGATTACTCATATACTGATGCTCAAGGTAACGTTTTAACAGGTATACCAACTAATGCTGGTGATTACCACATTATTTTGAATCAAAATGGTTTGGATAAATTAAATAAGGTTGCCGGCGGATTAACCGTTAATTATGATCCAAGTAAGTCATACGTTAACTACACTATTGAAAAGGCACAAGCAACAGCTAAATTAGAAGGAAATAATTCTAAGACATATGATGCTAAGGCAGTAACTAATATTGAAGTTACTAAAGATGGTAATATCAAGGTTGCTGCAAACGTTCCTGGCGCTACTCAAGCTGCCTATGAACTTCAAACTAACGACTACGATTGGTACAACGAAGATGGTTCAACTAAATTAAGTAGTGCGCCAACTAATGTAGGTAAGTATACGATTAAGTTGAATAGGGCAGGAATGGAAAACATTAAAATGCATTATGGCAACAGCGAGAACATTAACTGGGTTGATGATGCAATTACAGGTAGTGCAACTTACGAAATTACTAAGGCAATCCCAAGTGCATCATTTACTGGTCAAGACCAAAAGACTTATGATGGTACACCAATTGCTGGTTATGTGCCAACTTTGACGATTACTGCTCCTGGTCCACATGATGTAGCTTTAGTTGCTGGTACTGATTATGTTTGGACTAAGGATGGTCAAACATTTACTACAGCTCCAACTGATGCAGGGGAGTATACTGTTTCCTTAACGTCAGAGGGAATTGGTAAGATCAAAGCAAAAAATGCAGCAAATCTTGATTGGTCAAATGTAACGATTAATGAAAATGCAAGTTACACGATCAATAAGGCACAAGCAACAGTTAACTTTGATAATCCTGCTAGTCAAACTGTTGAATATGGTAAGAATACATTTGATGCAAATAACTTCAAACCAGTTATTTCAACAAATAATCAGGTAACTGTTAACATTCCAGAAGGTGTGACTCTTTCTGCAGATGCCGGTGACTTTGAATTCACTGTTGCAAATGGTGATAAAACAACTACTGTACCCACTGAGTTAGGTACTTACACTGTTACTCTAAGTGAAAATGGGTTTAAGAAGCTTCAATCACAGACTAATAATTATAATTGGATAAATGGTGCAAGTGGTACTTATACAGTAAATAAGGCAACCGATGTATCTGTAGTCTTAGATGGGTATCAAGAAGTAACTTATACAGGCAATACCTTTACAAATAATGATATTAATGTTGATGATTACCAAGTAATTCTGGGTAATAATCAAACTTACAAGTTAGTTGCTGGGGATTTGGAATTTGTTTCAAGTCAAAATCCAACTAATGTTGGCTCTTATAAGGTTCAACTATCTGCACAAGGTAAGGAAAATATTGCTAAGATAGATCCAACTCATTACAGCTACAACTTTGATAATACTGGTACTCGTAATTTTGAAATCCAAAAAGCTATACCAAGTGTTAAATTTAATGCCAGTGCTGAAAAGGTATTTGATGGTACACCAATTGGTCTTGATAATTATGCTACTAAGCCTGCAGTCACGGTAACTGCACCAGGAAATCCAACTATTACTCTGGAAGATGGCGATTATGTTTGGGTAAAAGATGGGATTACTTATACAACTGCTCCAAGCAATGTTGGTGTGTATACTGTTGAATTATCTGAATCAGGTAAGAATAAAATATTGCAAAACAGTAATAATTCAGAAAACCTTGATTGGTCTAACGCCAAAATTAGCGGTGAAGGTTCATATGTAATTACTGAAGCTACTGCTAGTGCAAATCTTTCCGGGAGTTCATCTAAGACATATGATGGCAAACCAGTAACTACGACTGAGATTAATGCAAAAGATGGTACAGTTGAAGTAACTATTAGCATTTTAAACAGCAATGAAACTGTAACTTATAAGTTGCAAGCTGGCGACTATACTTGGAATACACCTAACGAAGATGCTCCAACTGATGCAGGTAGTTATACATTAAGTTTGAGCAAGACCGGTCTTACTAACTTCCAAAGTACAATTGATAACAAGTGGGGTGAAGGCAACGTTAAGATCACAGATAGCGATCTTAAGGGAGAAGCTACCTTTACGATTACCAAGGATAATATCACTATTTCAGGAAACCATACTCAAACAAGAACATATACAGGAAATCCACAAGTAGTAGATCCAGGTAACTTCCCAATTACGTTGATACCTGATGGTGATGGTCCAGTTCCAACAATTCCAGATGGTACATTAACAAGTGGTGACTTTGTAGTTAAGGATAAAGATGGAAATCCTGTAGATCCAATTAATGTTGGTGACTACACAGTTTACTTAACTCCAGAAGGGGTTGAAAAACTTAAGAAGCTCAATCCAAACTATGATTGGCCAACAACTGAACAAGAAGTTGGTAATTTGATTGTTACTCCAGCCAAAATGGATGTAATTTTATCAGGCAATGGTTCTAAAGTTTCTGACGGTCAACCTGCTAATGGTGATCTTTCAACTTTATTAGACAACTTAACTGGTAACAATCTCAATAAAGCTGGTTTAACATTGGATGACTTTAGCTGGGATACTCCAGATGGTAATGCTCCAACTGAAGTAGGTAATTACACGATTACTTTAAACGAAAATGGTTTGAAGAAACTTCAAGATAATAATTCAAATTATACTGTTAACGTAACTGGTGAATTTAAGTATAGTATCACTCCTGCTAGTCAAAAGATTGAATACGTTGATAGCAATGGAAATGTTATTAAGAATATTGATAATATTGGTACAGACTCATCTAACTATGGAGATAAGGTAGACTTTGATGTGAAGAAGAATCTTCCAAAAGATTACAAGCTAGTCGATTCTAACGTTCCAACACAAATCGCTATTGAAAATGGTGTGACTAAATTTGTTATTGAACCTGATATTGTAGC